>PBRG01000185.1 GCA_002726615.1 Marinobacter sp.
CGATCAGCCATATCAACGCGCGGCCGGATACCAATTCCGAAGTCTGCAACGAACTTGAGCTCTGGGAATTACTCAGAAACCTGCAAATCATGCCCGTCCCTCCCCGAAAACAGACGACGCAGAGGTCCGATTCCCAACCTCTTCGGAGCGGGTACCATGGGGCAGAGGACCACCTTCCCTTGGTTGTTCAAGGCCAAAGATGGCCAGCGCCTTGAGGCACCGATTGGCGTGAGCGGCACCGGTGTCCGGTTCGATCACCTGCCCCGGCAGGTTCAGCCCGAAACGGCTGTTGTTGCGGGCCCGCTCAATCACCTGATGGGCCAGGTAGCCCAGACGCAGCTCACGGTCCACGCCCCTAAAGGCGTCATAGTCCAGCCAGTGGGGGCTGCCCTGCTCACCCTCCCAGTCGGTAATCACCATTTCACCGGTACGCGCGTATCGTTTCCACTGAACCCTCTGGCTCAGATCCCCTTCCCGCCAGGGCCGAATGTCCGCATGGTCGTTGCCATCCGTCGAGCGGGCTTTCGATTCTTCCTCCCCATCCTGAACCGTGCTGGCCACATCCGGTGCAGCCAGCGGGCTTGGGTAGACAATGCCGGACGAGACCGGGCGCAGCCAGGACCAGGCCTTGAAAAGGCCAAAAGGAAAGCGGGTTTCCACACGGATACGCTCCGGCTGCAGGTAGCCACGTTGACAGGACGGTATGGCCAGGGTCATGTCCTCCTGCTGCCCGGCTGGCACGTGTTGATTTTCGAGCTGATTGTCATCGCAGAACAGGGATATCGCCAGCGAGTCATGACGGGGCGACACAGCCCGTAAACGGAAGGGTATCGTATCGCCGGCAAAGCCATCACCGGCCTGTATCAGTGTCAGTTCCAGCCCCGACAGGTTTCGGTGGGTCTGGTGCATGGCCGCAACAACCACTGCGCCCAGTAAGAATGTGAGCAGGTAAATCAGGCTGTTCTGGTAGTTAATACCGGTTATCAGCATGATCAGCAGCAGAGCGGCAAACACCATACCGGCGCCCGTGGGGAGGATAAAAATATTACGCTGACCGAATACCCGCTGATCGGCTCGCGGAATCCGCTGGTTGACCCAGCGCTGTACTCGCGAACGAAATGCCTTGAACATAAGTGCCCTGTTACAAACCTGAATGAATCACGCCCTTTATATAAACACGTTTGTCTGGATTTACAGAAGAATACTGACAATAGTCCGATTCTGATCACAAACGCCACACAATCACCTTGAAATCCGGTTCTTTGCGCAGAATACTGCCAGTAAGGAGCCTACTGACAGCAGTTCAGTGTTGGAAGCGCCTCCATTTCGCGTTTGGACACGGCAAGAGGCTACGTCATGACACGCCGAGCACCCCTGTACATTGCTCTGGCTGGTACCGCCAGCCTGGCTGCTTCATTTACGTCCCCGTTAATGGCCGGGGTACAGGCCCTGACGTCGGATGAGATGGTAGAAACCTATGTAAAGGATTCCGCTGTCATCGTGGTTCCGAAGGAACGGCGGAAAACCGACGCCGATCGGCAGCGGATCATCCGCTCACTGACCATTTCGCCGGGTGAGCCGGTGCTAACGGAAGCGGAAGAAGAAGCCTATCGCGAAGCTCTTGAGCGCTTCGAACGGGAAGGCAAGAAAGGCGCCCTCGAGAGCGCGGAGGAGGAATTCCTCCGCCGTGCCCTGCTGCTACCCCAGGAAGAACTTGCCCGGGCGCAGCCACCGGCGGAGTTCACCCCGACCATTCCGCCCATTATTTTCGGGCAGCAGGCCCAAATACCGGATGAACCGTTCAGCCAGACCTTTCTGAACGATCAACTGGGGGTTGGGTTTGATGGCCAGAACCTGAATTTCACCATCGGTAACCCACCGGGCGTTGATACGATCCAGGTGCCACATGGCATTAACGAAGGCCCGATCACACTGACGCCCCGGCCCGGTGGCGGGTTTGATCTGTCCATAGCGGTGCCGGATCGCTAAGGCTGTCTCTACAGGCCAGAAACACAAAGAGCGGTGACTCGTTGCGAGTCACCGCTCTTTTTTTGCCAGTACTTTAAACCGGCATAAAAAACGCCCCGCAGGGCGGGGCGTTCACACCAAAGGTGTTACGCGATCAGCTTAGTGACCGTATACAGCCAGCTTGGTGTTGCTGATGTGCAGGTTGTCGATACCGATGGTACCGATGTTTGCACCGCCGATGTTGGTTTCGGCAACGTTGATGTCCATCAGAACGTCATCAACATCTACACGCAATACGCCAGTCTTTGTGGAAGCACCCAGGCCGTTGCCTTTGTAGATGTCCAGACCAACAATCGCGAAGCCAGCCTGAGCCAGACCAACTTTACGCTGCTCTTCCGGAGTCAGGTTGGCAGGATCTTCACCAAAGATCTGAGCAAGGCCGGCTGCACCAAGTGCTTCACCGCCGGACTCAGAGCCCTTGATGGTCATGCCTGCGATGCCGACACCCAGGAAGTCAACGTCGAAGCTCATTTCTTCAACGGTGAACGCAGCGTCGATGTTAAGAGTACCAGTACCAGCCTGGCCATCTACGTCGTCAGTGTCGACAACGATGTCCAGAGCGCCGAGAAGACCCCATGCGTCCATGTTGGAAACGAGAACGGTGTTTTCGCCGCCGTTACCTTCAAGCTCCATGGAGCCAGCAGTCATACCCCAGTCGATGGGAATCGGGTTACCACTGCCATCAGTTTGGAGAGAGCCAACGTGAATGATCGCGTCGCCATCGTCAGCGATGTCGATGTCAATTTTCAGTTGGTCCAACAGGGCGCCGGCGCCGGTAGCCGCAGCATAGTCTGCAGCAGACTGTGAACTACTGGCCAACGCACCACCCAGCTCAATGTCCTTAACGGCGAAGGTGCCTTCGTCCGTGTAGGTGAACTGACCAATGCTTACCTGGGTTTCCAGTTCGATGGTCACACCGGCCTGACCGGTGACGTTACCCATCATGCTGTCGTCCATCGCCTGCAGCTCGGCTTGAGCGGCGAAGGGCGCAGCGGCAACGGCTGTTGCCAGTGCAATTTTCTTCAGGCCTTTCATATTGTTCTCCTTGATTGAACTTATTGTTATCCGGTTGAACGTTTTAACCTTGTTGTGAGGCTCAACCTCACCACTCCATTTAAGATTGTTTTACAGTCCGGTTCCGTGAATGCATTCACAAATTGTCACAAAACAACTCACCCAGTAATAAACCGATTATATATTCTTTAATATCAGCTAGTTGAAGAATCGCCGTCACCCTTGTCGTCGTAAAATATCTGGAACGGCTTTTCCTGCGACATTGGTTTTCCAAAGCTGGCTTTTCCGTTTTCAAGGTTGATGGGGATCAGCTTGAAACCCGAAATACCAAGACGATGTTCGTGCTCAAGAACCAACGCACGGATGGTCTCTCCGTCTTTCTCAACGCTGCCTGGGTATGCGATCGCAGACGCATGGATTTCCCCGCGGCGGGCAATCGATTTCAGACCTGCGCGATACATCAGTACCTTGACCTGCCCCGGTGCTTCCTCAGCCTTTTCCTCCAGCCTCATTTGCTGGACCTTGTCGGACTTCATCACCATGAACGCCATTGGACGGAAAATGCCGGCTTCCTCAAGTTCTGTACCGGCGTTTTTAACCACCGAGTCGGTCAGTTCCGTGAGGTGTCGCTGCGCAACCGCGACGACCGCCGCCAGATCCTTGTCGTCCAGCTTGCCATCCGACAGCACATGATCCTCCCGATCAATCGCATCCTGCGCCAACGCCGCCGTGGATAACGCAAATCCTGCGATCATCGCCAAAACAAATCGCTTACCAATGCCGTTACAAGTCTTCATACTGGTTACTGCCCTCAGGATTATTGTTTAGAATGCACCGGCCCAGGCCTTCCCAAGCCCGAAATCAGGTGACTTGCCGCACAGGCTACCGTGAACCCATGCAAGATTTTGTTAAGTATGTAACATCGTGAAAACATTAAGTGCGGAAGAGGCAGAACGCCTCGTTTCACAGATCAGCAGCCAACATGGGTTTATCGACTACGCAGACGCCGGCCGGCAACGCCGGATCATCACGGCGTTCCCTGTAAAGCATTGGCCGGTACCCAAGGAGGCACTCGCTTTTTCATGCCTAACGGAAGAGCTTGAACAGGCGTGGGCGGGACTGGCTCAAGAGCAGGAACGGGAACCGGCAGGCGGCATCATGGGCACGCTGTTCTACGAAGCTGGAAACCACACGGTGCCGGGATTCTCCGGCGGAGCCAGTGCGGGGGATTATGGCTATGTCGGGCTCTACCTCTGGCAACTGACGCTGGATGTTTCGGGTGCCCATCCGCCCAGGCTCGATTTTCATCCAGAATGTGACGACCGAACCAGGGAACGGGTGCTGAACCTTACCGGCGAAAAGCCGGGGCGCCCTGCTCCTTTCCACATCAGCCAGGTTTTTACCGCCGACCAGCCCGCCGAACACTACCGCAATGGCGTATCCCAGGTGCTGAGCTACATTCATGCCGGGGACTGCTACCAGGTCAACCTGTCCAATAAGTACACCGGCGACTATCAGGGCGAGCCGTACACGGCGTTCCGGGCGCTATGTCAGGCTGTTCCCGTTCCTCATAGTGCGTATGTGAACGCTGGTTCCTATCAGGTCATCAGCATTTCACCAGAACTGTTCCTGAGCATTGAAAATGGCAACAGAGTCATCAGTAAACCCATCAAGGGCACCCGGCCCCGGGATTTGAACTCGCCTGAGAATGACCAGCGGATTGCTGAATCCCTGGCCGCCGCCGAAAAGGACCGGGCCGAAAACCTGATGATCGTGGACTTGATTCGCAACGACCTGTCGCGATTCTGCGAGCCTTTCTCCGTCTCGGTGCCCCAGCTTTTCAGCATCGAAAGCTATGAAAACGTCCATCAACTGGTCAGCACGGTGGAAGGCCGGCTGCAGCCAGGAAACACACCGTTAAAAGCCCTTCTCTCTGCCTTCCCAGGCGGCTCGATCACGGGCGCGCCCAAACGTAGGGCGATGGAGATTATCGACGACCTGGAACCACATCGTCGCGGCCCCTACTGCGGCTCGGTCTTCCGTTGGGATTTTTCCAATAATCTGGAGAGCAATATTGCGATCCGCACCCTGATGACAGACTCGGAAGGCCGGATTCACTGCTGGGCAGGGTGTGGGATCGTTGCGGATTCAGACCCGGAAGACGAATACTGCGAATCCGTAGACAAAGTTCAGAAGCTGATGGACGTACTAGAGGCTCTTTAGGAGGGAAAACCGGGGCGGAGAACCTGCCCCGGCCAAAGGTTCGCACAATCAGCTATGGATGGCGCTGGCCTTCAGGAACTCACCCTTCAGCTCTTCAAAGGTATGTACCGCCGGGAACTGGGGGAACTCCTCGATC
This sequence comes from Marinobacter sp., assembly GCA_002726615.1. Classification (GTDB taxonomy): domain Bacteria; phylum Pseudomonadota; class Gammaproteobacteria; order Pseudomonadales; family Oleiphilaceae; genus Marinobacter. The sequence continues at coordinate 5,402 of PBRG01000185.1, forward strand.
ACGTTCTGCGGGGCGTGGAACAGGATGCCCGCTTCCGCCTGGCCCAGCATGGTGGTGTCGTTGTAGGAATCACCCGCCGCAATAACACGGTAGTTCAGCAGCTGGAAGGCACGCACTGACTGGCGCTTGGGATCGCGCTGCCTCAGCAGGTAATCGGTGATCCTGCCTTCGTCATTCACTTCCAGCTTGTGGCACAGCAGTGCCGGGTAGCCCAGTTTTGCCATCAACGGCATAGCGAACTCGTAGAAGGTGTCGGAGAGAATCACCACCTGAAACCGCTCCCGCAGCCAGTCCAGGAATTCCCGTGCGCCGGGCAGCGGGTCCAGTTCACCAATCACTTCCTGGATTTGCGGAAGACCATAGCCGTGCTGGTCCAACAGTTTCAGGCGCTGCTGCATCAGTACGTCGTAATCGGGAATGTCGCGGGTGGTCGCCTTGAGCTCCTCAATGCCGGTTTTTTCCGCAAACGCGATCCAGATTTCCGGGATCAGTACTCCTTCAAGGTCAAGGCACGCGAGTTCCACAATGGTCTCCTGATAGTTGAACGCTGGTCAGCCCGGCGAATACCGCCGGGGATTGGAATCAGGCGGTATGATAAGAAAAACCGGGGCGGAATGCATCGTACATCTGTGCGGCTATAACGATATACTCCCCCATTCCTTCAGACTGCTGCCGGTTAATGGTAGATTTATCACACATTTACATTCCAGGTGATCCTTTCAAATGACGGACATTGCACAGTTACAGGCCGAGCTTGAAGGCGCGAGCCCCAGGGCTATCCTCAAGGCTGCTCTGGCGAAGTACGACAACATTGCCATTTCCTTCAGCGGTGCGGAAGACGTCGCACTGATTGAGTTGGCCCACAAACTGACCGACAACCTTCAGGTATTCACCCTGGACACGGCGCGCCTGCACCCGGAAACCTATCAATTCATTGATCGGGTCCGCGAGCACTATGGCATTAACATTGAGGTGATGTTCCCCGATGCTGCGGAAGTGCAGGATCTGGTTACCCGCAAGGGTATGTTCAGCTTCTATCAAGACGGCCATGGCGAATGCTGCGGTATCCGCAAGGTCAATCCGTTGCGGCGGAAACTGGCCACCGTTGATGCGTGGATTACCGGCCAGCGCAAAGACCAGAGCCCCGGCACCCGCAATGATGTGCCTGTGGTGCAGATTGACGACGCCTTCTCTACGGACGAGAAAACGCTGGTGAAGTTTAATCCGCTGGCGAACTGGAGCTCGAAGGAAGTCTGGGACTACATCCGGATGACGGAGGCCCCCTACAACAAACTGCACGAAAAAGGCTTTGTCAGCATCGGCTGCGAACCCTGCACACGCCCTATCCTGCCAGGACAGCACGAGCGCGAGGGCCGCTGGTGGTGGGAAGAAGCCACGCAGAAGGAATGCGGCTTACACGCCGGAAACCTGATCGCCCGCGAATAAACCTTCCAGCCAGGCCTGTCAGTAGGTCGGCAGATCGATATCGTTGAACAGCTCCTCGATCTCCGCCCTGCTTCCCTGGTGGGTGACAGCTTCATCCACCCGTTCACGGGTCAGGTGTGGCGCAAATCGCTGGATGAAGTCGTACATATAACCGCGCAGGAAGGTTCCCTTACGGAAGCCAATCCGGGTCACACTCGGGCGGAAGAGTTTACTGGCATCCAGGCAGACGAGATCAGGGTCATTCTGCTCGTCAAACGCCATACTGGCGATGATGCCAACCCCAAGACCCAACCGCACATACGTCTTGATCACATCAGCATCGGCCGCCGTAAACACCACTTTCGGGGTCAATCCGTGAGCCTGGAACGCTTCATCCAGCTTCGAACGGCCGGTAAAGCCAAACACGTAGGTGACCAGTGGAAATTCGGCAAGGTCCGGCAGCGTCAGCTCGGATTTCTGCGCCAAAGGGTGATCTTTCGGCACAATGATGCTGCGGTTCCATTTATAGCACGGCATCATGATCAGGTCGTTGAACAACTCCATGGCCTCGGTGGCAATGGCGAAATCCACCGCGCCGTTGGCCGCCATTTCTGAAATCTGCATGGGAGTGCCCTGATGCATGTGCAGGGACACATCGGGGTAAGACTCGATGAAGCCCTGTATAATCGGGGGCAGCGCATATCGGGCCTGGGTATGGGTGGTGGCGATGCTCAGGTCACCCTTGCGCTGGTTACTGAACTCCTGCGCGATCTTCTTGATACCTTCCACACGGCGCAGTATTTCACCCGCCTCACGAATAATAATTTCACCGCCAGGTGTAATACGAGTGAGATGCTTGCCGCTGCGCGCGAAGACTTCCAGGCCCAGTTCGTCTTCCAGGAGACGGATCTGTTTGGATATTCCCGGCTGCGAGGTAAACAGACTCTGGGCAGTGGCGGATACGTTGAGATCATGGTGCGCAACTTCCCAGATATAGCGCAACTGTTGTAATTTCATCTACCCTGTCGCTCCCCATAAGGCCCGGTACAGACCGAGCATGTATACGCTGGTCTTATTAGAAGAATACGCATAAAAACGTGATTTTTCATTCTTATTGAGTATACAGAATCCCATCCAACACAGTTTAGACCAAAAACTCCAGAACGCCGCATGACGACCGCGTCATTTGTCTTTGCGGCCCTTGACTTAACGGTGACAAAGCACACAATCCGTTATCTGGTGTCCCGTCTGGTTAATTCGTTAACCAGACGGGACACATGCCATTCACCGGCATTCAGGGAAACGATGCTGCTAACCACTAAGTTCCTCAGACCAACTGCGGATCCCCGTTCGGTACAACGGGAACGCCTGAGCGCTCTGCTGCAGCCAGAAGGTGCCAAGCGGTTGAATCTGGTGGTGGCGCCGGCGGGTTTTGGCAAGACCACGCTGGTTAGCCAATGGTGTTCCCAGTCCCCTTCTACCGTTGCCTGGCTATCCCTGGATGAGCATGATGACGAGCCCCGTCGATTCTGGCAGTACGTGGTGGGGGCGTTTGAGCACAACGGTCTCGTGGGTCTGGAGCAATGCCGTCAACAACTCAGCCACTGCGGCCTCCAGGAACTGGAAGGCCCCATAACCGGGCTGATTAACGTTCTCGCCGCCGATGGAGCGCCCTGGTCGCTGGTCCTGGACGACTATCATTTTATTCGCGACCCACAATTACAGCGTCAGGTGTCATATTTCATGGACTACCTGCCACCTGGGGTCATGGTGACGCTGGCATCCCGCACCGAACCAGCCCTGCCACTCTCACGCTGGCGGGTGCGCCGCTGGGTGGAGGACGTACACCCGGGCCTGCTGGCCTTCTCCGAGGAGGAGTGCCAGCACTTTTTCCACGACACCATGGGGCTCGAGCTATCCGAGCTGGAGATTCGCAGGATCTGCAGCAAGACCGAGGGGTGGGTGGCCGCCATGCAATTGTCCGCGTTGTCCGGCGGTAGCATCGATGATCAGAAATCCGGGGCGGGCCACCAACGCATCGACCTGGACGAGCGCCGCATCAGCGATTATGTGCTGACCGAAGTGCTGGAGCAGCAACCTGCACCGGTGCGCGACTTCCTGCTTGATACCGCCTGTTGCCCTCGCCTGTGTGCTTCACTCTGCGATGCGGTTCGCGGCACTACCAACAGCCAGGTCTTGCTGGAACAGCTGCTGCGGGAAAACCTGTTCCTGATTCCACTGGATACCCACAATGAATGGTTCCGTTATCACGACCTGTTCCGGGACGCGCTGTTACAACGGGTGAGACAGTTCAAGCCGGAAGACACCGAAAAGCAGTGGCAGCGAGCAGTCCACTGGTTGCTGATCCATGGCCACGTTCAGGAAGGCATTTCCCAGATTGTCCAGCATCAGGACTGGCCCTGGCTCGCAAAGGTACTGGCTGAACACGGCAACAACCTGATCCACGGCGGTTTTCACCTGCCGGTGCTGAGCTGGCTGGATTCCCTGCCCGCCAACACTTTGCAGGACAGTCCACAACTGTTGATGCTGAGAGTGTGGGCGCTGTTTTTCGCCAATCGGGTGGACGTGCTGGAGCCCCTCCTGGGCGAACTGGAAGACATGCTCGACAAACAGGTGGCCGATTCCCACCCCGATGCCGAGGGTGCCCTGGGCCTGCAGAGTGAAATTTCATTGATCCGCTCCTACCTTGCGCGATCAAAAAGCGACGATAAGAGCGCCAGCGATCTGACCCAACAGGTATTGCGTGACATTGACCACACCCGCATACCCTTGAAATCCGTGACCTACTATGGAGTGGGACTGGATTATTATGGTAAGGGCGACCTGGCGGCCGCCGAGGATGCCCTGACCTCCGCTGTGCGTTATGGGGAACTGGAACGCAAACCCAGTACCGTGCTCTCAAGCGGCGGCCTGCTTGCCTGGATTCAGTACAATCGGGGAGATATCGACGAAGCCCTGGATACCTGTACCCGAGTGCGGCAATGGGTCGACCAGCACCACAGCGACCCCCGCCAACCCATGTTGATTTCCTGCTGGCAGAACAGCGCCCTGATCGAGATCTACCGGGAGCGCAACGAACCCCAGTTGGCCGCCTCTTACCTGGCCCCGTTGCTGGACCACGTCAACAATGGCACCGAACCCGGGCAGCACGTGGTTATACAGTACGTGCGTGGCCACCTGGCCTTCAGTGAAGGGCGCTACCAGGAGGCCATGGAAGCGCTGGAAGATGCGGCCAGCGTGGCAAAACGCCGTCGGGACCACATCCTGTTCGAGCCGCCCGCCTGCTCCGCCATGCTGGCTCGTTGCTATCTCGCCACCGGTCACCTGGATCTGGCGAAAAAATGGGTGCAACAGGTGAGCACTGACCGGTTCACCAATCCGCTGAACCGGGAGCAGAACCAAATCAGCATCGCCCGTGTTCAGGTGGCGCTGGGCCACCCGGCCGACGCCATGGCAACACTGGCCCCCCTTCGACTCAGCGCAGAGCAGGATCAGCACTACCGCCACCTGGTGGAAATCCAGCTGGTCTACAGCGAGGCGTTGTTCGCCGAAGGAAAAACGAAAGACGCAGAACAGGTGCTGGCCCAGGCCACCCAGCGGGCTTCGGAGGCCGGATTTATGCGCCTGCTCGCGGAGGAGAGTCCAACCATCCGCCAGCTTTGCAAGGCACTCCCAATTCTCAAGGCACCGGGCCGCTGGAACAGCAGGGTCACTGCCATGCTCTCTGAACTGGCAGAGCCCGATGAAACAGAGCCGGAAGAGTCGCAGACGGATAGGCGGGAGGCCTCTGGCAACACAGATCTCCCCGAACCCCTGAGCCAGCGGGAACTGGAAGTGCTGGATTTAATCAACCGGGGCCTCGCCAACAAGGACATTGCAAACACGATGAGGGTGGCGCCTACCACCGTAAAAGCCCACATTCGCAACCTTTACGGCAAGCTTGCGGTAGGTTCCCGCACCGAGGCGCTGGCAAAGGCAAGGGAACTTCGGCTACTGCCCTGACTGGCAATCCACTGACGCTGTCTTTCGGGCGTATTTTGTGACATGCATCACATTTTTATCGAATTTTATACGCCCTCTACGCCCTTTGGACGATCCGGATACGCCCCATCCTCCCTTACTATGCTCTCGACGCTGAGGGAAACCTCGGTAAGATTTCTGAAACTTCAGGCCTTCAGACTTCTTGTTCCGCGTTGTTTCGACGCCCGGGTTCGATAAGGACCCACTCTATAAGAGCCACCCACAAGGGTTGGCTCTTTTTTTATGGCTCCCTTTTATCAGGGTTCTATGATCCGCCGAAAAGGCGGTAAGGCGTCCAGCAACAACTGCCCGTAGCGACGGGCGATGATGCGACGGTCAAGGATGGTGACGCGGCCGGTGTCCGACTCGGTCCGTAGCAGGCGACCAACGGCCTGCACCAGTTTGATGGAGGCGTCGGGTACGGTTATTTCCATGAACGGGTTACCGCCGCGGTGCGTCACCCATTCCGCCAGGCTGGCTTCGATCGGATCATCGGGCACCGAAAACGGCAGCCGGGTGATCACCACATGGCTCAGGTATTTGCCAGGCAGGTCGATGCCCTCGGCAAAACTCGCCACACCGAACAACACGCTGGGCAGCCCTTCGTCCACGCGGCTGCAATGGCGACGCAATACCTCCCCCTTGGCCATGTCGTCCTGGGTGGTAATCAGGTCCGGGTATTCCGGCGCCAGGGCGTCCCGCACCAATTGCATCTGGCGCCTGGAGGTAAACAACACCAGGGTCGCCTTCTCGCCAGTCCACAAAGCCGGTAACCGCGACACTACCTGATCCGTAAAGCTGTCGTCCGTAGGCATGGCGGTCATGGCCGGCACCTCCACGGTTGCCATTTCGCCATAGCGGAAGGAACTGGGCACCACCACGAAGCGGCTGGCCTCGGGCAGGCCTGCCCTCGCCTTGAGCCGGTCAAAACGCCCAAGGGCGGTCAGGGTCGCGCTGGTCAGCACAGCACCATAGGCCCGCGACCAGAGCCTGGAATAAAGCAGATTATCCGCCAGCACCGGGCTACTATAGAGCGTAATGTCTTCCGCGTGCTCCCAGCGCTGCCGCACCGACCACCGGGCGGCCGGTGGCCCGGATCGCTTCTTCGGCACTGGCGCAGCATCCTCGCCTTCCGCCGACTCACTGGCCGGTTGGCCCGGGTTGTCACACCACGCGGCCCACAACCGCAGTTGGTCCTCAGCACGGCTGTGGAAAGATCCAATCACCGGATACCAGGATTCCGCGGTATCGCGATCGACATCACTGGCCTTGCGTTCATCGAAGGCCGTCTGTAATTCGTCCACCATTACACCAAGCTGGCGAACCAGGGTGGCCGTCGCTACCCGGGTTTCAACCGCCAGGCCCGCAAGCACCTCGGGTAATTCGCCCTCAGGATAGCGCCACTGGGCGGAGCGTCGCTCCTCATTGAACTCCCAACCGGTATTCTGTTCGGCCTCGTCGTACACCTTCGTCAGGCAGATATCCACTTCACGGGAGGCGGAACTGATCCTGTCGATGGTTTTAGCGGCCTGAGTGCCGGGCGTCAGGAACGGCTGCATCTTTCCCAGTGCCTGGGATAACTGCTTGAGCCACTGACGGGTGGCATTCAGCGGCACGGACGCGGCAAAGTGATTCAGTGCCTTGTCCGGCAGGTGATGCGCCTCATCAAAGATAAACAATGCGTTTTCCGGCTCCGGCAGGATGGCACCACCGCCAAGAGCAAGGTCTGCCAGCACCAGGTCGTGGTTCGCCACCACAATGTCAGCCTCGTCCAGGCCCTTGCGGGCATCAAAAAAGGCACAGCTGTCGAAATAGCTGCAATGGCGATTGGTACATTGACGATGGTCGGTGGTGACCTGGCGCCAGATGTCATCGGGTATCTGATCCGGCCAATGATCGCGATCACCATCCCACTTGCGGGATCCATAACTGGCCAGCATGTCCTCAAAGTAGGCCCGGGTTCCAGGCTCTTCCTTGCCGGGCCCATCCAGCAGGAACAGCGGCATGGTATCGCTGTCGCCATTACCCTCATCATGCAGTCGAGCTTCAAGACGCGACATGCACAGGTAGCGGCCGCGGCCTTTGGCAAGGGTCCAGGTGAAATCCAGTTTGCTGTGTTTTTTCAGGTCCGGAAGATCCTTGTGGACGATCTGGTCTTGCAGGGCAACCGTCGCCGTTGATATCACCAGTGTCTTACCGAGGGCACGGGCCACGGGAATGGCGGCAATCAGATAGGCCAGGGTCTTACCGGTTCCCGTACCCGCTTCCACCACACAGGTGCCAGCCGGCGACGTGCGTTGGCCGTCGTTTTCGGTGATCTCGCCCATGTAGCGGGCAATCTCGGCGATCATCAGGCGCTGACCATAGCGGGCGCGGATGTCCTTGCCGGCCAACACGTCACGGTAGGTCTGCTGAATCAGCTGTTTGACGTCCTCGGTGAGTGCCATCAGTCGGGGCTCACCCAGTTGCGAACCACACCCACCCGGAAGCGGCGGCCATCCATGCTCAGTTCCACGCCTTCCTCGGTAATCCGTTCGACGGTGATTCCGGAAAACGACTCCCCGGGACGCAGGTAGTTGTCATTAATCATGACCCGGCGGGCCGACGGCGCAGACGCATAGATATGGCTGTTAAAAATCAGGTCAGGCACCCTTTTCTGGAAGGAAAGTGGAAGTTCGACAAGGTGCGGCGCCGTTCGCGCGGTGGCGGTTTCCGGCTCGCTGGGGTTAATGGCACTTGGCGCACGCGGCCTGGGAACAATCACCGTCGGTCGCTCTGGCTCATTCGCGTCATCGGTTTCCACAACCGCACCCGGTGGAGCCTCGGTGTTGGCTCCCGGGGTTGGAATCTCGATAGCATCCTCAAGCGTGTCACTGGTCGGAGGTGATTGGACACGCTCGGGCGCTGGTACCTGGCGCAAAGGTTCCGGCTCACCGTCAACAATGACCGGTTCAACAGTCGGTTCAGGCGCCGCAACGCCAGTCGACGGGATTGTCTGATCCGTCGGCGAGGCCGGACGGCCCTGGGGCCAGAAAATCCAGGCCAATACGGCCGCGTTGAGCACCAGGCCAAGCGCCACCCATACCAGAACCGGAATCGACTTTTTCCTGGGCTTGTGGATGAGTTGTACCTGCTGTCCCAGGTCGGGGATGCGCCCCTGTCGCCTTTCGGTTTCCGATTTTCTGAGCGCATCAAGGATATAGGACATGTCAGTTCACCATCTTTGCCGACGTCAGCCGGGGCACCGCGGAATCCAGGTCGTTATTCATCTGGATGATGGTCATGGCGCCGGCAATACCGTCCACCGCCAGACCTCTTTGCCTCTGGTACCAACGGACCTGCTCTTCAATCGCCATACGATTAACGCGGTTCTCTTCCTGCCGGCTTTCGGCGTATCGGTTGGCGAGTTCCATCATCCTGGACCCCATCCATATCTGCTCGGACACCCTGGCATTATCCTGTTCGTTACCGGAAGCATCGCCCAACGCGTGGGCGGGTGCTTCCCAGAGCACCGTAAATTCGCCAAACCAATAGGGCTCCAGGCTGGAGAAGGTAACCACCCGGCGGCCACTCGGCAATTCGATGGTGGCACGATTATCCTGGAGGCCACTCAAAACGGCGTAGTGACGCTCTCCCTTTCCGTTGCGAAGTTGAAGTATTGCTGGTCGGTCCAGAAATTCCAGGCTTCTTCGTGCCCCCTTATTCTGCAGGCAGCGCAGGCCCTGGCCCTCTGCGAACTCACACGCCACCGGGTTTTCCGAGGCGCGGTAATCCAGCCGCCATAGCTCGAACAGCTCGCGGAAAGCCA
>PBRG01000186.1 GCA_002726615.1 Marinobacter sp.
AAACACGCTGTGAATACGTCCGTGTACGCTCGGCTCCGCCATCCATGGCTCCGCACGGTTTCGGGAGACCCTCCGCCACTGTTCAGCTGCCTTGGGGATAGCCGATAATTGGGGAGGTGTATTCACAGCGTGTTTCGGGAGAACCTGCCAGCCTGTTTAGCGGCCAGGCCAGGCCAGGCCAGGCCAGACTGGAAGGACAAAAAAGGGGCCGGTACGTGACGGAACCGGCCCCTGAAAAGGTGTCAGAGTAGATCAGAAATCAATGCAGGGCTCCCGGTAAAGCCGGGGGCAGGCGTTGCCATCTTCGCGGAACAGATGGCACTTGATGGCCTTGATACCCAGGGTGACTTTCGAGCCTTCCTGGACCGGGTCGCTGCCGTCAGTGCGCATGGTGATGACGCCATCCACGCCGTTCACGTCCATATGCACCAGAGTCTGGTAGCCCAGCCGCTCCACCACGGTCACTTCGCCGTCCAGGTACATATCCGCTTCGTCGTCGTTGCTCAGGTGCTCCGGGCGAATACCTACGGTAACGGATTCACCAGCGGTCAGCTCATGGCCATTGATGGGCAACTCCAGGGAGTGCTTGCCGGGCATGGTAACGGTCACGGACTGGCTGCTGGCACTCTCCACGGTGCAGTCGATGAAGTTCATCTTCGGGGAACCGATAAAGCCAGCCACGAACCGTGTAGCGGGGTAGTGGTAAAGTTCCATGGGCTTGCCGACCTGGGCAATAGAGCCATTGTCCAGAGCGACGATCTTGTCGGCCATGGTCATGGCTTCCACCTGGTCGTGGGTGACGTACACCATGGTGGCGTCCAGGCGCTTGTGCAGTCGGGAGATCTCGATGCGCATCTGCACCCGCAGGGACGCATCGAGGTTGGACAGGGGCTCATCGAACAGGAATACCGTCGGCTCACGCACGATGGTGCGCCCGATGGCGACCCGCTGGCGCTGACCACCGGACAGATCCTTGGGTTTGCGTTCCAGCAGGTTGTTCAGTTGCAGCAGTTTGGCGGCATCGTTTACGCGACGGTCGATCTCGGCCTTGTCGGTTTTGGCGAGCTTGAGCCCGAATGCCATGTTTTCCGCCACGTTCATGTGGGGATAGAGCGCGTACGACTGGAACACCATACCCACTTCCCGTTCCTTGGGAGGAAGGTTGTTGACCTTGTCGTTACCGATATACAGATCGCCGGAGGTGATGTCCTCCAGCCCGGCGATCATTCGCAGCAGGGTGGATTTGCCGCACCCGGAGGGGCCGACAAACACCACGAATTCACCGTCGTCGATATCCAGGTTCACATTGCGGGTGACCTGGGTTTCGTCATAACTCTTGCAGATGTTTCTTAATGTGACGCTGGCCATAACGTATGTCTTCTTGTTTGATCAGTGAAAGCGAATTCAGAGTGTTGCAATCTCCACACCCCAGGGCTGCAGTTCTAGCTCGTTGTCATGCCACGAGCCGCCGACGAAATCAGGCGTACCGCTGACTGACTGGCCCGCAGCCGGGGCTGTGATCCGAACCGGGTTATCTGTCAGGTTCAGGGCCACCAGAAGGGTGGTGCCTTCATAAGTCCGGGTGTAAACCAGGGTGTTTTCCGGGCTATCCAGAAAGTCGATGTCGCCCTTGAGCAGCACCGGTTGCTGCGCACGCCAGCCCAGGAATGTTCGATATGCCTGCAGGATCGAATTGTCCTGACCGTGCTGAACGGCGACCGCTGCGTTGTAGTGATCATCATAAACCGGCAGCCAGGGGCGTGCATTGGAGAAGCCGCCGTTGGCTTCTTTGTTGTCCCACACCATGGGGGTGCGGCAACCGTCCCGGCCTTTGTATTCGGGCCAGAAATTGATGCCGTAGGGGTCCACCAGGTCCTTGTACTCCAGTTCCGCCTCAGTCAGGCCGAGTTCTTCGCCCTGATAGATGCAGACACTGCCACGGAGCGTCAGCAGCATTGCCATATAGGCTTTCAACTGCTGGGGTGTACGTGCCTGCCAGCGGGTAGCAACCCGTGAAACATCATGGTTGCCGATGGCCCAGCAGGGCCAACCGTCGGTCAGTTTTTTCTCGATGGAGTCGACGGTTTTTTGAAAGAAGTCGGCGCCATGCTGCTCCGTCAGCAGGTCAAAGGAATAGGCCATGTGCAACTTGTCGCCGCCACTGGTGTATTCCGCCATGGTCTGCAGCGAGTTGTCGTCGCCGATTTCACCGACGGTGGTGGTGCCGGGGTACTGGTCGAGCAGTGCACGCAGGCGCTGCAGAAAGGCCAGGTTTTCCGGGCGGGTCTTGTCGTATTTGTGGAACTGGTAGGCGTAGGGGTTTTCCTTGCGCACGCCAATGGAGCCCTCGGCAACGGCGTTGCTGGGCGGGTTGTCCCGCAGTTGCGGGTCGTGGAAGCAGAAGTTGATGGCGTCCAGGCGGAAGCCGTCAACGCCCCGGTCCAGCCAGAACTTTACATCTGACAGCACCTGTTCAACCACGTCCGGACAGTGGAAATTCAGGTCCGGTTGGCTGGTCAGGAAGTTGTGCAGGTAGTATTGCTTGCGGCGGCTGTCCCAGGCCCAGGCGGAGCCGCCAAAAACAGACAGCCAGTTGTTGGGTGGTGTGCCGTCGGCTTGCGGGTCTGCCCACACGTACCAGTCGGCTTTTGGATTGTCACGGCTGGCGCGGCTTTCAGCAAACCAGCGATGCTGATCGGAAGAATGGCTCAACACCTGGTCGATCATGATCTTCAGGTCGCGTTTGTGGGCCTCGGCTATGAGTTCGTCGAAATCCTCGATGGTGCCGAATATCGGGTCCACGCCGCGATAGTCAGACACGTCGTAGCCAAAATCCTTCATCGGCGAGGTAAAGAAGGGCGACAGCCAGATGGCATCCACGTTCAGGCTGGCGATGTAATCGAGTTTGGCGGTTACCCCAGGCAGGTCACCAATGCCATCGCCATTGGAATCGTAGAAGCTGCGTGGATAAACTTGATAAATGACGGCGCCACGCCACCAGTCCGGGTTCTTCATCATCTTGCCTCGCTTAACACCCTGGCGGTGAAAGATTGTTATTGTGATAGCGGAAAGCATCCGCTGGAATAGCTTTCATGCATAGTGCGACGATGGTCCCGGCCGTTCATCCTCCTGACGCACTTTTTGTTGGCGTAGCCGGGGGGATGAGGGGGGCGTAGAGGGGATGAGTCGTCATATTCTTCAGAGACTTCAAAGACAACGATCAAAACATGGATATCAAAACGAGGGCGGGCAGTGAGCAACGGACGGTTGAGTATGCGGGTGGTTGAACGGATGCTGGCGTGGGGTTTGGCTACGCTGGTGACCGTGGCCATGCCAGCCCATGCCGAATGGGTGCGTGTGAGCGGCACGGCAATGACCACCGCCATCGAGATGGAGTTCTGGTCTGAGGATCCGGCCATGGCGAGTGAGGCCGGAGACGCGGTACTGGCGATGTTCGACCGGATTGACCACCAGATGAGCCGTTATCGGGAGGATTCCGAACTGTCCCGGGTAAATCGCGAGGCGGCCAGCGCCCCGGTGGAAGTGAGCGACAGTCTTTTTACGGTGCTTCAGCAGGCGCTGCGGATTTCAGAATTGAGCCATGGTGCCTTCGACATCAGTTTCGGTTCCATCGGCTACCTGTACGATTTTCGCTCCAGACAACAGCCCTCCGACGAAGAGCTGGCGGAAGGTCTGGCAAAGGTGAACTACAGGTCCGTGGTACTGGACCCCAGTGCCAATACTGTCCGATTCCTTAATGAAGGCGTGCGGCTGGACCTGGGAGGCATTGCCAAAGGGTATGCGGTTGATCGCGGTATCGACATCCTTAAGTCGTTCGGCATTCGCCAGGCACGATTGAGCGCTGGGGGCGACTTGCGGTTACTGGGGGACAAACGGGGAAAGCCCTGGATAGTGGGTATCCGGGACCCCCGATCTGAATCACGCAATGCCATGGTCCTGCCGCTGACCGACGTGGCGGTGTCGACGTCAGGCGATTACGAACGCTTCTTTTTCGACGACAATAACGAGCGTGTCCATCATATTCTCTCGCCGGCGACCGGCAAACCGGTAAAAGGCGTGCAGAGTGTGACTATCCTCGGCGACGACAGCATCACAACCGATGGCCTGTCCACGGCGGTCTTTGTGCTTGGGGCGGCGAAGGGGCTTGAAATGGTCAATCGGTTAAAGGGCATCGACGCCGTTATCATTGATGAGCAGCGTCAGGTGCATTATTCGGATGGGTTGGTGGCGCCGGAAGGCTCGTGATGCAGGGAGATGTGGCCGGGCCCGCAGGCCCGGCCACATCGGTTTACACAATCGGTTGTAGGGCAATAAGCCGATCCCGGCTTGCCTGGTTCCCGAGGCCATGATTGGGGAACCGATCCGAATTCTCGAACATACCCTGTTCCCCGTGAAGCGCCATGTAGTTGAGCAATACCGTTTGCACCAACTGGTTTACGTTGTTGGCGGCGGGGCTTGAGGCGGTTTCCACGGAGGCGTCCGAGCGCATAAAGCCGATCTGGTTGGTGAGGGCCGTGGGTTGGCCCGCCGGGCTGTATACCAGGAAGAACGAAGCAGCCGTCTGCTGGTTGTCACCCGTCCACTCGCCTTTGCCGCGGCCGGCCATGGATTCGTCCAACCGACCATTACTCGACACGGAACCGTCGCTGAACACGTACAGCATCAGCGGGGTTTGCGTGCGATGCGCGTACTCAAGACAGGCGCCCATGCAACGGCCCGCCAGGTAGTCCCGCTCTTCACCGGTGCCGCGTTCGCCGGTGTGGTAGTCGTAGCCTCCGAGGGTGACGGTACCGGCGCCAGCGTAGCCATTCTGCACCAGTTTCATCACCGCAGCGGTTTTGCGGATTTCCCGGCCGAGGCGTGAGTTCTCGTTGAACTGGGCTTCGGTGAAAATGCCACCTACGATGTCCGGGTCCGCAGAGGGGTCGATATCCGCAGGGTTGGCAAAACGTTCGGTCAGGTCTGCGCTTTTAACATAGCCGCAGTTGACGAGGTCCTTCACCACATCGTCTCTGGTGACAAGTGTGGTATCGACATTGTCCAGTTTCTTGCGGCTGATGCGCTGGATGGACTCCATCACGGCGACGGCATCGTCCTGATCCAGAATGGCGGTCAGGTCGCCCACGTCCACCAGGCCGGATACATCGCTCGGGCGGTCAATCTTGGTGGGGCGCACCTGAGGGTTGATCAGGCTCATGGGCGCCATCGAGTTGCCGCCACTCTCTGAGCTCTGTGAGCCGACCAGTGTGAGCAGTTCACCGTCAGCGCCCGCCTTGCTGATGCCATACATCGGGTTGTGAGGGTTGTTGCCGGTGTCGTTCTCGGAACGGGCGGCAATGATGGCGCCATTGATGAAACCACGGGCGGCAACCGACGTGCTGTCCTGCATGCCCCGCAGGAAACCGCTGTCGGAATGAAACGCCAGGCCGAACTCCTGGTTCACGAAGGCAGGATCATTGGGCAGCATCGTGCCCGGTAACCCCAGCTTGTTGTAGCCGGCCGTGCTCAGGAAGTCGAACTGGCCGCCGGATTTGCCCATCAGCACGTTCGAGCCGGCAATGTTGGCGCCGCCGGCCAGATCGAAGCAGATAAAGGGAATCTTGCCCGCGCCCGCCGAGGCGATGCCGCAGGATTCTTTCCAGTCCTCAAGGTCTGGAGACAGCGCTGCCGCCGCCTGCCGTGGATTGGCGAACAGGCTGAACACGGACGCGCCGCAAAGGGTGGCCGCGCCCGTCATAAAACCCTGTGCGATGAACTCACGCCGGGTTTTCGGCCTTGCGTGATCGCTGTGCAGGAGAGGTTGATCCGTCGCCAGCGCACGTTTGCGAGAAGGTTTGATATACATGGTCAACGTCCTCTACTGGATCAGTGTCACGGCGCTGCCCAGTACGGCGGCGCAGCTCGCTTTGACAACGGTTTCGGTACGGTCATCACAATCGCCAGTGCAGGGAGCCAGGCGTCCCATCAGGGCGTCCAGCTCGGTTTCAATGTCCGCATCAGCGGGCTGAGTGCTCAGGCTTGTACCGACGAAGTTCTCCATCAATGGCGCCTTGATGAGCGCACGACCAGCGTCGTCAAACGCAGTGCCGGCATCTTCATCGAAGTCAAAACCCGGGAAGAAGGCATTGCGGCGCGTGGTATCCGACACCAGGGCATCGCAGTACTGGATCGCCATCTGCGTAATCGCCATCTGATGAGATGACAGGAAGCCTTCAAGGTCCTCCACGGTCGGCAACTGCTGCTTAACCGTTGTGAATGTTTCGGCGACGCCCGACTGGGTGGACGGAATGCCCGTCACCTTCGACATGGAGGCATTCACTTCGTCAAACGTCTTCAGGCCAATGGCGGAGAATTCCGTGCTACCAGTTTCCGGTGGCTGTGTCGGGGCAGGGCCTTCGACCCGAACGTCCGTATTGCCGATGCCCAGCTGTTCAAAGGTCAGGAAGAACTGATCAATTTCCGGGCCCTCCTCAAGGGCGAGAACCGTTCCGAGTCTTGATAGCGGCTGACCGGAGCCTGTCACGTAGTCACTGGCATTCAGCGTCAAATCCAGATTGGCGAACGACTGGCCCACCACCACTTCACGGCCATTGATGCCAATTCTCATGCCTTTCAACGGTATTCCGGATGGCGATTGAGTGTCGTCGAGGCTGATGAAGAACGGGTTGGAAAACAGGTAGCCGTAGTTATCGAACTGACTGACTTCAAACACGATGAAGCTTTCGGGCATATCCACCAGGTGAGACACGCTGAACAGCAAGAAGAATTTCTGTCCAACGCCGACATCATAGTTGGCGGCAACCTGCTCTGCGGTGAGGGCGCGGTTGTGAATGGCGAGCATTCTGACGGCGCCTTCCCAGGGGGATTCACCGTCCGTCTCGTTACCCAACACTAACGCAAAGCTGTTGTCCCACTCTGTCAGCAGGCCGGCGGAATCGGGATCGACATCACCGGAGGGTTCGCCGTTCACAAAAATTTCGCGGCCACCGTCGGGGGTAAAGTTCACCACCACGTGTTGCAGGGTTGCCTGCAACAGCATGGGGTTGGCTTCGGTCAACATCGGATCGTTCTGGTCGGTGGTGGTGCTCCGATGCAGGAACTCGTAGCTCTGCATGTCCTGGCCCAGCGTGAAATTACGTGCTGTTGAGGAGCCGGAGTAGGTCACGATGCGGGAGTCTTCCTGGGTGATGTTGCCGGGCACGACCCACGCTTCGATGGCGTATTCGCCGGAGGCTGTAAGCAGCGTATGGAGTTTGCGGCTGTCGGCGGTGGATCCCTGAGCCTTGCCGGCACGGATCATTGCGCCATCGTCGGTTTCGAAGGCCGGGCCAAACTCAACGCCCCAGCCGCCGACCCAGCCAACGTTGCCGCTGAGAGTGAGGTTCAGGGGCGGAGACACGCCACTGGTGTCGAAAGCCGTTGGGCCTTCACCTGCCTTGAACTCATAGAGCGCTATAGCGTTGTCTTCGTAGCGACCACCGGCATTGGCCAGCAAGCCGTCATTGACCAGATTCAGTGCTTTGCTGGTCACGAGGTTTGCGGGGATTGGCTCGGGCTCTCCGAGATCGGAGATGAAATTCTGGATCGCTGCCAGCATTACGATCGACGATTCAACGCAGTCGTTGTCCCAGCAGTTATGACTATCGTCCCTGAGTCGTTCAACAAGTCGTGAAGACGCATCATCAAGGCTGACTTCCGGCGCCCGGTCGTTCAGGTCGATCCGGCTCTTGGCCTGGTCGTAAGCTGTTTGCACATCCGTGCTGGCAATGTAAGGCGTCTGGCCATTGCTGGTATGGCATTCACTGCAGTAGTCGGTTAACACCGGATAGATGCTGCTTTGGAAGAGCGACGGATCGTCCGGAAACGTAAGCGTGTCGTTAACTTCGTTGATATCCGGGGCACGCAACTCCACGGTCTTTACCGCCCCTTCAGAGCCACCAGCCCAGTTGGAAATATAGACCGTCAGCAGATCAGTACAGGCGGTGACGGACGTTGTCCAGCAGTTATGGCCACCCGCAACCTTGGTCACCATCTCGGATTGGGAGGGGTCGGACAGGTTAACAATGGTGTTGGCCTGGGCGTAGGCAATATTGATGTCGCCCTCATGCACGAACTGGGGTGACTGGCCGCCAGCGTTGTGGCAGGCGCCACACTTGTTCTGGCCCGAGAGCTCATCCCAGACGCTGCGCTTGAAATTCAGTACATCGTCGGTGGCTGGTGCCGGGCCACTGTAGTTAACGGTATTGGATCCGCCGCCGGTGTTCGGAAGGGCTTCGGTGGATTCACCACTGTTACAGCCTGCTAGAAATAGCAGGGCCGCAAAAACGGAGAATAGCGCTATGGGGGCTCCGGTTCCTTGCCTGATGATGGTTGTCATAATGTCCTATTCCCCCCGGCAATACGCGGCAGATTCCGCAAAGGCGGTTTTGAGGTTGTATCCGCTGCGGAAGCTCGTAACGATTTCGGTGATTTTTGAGCGGTCGCTATCGTTTGAGGGCTCTCGTAAGCAGACATTGCGAAATACCTTTTTAACCTGGCACTGGGCAAAGGCGTCGGAATTGGCAAACTCCATACCAAGGCTTTTAGCGCCATTGCCGGAGCCGGTGCCTGGGCCCCAGCCCAGGCGACGATTGTTGCCGGAACGCCAGTAGTTGTCCCAGCCATCGTCTGGCGTCACATACCCTTGCTCAAACGTGGTTGAATTGATGTGGTATTTGGCGACAACGCGGGTACCCGTTTCCGGGTCCACGTCGTTGACGGAGTTGTAGATCAGCCTGCCAAGTTCCCCATCAGGGTCGGTATCGGCGTTGTACTGGTAGTCGTAGTAGGCAAAGGCCTGGGTCATGGGGTCCATGCCGGTATGGCAGCCAACACAGTTACTGAGAAACACCCGGCTGTCACCACCCGGGCTCCGTGACACGTCCTGGCGGATGCGGTCCGGTGGCAAGGACACGTCGGCCACCTGCTCCAGGTCGTTGCACATATGGTTGAGCAGGGTGAAGCGGAACATGGCGCGGTTGGTGCCGGCGCTGAAAAAGGCTCGCGCTGCCGCCCGGGTTGTGATAATGCCCGCGGTTGCCCCGGTTGGCAGTTCGGGATTGAGACTGGACTGCGTAGTTTGTTCCAGCACGCTTTCATCGCTGAGGGAATAACCGGAGCGCTCAAGATCCTCATAGTTATCGTTATTCGACGTTGAGTAAGCCGAGATACCGTTCAGGCTCGAATTGCCAACATAGAGTATGTCGTCATATAAGACCCGCCGAAAATCATGATTATCCCGCACAATACCGATGACCGTTGCCGTGTAATCATTCAACGGCACGAAGGGCGACATCGCCTCATTTGTCCATGGTGCGACGAAATTTTTGAGGGTAACATCGTAAAACGCCGGGTCATCCATGGCCGTGTAAGCCGCTGAAACGGCACCGGATTGGCCGTTATTGCTGATGTCAGTCGCCATCTGATCCAGCACCTCCGGCGAGGGCGGTACACCAGCAATGCGTTCGTGTATGCGTTTGGCTTGTTCCCTGGGGCCGGCGGTTGCATGAAGGGCGTGCGTTCCGACCAAAGCCAGCAGGACAGTGAGTAAAAATGTCCTTTTAAAAAGTTGCCGGGTCGTACAAAAGACTGTCATGATCGATTCCCTCGATTTCGTTAGCATTCGCACATTAGTGCCATTTTACAATTGTTCAAAGTCCAGGCGAGCGATTAACTGCGGTTTTGAGGGCTGCTCCACGTTATTACATTGCGTTACGTAAAAGCCTTGGAGCACAGGCGCCGACTCGACTTAGCGTATGTAAATGGATTTTCAGGCCAAACAGGGTTTGTTGGTGGTGACTAATCATTACGAAAATAAAATGTATTTTCGCGTCAGTGGGTTAAGGTGCTTCCTGGCTGTTTTGGGCCGGATTTCCGCACTTCTGCCTGTCGCGCTGGTGGCGGGCTGCCTCCAGGGCGGCGATAGTCAGTCCAGTGACCCTGTGGTTGTTGAGAACCCCGTTGTCTTTGTAAAACGCCCTTTGCTGTTTGACGAGAACAATGGCGCGCTGATCGGTGACAACCTTGCTGACCCGACGGAGTTCCGTCCGGGCGCGCGCCTGTTCCTGAAGGATCGTGCGTCTCCCGACGCTCCCTCGAGGGACATCACTTCATCGGCTTTCCCGGGACCGTTTGGCTATGACGTCAAGGATCTCACCGTCTCCTACGATGGCACCCGTGTTCTCTTTGCCATGAGGGCGCCGGAGATTGAGGATGCCGATGAGGATGAACAACCAACCTGGAATATCTGGGAGTATGACGCGGTTGCCGGTAGCATCCGGCGCGTTATCGAATCGGACGTCACCGCCGAGGCGGGACAGGATATCGCTCCTGCCTATCTGCCGGACGACCGCATAGTCTTTGCGTCCACACGACAACGTGTGTCCCGGGCGATCCTTCTGGATGAGGGTAAGCCCCAGTATCCGGCTCTTGACGAGGAGCGGGAAGTTCCCGCGTTCGTCTTGCATGTGATGAATGCTGATGGGGACAACATCGAGCAGATCACGTTCAATCAGAGCCACGATCTGGACCCGTTGGTGACCGATGAAGGCACCATTGTGTTCAGTCGCTGGGACAACGCTGGCCAGACCCGGGGCAACGGGTTCAACCTCTACAAGGTCAATCCAGACGGCACCGGGCTCAGTTATCTTTATGGTCGCCACTCTCATGGCTCTGTCAGCGATGACGTAAACATTGAGTATCTCCGCCCGCAAGCGACGGATTCCGGTCGGCTGTTGGCGCAACTACGGCCGGCCGAAAGCGATAACTTCGGAACCATCCCGGCCGAAATTGATGTCGAGGGCTATGTCGAGGCCAGTATCGGCATTGATGGCAATTCCGGCTCGGCTCAGACACCGTTAATCAGTGGGTTGTCCTTGGCCGACGAAATCTCCTTAAAGGGTAACTACAGCTCGGTGTCACCTTTTCTGGACGGCACCAGGCGCTATCTGGTCAGTTGGAGTCCTTGTCGTTTACGCCTCGTGAGCGGCAACGGCGACATCCTCAACTGCACCGAGGACAGGATCGCCTCTGGCGCCTATCGGGCCGCCTCCCCGGTTTACGGGCTGTGGTTGCTGGATATGGCATCTGGTACCCAGCGACCGATCCAGCCACCTGAAGAAGGCCAGCAGTTCGATGAGGCCGTGTTGATGACGGAACGTTCGCTGCCGACCTTTATTCCGGAATCTCAGCTCACCGGGGATGCGGCGGCGCTGGCAGAGGATGGTCTTGGCATACTTCAGATCCACAGCGTCTACGACATTGATGGCGTGGATACCTCTCCAGCAGGCATTCGGCAGACAGCCGATCCGGCAATCGTTCCTCCGGACAACCTTCCCAGGCGCTTCCTCCGACTCGAAAAGCCGGTCTCGATTCCCGATGAAGAGGTCCGGGACTTCGACAACACGGCGTTTGGCCGCAGCCAGGCGCAGTCAATGCGGGAAATTCTTGGCTACGTTCCGGTTGAGCCGGATGGATCGGTGAGAGTGGCTGTGCCCGCCAACGTCGCATTTGCCATCAGCGTGGTGGACGATGAAGGGCGACGGATTGGCCCCCGCCACCAGAACTGGTTGAACGTCAGGCCCGGAGAAACCCTGGCATGCAACGGTTGCCATAATCCGGGAAGTACGGTGCCCCATGGCCGCCCGGATGCAGGGCCAGCTCCGGTGTACGCGGGCGCGCCGACCACCGGCATTGAATTCCCGAACACCGCCCCCGCACTCTTCGCAGACATGGGTGAAACCATGGCGGAAACCTGGGCCCGGATTAACGATATCCGTCGCCTCGGGCCAGACGCTGTCTATGTCGACCAGTGGACCGATCCCGGTGATGCCAGTCTCACACCGGGCACTGCCTTCTCGCTGAGTTATGCGGACCTTGAAACGTCCGCGCCGGTTACCCCCGAGTGCTTTGATGACTGGCGTGGCGCCTGTCGAACCGTTATCAATTATGAGCAGCACATCCATCCGCTGTGGGGGCTTGAAAGAATCGTTGATGACGGCAGCGGCAACGTCGAGGACTACACCTGTACAGGGTGTCACTCGGACACCGACGCAGCCGACGCAACACAATTGCCGATTGCACAGCTGGATCTGAGTGACGGCGCCTCGCCGGATGAGCCCGATCATTTCAAGTCCTACCGGGAGTTGCTGTTTAACGACAATGAGCAGGAGTTGGTTGGTGACCAGCTCGTTGACGTGCAGGTTGAGTCTGGGGAGTTCTTGCGGGACGAAGATGGCGAGTTGATTTTGGACGATGACGATAACCCCATCCCCATCCTGGTAAACGTCAATGTGCCTCCCACTATGTCCGTCAATGGAGCCCGGGCCAGCGGCAACTTTTTCAACCGGTTTCGTGCTGGAGGGAGTCACGAATACTTCCTCAGCCCTGCCGAGCTGCGCCTCCTTGCCGAATGGCTGGATGTTGGTGGCCAGTATTACAACAACCCCTTTGATGCTCCGGCGGACTGATAGGACCTGAACGGTTAACCATGAGACTGGCCCTGATACTGCTGTTATTGACCGCGCCCCTGTCCGCTACCGCCGACTGGCTGTGGGGCGGTGCCGACGAGCCGCTGCCTCAGGTACAGGTGGCTGAGCCGTTTGTGGAATGGCGCACCGGGCCGGCCGTGGGCTATCCGGTGTTCCATACCAGTGAAAAGGGCGAATGGCTGACACTGCGCATGCGCAAGACTTCCTGGCTGAAGGTCACCGACCGTAAGGGACGGGAAGGCTGGGTGCATGTGGATGATGTGCAACTGACACTGGATGGCGAGGGCGAGCAGGTCTCGCTCAGCGATCCACGGTTCGACAACTTCAGCAGCCGCAGCTGGGAGGCCGGGCTGATGATGGGCGAGTTCGAGGGTGCGGCGGTAACCGCCATCTACGGCGGCTATCTGATGACCCGCAACCTGTCCGCAGAGCTGTGGGGGTCGCAGGTGCTGGGAAGCGCCTCTGAGATTCGCATGGTGAACGCGAACATCGTGCACCAGCCGTTTCCGCACTGGCGTATTTCGCCCTTCTTCACGCTGGGTGTGGGACATATTTTTATTGAGCCCAAGGCCACCCTGGCAGACCCCGGAGACCGGGACAACAGCATTGGGCACGCCGGCCTGGGTGTGCGCGCCTACGTCACGGACAACTATTTCATCCGTGCCGAGGTCAAGGACTATAAAATTTTCACCAATCGGGCAACCAACGAAGAAGCAACAGAATGGAAAATCGGACTAAGCATATTCTTCTGACCGTCCTGCCGTTTGCGGGCCTGCTGCTGGTGCCAACGGCTGTCAGCGCTCAGGAGGACGACCGGCCACTGATTGAGCCGGATGTGCGGCCCCAGAAGGTCGACGAGGCCTTGATCGACACCGAGAATTTCGAGATCGGTGCGTTTGCCGGCATCATTAATATCGAGGATTTTGAGTCATCGTTCCTGTGGGGCGGCAAGTTGACCTACCACCTCAGCGAAACTTTCTTTTTTGAGGCCAACGTGGGGTTTGCCGAGGGCGGCGAAACCAGTTTCGAGAAGCTGGCCGGGGACGTTCAGGTGTTGTCGGACGAAGACCGGGACTACCGCTATTACAACATCAATATTGGCATGAATGTGCTGCCCGGTGAGGCCTTCCTGACCGAGAATTACGCCTTCAATACCAACTTCTATCTGATCGGCGGGGCCGGTGCCACGGACTTTGCCGGTGACACCCGGTTTACCGTCAACGTGGGTGCGGGCTATCAGGTTTTACTGACCGACAGCGTATCGATCCATCTGGGGGTGCGTGAACACTTTTACCGGATTGATGTGCTGGGTGAGGAAAAAACGTCCATGAACACCGAGGTCAGCGGTGGCCTCACTGTCTTTTTCTGACAACAGGAGTCAATGATGACAACACGGTTTTTGGGATTGGCCCTGACACTGGCCACGCTCGTAGGCGTTTCATCCGTTCAGGCGGAGGAAATGAACATTCCCGCGCCGGACTTCACCCTGGAAAGCCGTCTGGGCGAGAACCTGCGGCTACAGGATTTCCGTGGCGAAGTGGTGATGCTCAACTTCTGGGCGTCCTGGTGCGGGCCCTGTCGTCAGGAAATGCCGTTGATGGACGACCTGTACGCTCAGTATAAGGATCTCGGTTTCACCATCCTGGCGGTCAACGTTGACGAGAACCGCGACGAAGCGCACCGCTTCCTGGACAAGGTGCCGGTCAGCTATCCGATCCTTTATGACCCGCAAAGCGATGTCAGCGAACAATACGAAGTCCAGGCCATGCCGACTACGGTCATGATTGACCGCGATGGCAACGCCCGTTTCCTCCATCATGGCTATCAGCCCGGCTATGAAGACGAATACGAAACGCAGATCCGGCAACTGGTGCGGGAATAGCCTGAGGCAGGTAAGTGTATGAACCCTTTCAAAGCAGTGATGGCGTCAGCAATCGTGATCCTCATGACGGTGGGAGCTGCCGGGTGCAGCGACATCAAGCCCTGGGTGAAGCCCTATGAGCGGGACAAGCTTGCGGACCCAGTCATGAGCCTGAGCCGGCATGGCAAAGCCGACTCCTATATGCATCACGTTTACCAGGCCCGTGAATCCGCACGGGGGGCTGAAGGTGGCTCCGGAGGTGGTTGTGGCTGTAACTGATCGCGCCGGGTTTTTATCGGCCCTGGTAACCGGCCTGGTGGGTTGGCTCTTGCTCAGCCAACTCGCCACGGCTGCTACCCTGCCGGTTGATAACGTGGATGTCCTTTATCACCGCTATGAGGGCGGAGGTATGGTGATTGACGGCCCTTCGGTGCTGGTGCGCAAGAGCGTGGGGCCTCAGGTGTCGGTGTCCGGTCAGTATTACGTGGACATGGTATCTGCGGCATCCGTGGATGTGGTGGCGCTGGCCAGTGAGTACACCGAAGAGCGCACGGAATACACACTCGGGGTGGATTACCTCCATGAGGACTCCATCCTGAGCCTGGGTTACACCAAAAAAAAAGGGAAAGAAATAAGAAATACAGAAAAGAAAAAGAGATAAAAGAAAGAAAAAAAAAGACGAAAAAAAGGAAAAAAGAAACAGAAAC
>PBRG01000187.1 GCA_002726615.1 Marinobacter sp.
AATCAGGGACGCTTCTCCGGCGTACAGGTAGAGCAGGCCTTCCAGTTCCCGATCGATCGGCAGCAGGGTTTCCTTTCCCGGTTCCAGGTGGATATCCGCATACAACGGGCGTGTGCTGCCGCCGGTGACGGCACCCTGGTGTATCTGGCCGTCAACGACTAGCTCTCCGGCCACCAGCTTGATCAATCCACCATCCAGGGTAATGGCTGGTATTTCATCAGGCTGGATATCACGGTAACCCGCCGGTTTCATTTTCTCCGCAGCCGGCAGGTTGAGCCACAGCTGGAAACCGCGCATCTGCCCCGATTCCTGTTGGGGCATTTCGGAGTGGACAATTCCGCGTCCGGCGGTCATCCATTGGACGCCTCCATTCTTCAGGTTGCCCCGATTACCGAGATGATCCTCATGCAGCATGTGGCCTTCGATCATGTAGGTCACCGTTTCAAATCCACGATGCGGATGTGACGGGAAGCCGGCCATATAATCCTGCGGCTGGTCGGAACCGAATTCGTCCAGCATCAGGAAGGGATCGAGACGGACGTTCTGCTGCTGTCCGAGGGAGCGCTTGATGCGAACGCCAGCGCCGTCGGACGTTTCGGTACCGGGAATAACCTGTCTGAGGGTTCGTTCTGTCATGACGGATCTCCTTCCAATGCCAAGAATCGCCCGACTCAGGCGGTCAGAGTTTCAATGGCTCGTCCTGCCTCTTGCAGGGAATTCTCTTTCTGATTATCCCCCATGTTGAGACCCTCGGCGTAGACAAAGTGAACGTCCTTAAGGCCGATAAAGCCAAGAAAGGAACGAATGAACGGCGTCTGAGAATCGTTCGGCGTACCGGCGTATAGGCCGCCGCGCGCCGCCAGGATATACACCGGCCGGTCTTCCAGCAGGCCAACGGGGCCATTTGCGGTGTATCGGAAGGTGATGCCGGCACGGGCAATGTGGTCGAAATAGGCTTTCAGCACCGACGGCACACCGAAGTTGTACATCGGCACACCCATGACAATGATGTCTGCGTCGACAACTTCACTGATCAGCAAATCTGAATAATCGACAACGCCTTGCTGTGAGCCGTCGCGTTCGTCCGCGTTGGTCAGGAAGGCACCGAATCGTTCGGCGTCCAGATGTGGTACGGGCTCTGCAGAGAGATCCCGGTAGGTGGTCTGGATGTCGCCGTAGGTCTGCCGGAGTTGGTTCAGTGTCTGGCTGACAAGTCTGGATGACTGGCCGTCCTGACCAAAAATGCTTGCGGTAATAATGAGAATGTTCTTCATGTTCAGAGCCTCCTGGTTGATTAGAACGCTATGAGACTATTGAACTGCGTGACGGAAGAAGATGAAATCGGAGAATCTTGGAATGGTTGTTCAGTTAAATTGATCGAGTTGGCCCGCGCTCCGCTAAGGCGCAGGCCAACCTTTCTGTGCACGTTACTATTCGACGTTGCGGGAGTAGAAAATCTCCAGCATCTCTCTGCGCAGACGATCCTCAATGGATTGCGCCTCCTGGGGGTCAAGGTCGCTGGCATTGACTCCGAACACATAGTTATCCAGATCGAAATTTTTGAGCATCATCTTGGTGTGGAACAGATTTTCCTGATACACGTTGACGTCAATCATCTGGTAGGCGTTCTGGGTATCTTCGGACAGGTAGTTCTGGATCGAGTTGATGTCGTGGTCGATGTAGTGCTTGGTGCCATCCACGTCGCGGGTAAAGCCGCGTACACGATAGTCCACCGTGACCACATCGGAGTCGAAGCTGTGGATCAGGTAGTTCAGTACTTTCAACGGCGAGATCAAACCGCAGGTCGACACGTCGATATCCGCACGGAAGGTGCTGATGCCTTCGTAGGGGTGGCTCTCCGGGTAGGTATGTACGGTTACGTGGCTTTTGTCCAGGTGGGCCACGATGGCATCCGGCAGAGGGCCTGGTGACTCCTCGTTGTCCGGCTCACCGTTGCTGAGTTCGTGCTCGGCAATCAGCATTGTCACAGAGGCGCCGTGGGGCTCATAGTCCTGGCGGGCAATATTGAGCACGTTGGCACCGATGATCTTGACCACGTCGGTGAGGATCTGGGTCAGGCGTTCGGCATTGTACATCTCATCGATGTAGTCAATGTAGGCTTCACGTTGCTCTTCGGTCTGCGCATAACAGATGTCGTAGATGTTGAAGCTCAGTGATTTGGTCAGGTTATTGAAACCATGTAACTGTAGTTTGGTTTCCATGTTCAGCCCCCCCAATTGTCTGGAGATGAATGTCAGTGGTCATGTCTGTCTGATGCATGCCACCAAGGCCGCCACCGATAACTGACCGGATTGTTTACCTTTTGCGCAGACCGGCGGAGAAGGGTGCGTATTATGCACACCGACCTTCAATTTGGGTAGAGTACGGGGCAACATTCTAGCATCCGTAATAACCGCCGGTCGGCCACAGACTAGCAGGCCTCTGTGACCTTGCTGTGAGAACCTGTTGCTTGCCGGTTCAGGCAGTGTCGCGTATCTCATGGCTGTGAGTGATGGCAACGCCCGCCTTTTCCAGCATGATGGACGCAGAGCAGTATTTCTCGGCCGACAGGCTGACGGCGCGCTTGACCAGATTTTCCTTGAGGTTGTTTCCGGTGACCACGAAATGCAGATGGATACGGGTGAAGACTGCGGGAACGGCGTCGGCCCGCTCCGCTTTGAGTTCGGCATGGCAGGCGGTCACGTCCTGACGGCTTTTCTGCAGAATGCTCATGACGTCAAAGGACGAGCATCCTCCCAGCCCCATCAGCATCATTTCCATGGGGCGTGGCCCCAGATCCTTGCCGCCATGGTCGGGTGGCCCGTCCATTTGAACCGAGTGGCCGCTGCCGCTGGTTGCCCGGAAGCTGGCGTCGCCGGTCCAGTCAATGGTTGCTTTCATCTGATTTCGCGCTCCGAGTGGTATATAACGTAAGATTGGCAGCGATGCTAGCATATTCCCGTTGGCACCAGCAGCCC
Organism: Marinobacter sp.; assembly: GCA_002726615.1. GTDB lineage: Bacteria > Pseudomonadota > Gammaproteobacteria > Pseudomonadales > Oleiphilaceae > Marinobacter. Next base: position 2,979 of record PBRG01000187.1, read on the forward strand.
GCTAAAAAGTGGCTCCTTTAATGTGGTCTATACTGTTTCAGGTTGCCGAAACCGGGCCATCTTGTTATAAGTTGCGCTCATAATGAATAAACCCGCAGGGAAAGCAGGGTGAATAAAAACATTGGGATCCCGCCAGTACAAAGGAGGCATGACTCGCACTATGGCCACTATCGTCAAGCCGGTTGAGCAGAAAACCAAGCATCTGGATTATTTTCTTTCGCAATGCCATCGCCGGCGTTACCCTGCCAAAAGCACCATTATTTATGCAGGGGACAAAAGCGATTCCCTGTTTTACATCGTCAAGGGCTCCGTGACCGTCATTATTGAGGACGACGATGGCCGCGAGATGATCATGGCTTACCTGAACGCTGGGGACTTCTTCGGTGAGATGGGGCTGTTCGACAACATGGATTCGCGCAGCGCCTGGGTAAAAGCCAAGACTGAGTGCGAAGTTGCCGAGATCAGCTATACCAAGTTTCGTGAAATCGCCCAGCAAGACCCAAGGGTTCTGTACTTTATCGGCGAGCAGATGGCTTCGCGCCTGCGCCAGACCACCCGTAAGGTGGGCGATCTGGCCTTCCTCGATGTGACTGGACGGGTTGCCCGCACACTGCTGGATCTGTGCAAGGAACCGGACGCCATGACGCATCCTGATGGCATGCAGATCAAGATCACCCGTCAGGAGATCGGTCGGATCGTTGGTTGCTCCCGGGAGATGGTCGGGCGGGTTCTGAAAACCCTCGAAGATCAGGGCCTGGTGCGAGTCAAGGGCAAGACCATGGTGGTGTACGGTACCCGCTGAGCGCGGTTGCCATCATCCCTTGAAAGGCCGCTGGAACCAGCGGCCTTTTTCGTTATAGGGGACAGCTTAGGGATGTGCGGCCACGAACGTGTGAACGGCACGAGATACAGCTTCGGGTTCCGTCAGTGGCGCCCAATGGGTTGTGTCCAGTTCTTTCAGGGTTAGTTTCCCGGTCCAACGAATCAGGTGCTCGTGCAGTTGAGGGCGTACATAGGCGTCTCTGGTCGGGATGATTACCTGGATCGGGCAACGCGCCATACGGGACTGCGGTCGCAGCAATCTGGTCAGGAAATTAGCCCTGTAGAGCTTGACCCCGTATAGACCGTCGGATTTCTGAGATGCACTGAACCTGGCATCGGCAATGTGCTCATGATGCTTCAGGTACCCTGGCCAGAGCCTGTCAAGACCGGCTTTCCAGACCATTTCCGGGATCACAGGCACCTGGAACAGAAATACGTACCAGGAACTTGTGAGTTGCTGGAGTACTTTCGCCGCTCCTGCCAACCCGGGTGTTTCCAGTTGTTTCCGGAGCCAGAAGCCGACGTGATCCAGGCAGGGGCCGGAAATGGAGGTGTAGGAGCGAATACGATCCCGCAAGGGCTCACCGGTGACGGATTCCCAACTCTGGATCGACCCCCAGTCATGTGCGATCAGGTGGAACTCGCGTCCGGGGATCAGGGTGTCGACCACCGCTTGGAGATCGTCGGCCAGCAAGGCGAGGCGGTAATCCCGGGTTTTTCGGGGCTTGTCGGACTCGCCGGCACCACGGACATCGTAACGGATCACCAGATACTCCTGGCTCAAGACGGCGCTGACCTTGTCCCAGACCCGAAGATTGTCCGGGTAACCATGGACCAACACCAGCGGCGTGGAGTCGGGATGGCCTTCGGTAACGGCATGGATAGCGAGCCCGCCGCTTCTGACCCAGTGTGTTCGATGGTTGCCCACGATGAATACCTGCCCGGTGGTTGAGAATCAGGTAAGGGTAACCATCCTGGCCCCGCCGCCGGATGGCAAGGCGGGCCAAATACCGGGCCAGAGGTGTCAGTCCACAAGCGCCACGGATTTTATTTGCATCCAAACGTTCTTGCCGGGTGCAAGGGCGAGCTGGTCTACGGCCCGGGTGGTCAGTCTCGATAACAGCGGTGTTGGGCCTGCCAGCAACCTTACAAGGCTGACGCCCGGCGCCACATCCGGATCGACCTGATCGATGATGGCCGGAACCAGATTCTGGATGCTCTGGTCGGAATGCTCGGCGAGTGCGAGACTGATATCCCGCGCCAGGACCTGCACTCGAACCATGTCTCCGGGGGTCAGCCGGTCATCCTGACGTAACCACAGTTGGCCGCCGTCGAACTGGAACAGCGCCAGATGCCAGCGCGGGTCCAGATGGTCGATCCGCCCTTCCAGCAGAACCCCGGCGTCGTCTTCCAGTCGAAAGGGGTTGTTGGTGCGAGCGAGCGTTTCCTGCAGCGGCCCCTGCGCTATCACCCGGCCATCCTCCATCATCACGATGTGGTCAGCCAGGCGGGCGACCTCTGGCGTGGAGTGGGATACGTAGATGATGGGAATCGCGAGGGTGTCCCGCAGCCGTTCCAGATAGGGCAGGATGTCCTGTTTACTGGCGCGGTCCAGAGCGGACAGCGGCTCATCCATGAGCAACAGTCGTGGGCTGGTCAGCAGCGCTCGCGCAATCGCGACCCGCTGGCGCTCCCCGCCGGACAATCCGGCCGGCATACGGGCCAGGTGAGATTCCAGGCCAAGCCAGCGAACGGCATCGTCGAATTCGACCTGACGTTCGCTGGCGGGAATGCGACGGTAGCCGAATTCCAGGTTCTTGCGTACGTTCAGGTGGGGGAAAAGCTGGGTTTCCTGGAAAACGTAGGCCAGGGGGCGCTTGTGTACCGGCCGGACGAACTCTTCAGTCTGCCAGGGTTCGCCCAGAACGGTCATGGTTCCGGGAGCGTTCTGAAGGCCTGCCATGCAGCGAAGCAGCGTGGTCTTGCCGCAACCGGAATGCCCGAACAGGGCGGTAATGCCAGTACTCGGGAGGGTCAGGTCTACGTCCAGGTCGAACCCCGGAAATGCACAGCGGAAGCGGGCATGGATGGTGGTGGTCATCTGAGAGCTCCCGCGCGGGCTTTGCCATTAAGCGCGTAGAGGGTCACCAGAACCACAAAGGAGAACACCACCATGCCGGCGGACAGCCAGTGGGCCTGAGCGTACTCAAGGGATTCCACGTGGTCGTAGATGGCAACCGACAACACCTTGGTTTCACCCGGAATGTTGCCACCGATCATCAGGATCACGCCGAACTCACCGATGGTGTGGGCGAAGGTCAGTACGGACGCGGTCAGGAATCCGTTTCTTGCCAGGGGGACAGCGATAAACAGGAAACGCTCCCACGGAGCGGCACGAAGGGTTGAGGCGGCTTCCATGAACCCTTCGCCCACGGCCTCAAAGGCATTCTGCAAAGGTTGAACGGTGAATGGAAGGGAGTATATGACCGACGCCACCACCAGGCCCTCAAAGGTAAATGGCAACAGGCCAATGCCCAGGGACTGTGTCATCTGGCCAACCCAGCCATCGGGCCCCATCACCAACAACAGGTAGAAACCGAGAACGGTCGGTGGCAGCACCAGGGGCAAGGCGACGATCGCTGCAACCGGCTGACGCAGCCAGCGCCGGGAGCGGGCCAGCCACCAGGCGATGGGCGTGCCTATGAGCAGCAGCAACAATGTGGTCGTCGTAGCCAGCCTGAGCGTCAGCCAGACCGGGTCCCAGTAGGTTTCAAGCATCAGTCAGCCGTGTCGTAAGCGGGGTCATAACCATTGCCCCGGATGATGGCGATGGCCGTGTTCGATTTCAGGAAGTCCATCCAGGCCAGGGCTGCCTCATTGCTGATTCCCCGGTTCAAAAGGATAGCCTGTTGGTCAATGGGTTGGTAATAGTCCTGGGGCACGTTCCATAAGGTGCCTTCCTTGTCGTCCCAGGATGTTACCTGAGACAGGGCCACAAAACCGGCCTGGGCGTTGCGGCTGACCACAAACTGAAAGGCCTGGGCGATGGAGTCTCCACGAACGAGCTTCGCCTGCAGTGCCTGCCAATGGTCCAATTGTTCCAGAACCTGCTGTGCTGCAAGGCCGTAGGGCGCGGTCTTCGGGTTTGCCATGGCCAGCCTTGAGAATGCCTGTTGGGCCAGGTAGCTCTCAGCGTCCCCGAAAGCGCCCGGGGTCGGGCTCCAGAGCACCAGCTTGCCTCGGGCATAGGTGAAGCGGGTATTGGGGACGCCGGCCTGGGCCTTCTCAATAAGCGCCGGCCTGCGCGCATCTGCGGCCATGAACACGTCGAAGGGTGCACCGTTTCTGATTTGGGCGTACAGCTTGCCGGTGGACCCGAAGCTGGCTGAAACCGTGTGGCCGGTCTCGGCTTCGAACTGTTTGGCCAGTTCGTGGGTGGTATCGGTGAAATTAGCGGCAACGCCGAGGCTGACTTCACCGGCCAGGGCCGGGAGGCTGGCTATTGAGAAAAACAGCAGCGTGGCAATGTGTAAGAGACAGGCTCTTGGCTGATGATCCGCTGACGTGGGTTCGTACATAACCGTTTTCAGTGACTCCAGGTTCAGTTCTGCTTGCGCGCCAACTTAAACATCATCTCGGGAGCGACACGCTTGACCCAAAGCGCTGCCATTTCCTTGCCGAAGGCAGACCCATCGGCTGCCAGGGCCTCACCAATGCCTGACGAGGCGCCGGTGATCCACACGACTCTGTTGGTAAACATGGGCCTACTCCGATTAGTTGGATGGCATTGATCTTAGCGCCCCGGGCTGGTCGGCGTCATGTTTTTACACGCCGGAGTCTGTCTCGGTACGCAGGCAGTCGAGGATGTGATGCCAGACCTCGTCCGCATTGGTTTCATTGACCAGTTCGTGGCGGGCGCCGGGAAACAGGCGGTCGGAGGCAACGAGCAGACCGACGCCACGAAGGTCGGCAACATGCCGGTTGAAACCGCGTCCCATCTCGCCAACCGGGTCGCTGTCGCCGGCCATCAGGTGGATCGGGAGGTCTTTGCGCCATGATTTCGGGTTGATGGTCAGCATGCCGCTGATGAAGTCGGACCATAGGCCGGCTGTGCAGGGGAAGCCGCAGAGAGGGTCTCTCAGGTAGCGGTCCACCTGTTGCGTGTCGCGGCTAAGCCAGTCATGGCTGGTGCGATTGGGGGAGAACGCCTTGTTGAAGGCACCGAAGGTCATATTGTCGATCAGGCGGCTGTGGTGGCGTTTCCCGCGCAAGGCCCGGATAGAGCGGACCAGTGCCAGGGAGGTCCGCAACTTTGGCTTGTCGATACGATTGGTCGCGCAGAGGATCAGCCTGTCGATCTGGTCGCCATACTGCTGGGTGAAGGCCTGGGCGATGAACGAACCCATGCTGTGGCCGAACAGCGTTAGCGGGAGGTCGGGGTGTTGCTTTCTGGCGTGGACAACCACTTGCTGCAGGTCGTCCACCACTTTCTGCCAGCCCTTCTGGTTGGCGTAGTGGCCAAGATCGGTCTCGGTGCAATGTGGGCCATGGCCTCGATGCTGGATCGCAATCACCGATACCCCGTGCTGGTTTAGCCAGAGCGCCAGAGGCTGGTAGCGGGCTGCATGCTCCGCCATGCCGTGGGCAATCACCAACACGGCCGACGGGGTCTCCGCCGCCCACGACAGCAACGGGATTCGATGGTGATCGGGGCTGTTGATGAAACTTTCCTGCAGATCCATGTTGGTCGATTCCGGGCGGGTTGTTGGCGTAAACGGGAGTCTAGCCCGGATTTCTCATGAAGAAGGTAGCATGAGGAAGGAAGAAGCGGCTTAAAGTGTTAGAATTCAAGTTCCTACACAAAAACCCACACTAAAAGCC
>PBRG01000188.1 GCA_002726615.1 Marinobacter sp.
GTCGCAACTGGAGGGTACGGAGAACCGTATCTCGGTTGCAAGGCGTGACTTTATCCAGGCGGTTGAACGCTACAACACGGAAATCCGGACTTTCCCGGGCCGTCTCTGGCACAGCATGCTGTACAGCGACCTTGAACTGCGGGCCAACTTCGAGGCCACCACCCCCGACGCCCAGGAAGCGCCACAGGTGGAGTTCTGATGCCGGTTCGTTTCCACCCCGTTATCGTTTTTCTGGCCTTGATTGTGCTGTGTCAGGCCAGTGCCCAGGCGCAGTCCACCCCTGATTTCCCTGAACTGACCGGCCGCGTGGTGGATCGGGCCGACATGCTGCCCGCCAAAGTTGAACGTCGCCTAAGCCAGATGCTGGAGGCCCACGAGCAATCAACGACCGAACAGGTGGTTGTGGTGACATTGCCGGATCTCCAGGGCTATGCCATTGAAGACTTTGGCTACCAGTTGGGTCGTCACTGGGGCATTGGCCAGGAAGGTGAAGACAACGGTGCGCTGCTGATGGTTGCCAAGGAAGAGCGGCGGATTCGCATCGAGGTTGGCTACGGTCTCGAAGGTCGCCTGACCGACGCCACATCCGCCACCATCATCAACCAGATCATTACCCCGGCGTTCAGGCAGGGTGATTTCGCCACCGGCATTGCCAACGGTGCTGCGGCCATGGTTCAGGTATTGGGTGGTGAGCCACTTGCGGTGCCTAAGTCCAGGCGCTCCACGGTCGAGGATGACCGGCCCCATCCGGCATTAGGCATCCTGTTTTTCGTCATTGTGTTGATTGCGTTCTTCAGGGGTGGCGTCGGCGGGGGCCGTGGTGGCCGCAGTGCCCTGCTGGCCGGTGCACTCGCTGGTGGTCTTGGTGGCGGTCGCGGCGGCGGTTTTGGCGGTGGTGGTTTCAGCGGCGGAGGCGGTGGCTTCGGCGGTGGCGGTGCCTCCGGTGGTTGGTAGCACCAGCGCTTCAACGTGAGTAGACAGCGAACCTATTGATTCAGCAACACCGGAACGAACATGACGTTACTAACAGACAGTGAGCAACAACAGGTGGCTGCGGCCATCACAGAGGTGGAGCGTGAGACCGACGCGGAGCTGGTAACGGTGCTCGCCGCAGCCTCCGATGATTATTCGTATATACCCCTGCTCTGGGCCGGGGTTATTGCACTACTGGTGCCCGGAGCGATCAATTACTTTACCGGTTCGCTGGGCGCGGACTGGTTGCTGGTGGTCCAGTGGGTAACCTTTATCGTGTTATGCCTGTTGTTTCGGTTTCCGGGTGTGGGGCACCATCTGGTTCCCAGGGCTGTTCGCTTCTGGCGGGCTTCCAACATGGCCCGGCGGCAATTTCTGGAGCAGGATCTTCATCACACCGAGGGCGGCGTTGGCATGCTGATTTTCGTGTCGGAAGCGGAACACTATGTTGAAATCCTGGTGGATCAGGGCATTGCCGATAAGGTCAGCGACGGGGTTTGGGAAGATATTGTCGGCACCTTTACCAATCAGGTTCGCAGTGGCGACACCCTGGCCGGCTTTCTCGGTTGCATCGAAAGTTGCGGCCAGCACCTGCGGGAGCAGTTGCCCGCAACCCGCGAGAAAAACGAATTGCCTAATCATCTGGTGCTAATACCGAAACATTCTTGATGCCTGCCGTCGGTGTCGGCAGTTTTTGAAAGAACCGGCCCGGATGGCGAACCGGCCTGAGGCATCAGGCCGGCTTGATCGCATAGCCCTGTTTCGGGAAGTGGACATGGACCTGCCCGACACGCGCGTGGGAACGCTCCAGAATCAGGGTTTGCTCATCGGCGAACACCAGGCGTCCTGCGACCGGGTCGCGCCCGTAGTCATCGGGTGCGACTTCGACATTCTTGCCTGTTAAATCATTATCACCGGCAGACTCAATGGCTCTTGGCGTTTCATTGCGGGCAATGTCCAATGCCTGGTCGGCGGTGATCTCCCTATGTTTGCCGTGTCCGAAGGCTTTCATTCGCTCAAGCCATGCTGCCACCTTGGGAGTGTCCCGCAGCCAGGGCTTGCCCGCCAGATCGCAGACAAACCACAGACCATGGTAGGCCGAAAAATCCGCGATGCAGGGGGTGTCACCAAACAGGAAGTCTTTCTCCAGCATCGACTCCATGGTTTCGATGTGCGCCATAACCTTGGCTTTTGCCTGCGGCCCTCGTACTGCTTTCACGCGGGACCTTGTGCCCATGGTGATGCGGTCGTTGAGGAAGCGTAAGGTGTTCAGCAGCGACGTGTCGCGGATCAGTTTCCGCAACAGACGGCCATCGCTGGCGGCAATCACGCAGGCAAGAAACACCTCAAGGTCCGTGGTTCGCACGAAGTCGATGACTGCTTGCGGCTGGTTGGCCAGGCTCAGTTCCGGTTTTCCACTCAGACGCGCGATTTCGTCAGCGATGGCGCGGCTGTCGCAGAATACATCGGCACCACTCTGGGCCACGGGAACCTTGCGATAACCGCCAGCCAGCGCAGAAAGCATAGGCCGGGGCGGCATCTCCCGGACAATAACGGACTGCCAGGATAGGCCGGCGTAGCCCAGCATGACCCGAACCTTCTCGGAAAAAGGCGACATGGCGTAGTGGTACAGAGTGAACTCTTGCATGGGGTAACCCATCCTTATTTGGCAATGTTATCTGGCGCGATCCGGGAGGTTACCCTGCAATCCCGTTGGGTGAAAGGCCGGGAGTTGTCCGTGTGGGCCAGCCGGCCCGTCACCTTCGTCCAGGCTTGAGGAAACCGGAAATACAGGTACTATGCTTTAGTTGCCTAAAAATAACGTCCGAGAAGACGACAACAATAAGGAGCCCTTGATGGCTGCAGACAGCAACAAGCAAACGTCCCTCCATTGCCTGTACTACTGGGCAAAGCAAACGCCCGACAAGGTATACCTGACCCAGCCCTTTCCAGATGGCACCACCGAAGACATTACCTGGAAACAGGCCGCCGACCAGGTGTCCCGAATGTCGGCTCACCTGGCAATCATGGGCTTGCCGGAACGCAGCAATGTCGCCATTCTGGGCAAGAACAGCGCGCACTGGATCCTGTCAGACCTTGCCATTTGGGCTGCCGGCCACGTTTCAGTTCCGCTATACCCGACGCTCAATGGTGACACCGCAGCCTATGTGCTGGAGCACAGCGAAGCAAAACTGCTGTTCCTGGGGAAGTTGGACGGCAAGGCGGATGGCTGGAACGATATCAAGGGTCATATTCCCGGGGACATGCCGGTTATCTCTTTGCCGATGTCACCCCGGGACGACACGCCGAAGTGGCTGGACATTATCGCCCAGCAGCAGCCGGCAGAGCCCAGTTTGCCGGACCCTGATGACCTGGCCACCCTGGTTTATACGTCTGGAAGCACCGGTCGCCCTAAAGGCGTTATGCACAGTTTTCGCACCATGATTTCCGTCGCCGATGGGCTGCAGCAGATATTCCCGGTCACCCAGGATGAAAGAATGCTTTCCTATCTGCCCCTTGCCCACGTTGCTGAACGTGCGGCCGTGGAAACCCAGTCGCTTTATTACGGGTTCCACCTGTATTTTGCCAATTCCCTGGACACCTTCCAGGAAGATTTGCAGCGGGCCCGGCCGACCCTGTTCTTCTCGGTGCCCAGGCTGTGGATGAAGTTCTATCTGGCCATTAACAGCAAGTTGCCGCCGAAGAAGCAGAAGGTGCTGTTCAATATTCCGGTACTGAACAAGCTGGTGAAGAAGAAGGTATTGAAGCAGTTGGGTCTGGATCACTGCCGTGCGGCCCTGACAGGGGCGGCACCGCTCTCGGGCGAAATTATTGCCTGGTACCGGAACCTTGGGCTGGAACTGCTGGAGGTGTATGGGATGTCGGAGAACTTCGGCTATTCTCACGCCAACCGCCCGGGCCGGGCCAAAGTGGGTACCGTGGGTGTCACCAATCCTGGTGCGGAGCATCGTCTGGCTGAGAATGGCGAAGTGCAGGTGAAGAGCCCCGGCCAGATGCTGGGCTACTATAAAAACGAAGAAAAGACCCGCGAGGACGTTACCGAGGACGGCTTCCTTAAAACCGGGGATATGGGAGAGATCGACAGCGAGGGGTATCTGCGCATCACTGGCCGTGTCAAGGACCTGTTCAAAACCTCCAAGGGCAAGTATGTGGTGCCAGTGCCCATTGAAAGCCGCTTTAATCATCCCAAGGCAGAGGTTGTGTGTGTGGCGGGAGCCAATCAACCTCAGCCCTGCCTGATGGTCCTGTTATCCGAAGAAGCACGGGAAGCGCTGGAAGCCGGTGGCAGTCGTGATGAGCTGGAGAGGGAGCTGGCAGCGGAGCTGGACGCCGTTAACAGTGAGTGCGAGGCTCATGAGAAGCTGGCGTTCGTGGTCGTGGTGAAAGAACCCTGGACCATGGAAAACGGCATGCTCACACCCACCATGAAGATCAAGCGGAATGTGATCGAGGACTTCTATAACCGCAAAATGGACGAGTGGTTTGGCAAGAAGCAAAAGGTGATCTGGGAGTTCTGATCCCAAAACGAAAACACCGGTGGGCCTGGATATCCTGGCCCGCCGGTGTTTTCGAAATCTGTCTTCCCTTACTTTCCCCTACAGGGATGGGCTTAGTGCTCGCCCTGCATCATCTGGGGCATCTCCGGCGACGCGGTTGCTGCCCTCTTTCTCAAGGAACTCATTTTCCGACTGATAACCTGTACCGCCTGCTTTGCAGCTGCACGGGTATGCTGGCGCCTGACCTCAGTACTGTTGTGGAGGATACTTGACGGCAGTGGGTGTACGGTTGCGATATGGTCTTGAGTCATAGCGCCTTCCTCCTTATCTGGTGGATTAAAAATATTGGTTAGCTGACTATATAAACAAGTGTACGGCTTCGTATTTGCAGTTTAAATACGTTAAACTCCGTACTCATGTTGCAAATGTGCAGTGTCTATGGATTGGGATTATCTTCGATATATACATGCCCTGGCAATAGGGGGAACCCTTGCCAAAGCCGGTGAGATGCTGGGCGTTCACCAGACCACGGTGCTTCGCCGCCTGGACCAGATGGAAGAGCAGATGGGCGTTCAGTTTTTCGAGCGCAATCGGGATGGTCTGCAACTCACACCCGTGGGTGAAACCGCGTTCCGCGAAGCCGAAAGGCTGGCCGCCGATATGGAAAATCTTGAACGGCAGTTGGTCGGGCGGGATTCTGCGCCCGTCGGCAAGGTCCGGTTGGCGGCGACCGACACCATGGTGAATGCCCTTATCAGTCCGATGATTGCAGAGCTCGTCCGGGAATACCCGGACATCGAACTGGAAGTGCTCACCGACAACGATGTGCTGAACCTGAGCCACCGCGAGGCAGACCTGACACTGCGGCCGGTAAACAAACCCCAGGCCACACTGGAAGGGGAGCGAATAGGCACGATCGAGTCGGCTATCTACGCTGCTACCAGCTACCGTAAGCGTCATACCGACCTGGACCTTGAGCATTCGCCGGAGCAGGCGCTCTGGATTCTGCCGGATGAGAGCTTTAGCCACCTGGCAACGGGGCGGTGGTATCGCAAGCACCTGAAGAATGCGTCGTCCATCATCCGTTGCAACAGTCTCCAGGCAATGCACGCCCTGGCGCGGGCCGGGGCAGGGCTGGCGGCATTGCCCTGCTACCTGGGCGACAGTACCAAGGAGCTGACGCGCCTGTCGGAGCCACTTGAAGGCGAGGGCGTTGACCTGTGGCTGATGGTGAACCACGACACGCAACAGATGGCACGGGTACGGATTGTAATGGAGTTCCTGACCGCCAGGCTGACCCAACTGACACCCCAGGTGGAAGGCGAGAGCTGACGCCGAATCATTGTCTGGGCTTACCAGTCACCACAGAAGGGCCAGAACTGGTAGAAACGCCAGCACTGGAATTCTTCCTCGCAGGTCTGGAGCTGGCGGTCATAGCGGAAGGCCCGGTTCTGGACCCGAGTGGCCAATGACCTTACCTTCGGCTTGGCGAGGTAGCTCTGTCGCTGGTAGCCGGTCCTGCCTTCGTGGTAGGCGAGGTAAAGTTTCTCGGGGCTGGTGAGAGGAATGCCCACTTCTCTGCGGGTCAGGTGGTTATACCAGCCCACGAAATCGAGTGCGTATTTCATGTTGGTTCGTACCACGGACAGACCGTCTCCGTTTGCGGCCAGGTACTCGGCCCACGCCGGGTCGAGCGCCTGGGCGTAGCCGTAGGCGGATGTTGGCCGGCGCCAGGGAATGAACCCCAGCAGGCGGGTCCGTGGTGGACGGGCATGACTGCGAAACGACGATTCGTAGTAAACAAAAGCCATCTGCGTTGCAATCGGGGTGCCCCAGCGCTCCCGTGAACGGCTGGCATAGTCGTACCATACCGGATGCTCACGGAAGATCTCACAGACGTCGTCCGGGTTTGCCGGTGGGTCTGGCTCCAGCAGGCTGAAACGCATGATGGCGACAATGGCGATTGCCAGCCCCAAGCCCAGTGTTGGCAGGCCATACCACCGCATTCGGGACTTCCAGATTTTCACCCGGTTGCTTTTAAGTCGTCCAGGTCGTCTGTTTTTCGGTCGATTACGGCGTTTCTTCATGGGCGGGACCGGGCCCTGTCACTCCACACTACAAAATGGTCATCTGTTACTGGCCGGCTTTGCTTGCAGCTCTCGCCAGCTCCATGGCATAACAGACCCTCGTTATCAGAGGATACTAGGTTCATGCGCACACTATCCCAAGTTAAACCGGCATTACTTTTTCTTTTGCTGGTCTGTGGTTCTGCCACCGCAAGCCCTTTGGCGGACTCGGTGCTCCGGGTGTCGCCCATTGATGAGGTTGTCGCCCAGTACCCGGCGATGATGAGCCAGGGCATCCGCCAGGGCCTGAAACAAAGCGGGCGGGTTGAGCCGTTTGTTGCCAACACCATCAGCAGTGTTGTGAGTAATGCGTTCAGTGTTGCCGAGATTCGCGCGCGGCTGGTCGAGGACCTGGACCAGGGGCTCAGCGAGGGGCAGTTGAACTCGGTACTGGCCTGGTATGAAACGCCGCTGGCGGAGAAAATTTCCCAGGCAGAGGTGGCTGCCTCAAACCCCGACTCGTGGAAGCAGGTGGAAGCCAATGCCGCGGCGCTGCAGGAGCAGTACAAGGGCAGCGAACGGGCCAAGCTGTTCACTCGCTTTGACCGGGCTGCCCGTGCAACGGAGAGTGCCGTGGACACCACCGTCGCTGTCCAGTTGGGTTTAGCCTCTGCCATGGCAGCGTTCAACGGTAGCAAAGGCCCAACCTTCGAACAGCTTCAGCAACAGATCGAGAACCAGCGTGGCATGCTGCGGGGCATGGTCGCCCAGCAGGTCTACGATGGCTACCTCTACACCTATCAGGATCTCAGCTCTTCCGAGTTGAAGAAGTACATTGAGTTCCTCGAAAGTGATGCCGGCTCGGCATTCACCCGCGTGGTTACCAACAGCGTTCAGCGCTCGATCACGGACCCTGTGGAGTCCATAGGGAACCAGTTGGGGCGCTTTTTTAATCGGCGGTAACACCGCGAAAGATTGAAAAGCCCCTGTTTTGGGTCCAGTCTCCAGTAGTCACTTTCCGTAACGGAGACGGCCCCATGGATTTCAATGCCTACCAGCAAACCCTGGCCACCGAACTCAGGGGCCGGGAATGCCCCTTTCCTGAGGCGGAGTACCAGCAGCGTCTCAAACACCTTCGCGCCAGGATGCATGCGGACGGTCTCGGAGCTGTTCTGTTAACCGACCCGTCCGATCTGTTTTATCTGACCGGTTACAGTACCTTTGAAGTCTCCGTTCACGTCGCACTGGTGGTCACCGCCGATACGCTTACCCTTCAAGTGCCCTCCATCGAAACCGGTCCCGCCATGGTTACCACACGGGTCGATCACGTTATCGGTTACCGTTGGGAAGGCGTGGGCGATGTGTTGGATCCCCTGGCACACGCGCTGATAGGGCATGGCAGAAAGGTCGGCGTTGACTACTGGCATGGCTCGCTCCGCCAGGGGGTCCTGGAAGGGCTCAAACAGCGACTCCCAGACACACAGTTTGTGGATGCTTCAGGCCTGTTGAAAAGCATCCGTATTGTGAAATCAGCGGCCGAAATTGATTGCCTGCGGCACAGCGCCCGCATAACTGGGCAGGGCATCGAAGCCGCAGCAGCGGCCATCCGCCCCGGGATGACCGACAACGACATAGCGGCCATCGGCGCAGAAAGCCTTCTGGCGGGCGGCAGTGAATTCATGAGTATGCAGCCTATCGTAACGGTGGGGCTGCGCAGCAGTGTCATCCATACCAATCACAAGCGGTGCAGGATCGAAGACGGCGATACGGTGTTCCTCGAATTTGGTGCTGCCTGGCAACGTTACACGGCACCGATGATGCGTACTCTGGTGGCGGGTCAGCCGTCGGCCAGGATGCGGGCCGTTTTTGATGGTTGCCGTCGCGTGGTGGATACCCTCCAGGCGTCTATGGTGCCGGGCCAAACTTTCGATTCCGCTGCCAGGGCTGCGGAGCAGGTTATGGCACCACTGGCCAGTGAGGTGTTTTTCTCCGGGGTGTTTGGCTACACGGTGGGGGCACAGTTTCCTCCATCATGGGTGGAAGGCTCCGGTTTTATAGCCCGGGGGGAGTCGACGGTGTTCCAGCCGGGAATGGTGTTTCACTTGCCCATATGCCTGAGAATTCCGGGGCAATGGGGCATGGGGTGCAGCGATACAGTAATGGTGGGTGAGCACGGCGGCGAACCGCTGACGGCCAACCCCTGGCGGCTGGACTGAGCTCAGTCGGCTATTTTCCTGCTTTGTTCAGTGATGCCTGGGGCTTGGTTTCAAAATAGGTGTCGTAGCGGCCATTTTTCCTGAATATCTGCAGGCGCTTGTTGAATACCTCTCGCAGGGTTTGTGTTTCCGGTTCGTTGGCTGGAAACAGCAGGAAGCTTTGATTCTCCAGAATGGGCTTCGGGTGGTGGGTAATCCGGAGGGTTTGCTGTGGGTCGGTTTCCCGGCGAAGAATGTAGTAGCCGACGTTGATTTCTTCCGGGAACGCATCAATCCGGCCAAACAGCAGGCGGCGGAAATTAAGTTCCGTGGAGGCGACCCATTCCACGTTCAGAATACCGTTCTCGATTGCGCTATCGAACTCGGGGCCGTAGCTGTACCCGATGCTTCCCCCAAGATTAAGGTTGGCAAGGTCCTGCATCTGGTGCCATTGAATGGGTGTGTCCTTGCGGTAGAACAGCACGAAGCGCTCGTTCATCACCGGCTCGCTGTAGAGAAAGTCTTTCTGTCGGTCGGCTGTGTACATCCAGATCGCGGTGGCATCGTGTTCGCCGTTTGCAGCTTCACGATAGGCGCGTTTCCAGGGCAGGAAGTGAAACTCCACGCTGTAGCCTTCCATTGCGAAGATGTCTCGGACCAGCCGGGCAACCGTACCCTGACCAGGCTCACTTTCCACGAAAAAGGGAGGCCAGTCGCCAACGCTAATGCTCAGTTTTCGCTCGTCATCATCCGCTAATGCCAGAGTCGACCACAGCACAACCAGCGCAACCAGGTACGCTTTTGAAGCCTTCATACAATCGCCTACACACAGATGTTGCAATAATAGGCAAGGGGATACCTTACGGGCGCTTCTCCTTTTGAAAGTAGACCAGGGATGATGATCCGTCATTCCAGCCGAATGTCACGCAGGTAGAGTGTCTTGGGCTCTGGCA
>PBRG01000189.1 GCA_002726615.1 Marinobacter sp.
AGCTCAAGATGGCCTGGAGCCCGTTGTTGCAACACAACACGGATCACCAGTGGTTACGTAAGCTGATTGCCGAAGTGGCGGAAGAGGTAGACGCGGAATTTGCCCCGTTCGGAGCACAGTTTGAATCCACCGGGGTGCCCGGTATCCGCCACTCAGAGCGGTAGTTCTCGCAGTTCCAGAGAGCTCCTTCCAGCATCCCACATGCGCTGGAACGACTCCGCCAGCAGTTTGACCCGGCCGCTGTTGGCAAACGTTGCAAAGCCTTCCGGCTTGTAGAAGTCATGCCGGTAAACCACGCCTTCGCGGTCCGCAAGCAGGAAGGGCTGGTCGTCCACCGGATAATCCTCGTTCACCAGCCTCAGTTCAATCCGGCTGGGCAGGCGGCGCATCAGTTCAACAATCTGGTGACGGCGCTGGACCAGCGGCTTGTCATCGTGGATCAGAAGCCGCACGTCACTGAGCCGATGGCTTCGGGCCAGGCTGGATATCAGTTCCCGGAAACGCAGGCGGTCATAGAGATCATGGTCCAGCACTCGGTCATACAGCCAGAGCCGCTGCCGTGCCTGGCCAGCCAGGGAGTCGATCAGTTCTACCATGGTGTTCTCGCGGTCAAACAGCCAGGCGTCCCGATCTTCACCCAACAACATTGGATTCTCGCGGGTTGAGTAGGCGTCGTTCACCAGCTTCGGAGCCAGGCAGCGCATGTCGACATGGGGGATGCCGGCGTCATCGTAGAGGTCGGAGCACACGTGAAAGCCCGAGCGTTGGTAGAAGGGGATGGCGTGTTCCTGGGCGGAAAGTTGCAGCTCGGTGAACCGCTCTGCGGCTTCGGAGACAAGATGGCGCAGCAGGACTTCGCCCAGACCCTTGCCCCGATGGGCAGGCAGGATGGCCATGCGGCCAATGTGTGCGGTTTCCTCAAGGGTGGAAAACAGGCGTGCGACGCCAACGGGGGTGTTGTCGGGCAATACCATCAGGTAGTGGTCGGCAATTTCGTCAGTGTCGTCCCACTCCAGTTCTGGTGGGACTTTCTGCTCGTCCACAAATACGGACTGACGAATGTTCCGGACATCGGCCGGCGCCAGTTGCCAGCTGTATTTTCGAACCCGTACGTTCATGCTGCCTTCACCCAGGTTTCAGTCAGATGTCAGTCAAAGTACAGAGAGCCCTGGTTGACCAGGGTGCTCAGAAGACCCTGTATGGCATCGTCACCGGCAAAACTGGCCAGTGCGCCCATGTCCGGACGAGCGCCGGCACAAAGAAGGGGTGCCAGGGGCCGCGCGTCGCCCCGCAGCAGGAACTGCTCGCCGTCCACGAACAGGGCTGTTTCGTCCTCGAAGTCATGGTAGGCGAAACGTGAGCCTTCGTTCCAGCGCAATGGGTTGCCGGCCGCGATCAACTCGCCCAGCCATTCTGGTGTGACCGGCTCTTCCGCAGGCACGACGATTTCCAGACTCTTGGGCGCCGTTGAGTACTGGCCGAACCAGAGCGCCAACTGGCGTTGATCACTGAGTTGGTCGCGGATGAGGCGGTCAAGCCGATGGATAACGTCGGGCCCGATGGCGCCGGGGTTGTCTTGGATCTTCAGGTCCGGATCGTCCAGGTGTTCAGAGGCATCGGAGCGGCTGCACAGGAAGTCGGTGAAGCCTGTCAGCACGTCGTCGACCGTAGGCGCTCGGAACCCGATAGACAGGGTGATGCAGTCGTCCTCGGCGACCCCGTGGTGGCCAACGCCCGGTGGCAGGTACAGCATGTCTCCCGGTGCCAGGGTTACCGTTTCCTCGCCATCCCAACTGCTCAGGATTCGTAGCGGCGTACCGTCCACGCGCGGCGAGGTGTGGTCACAATGGCCTCCAAAGGTCCAGCGCCGGTGCCCCTCGGCCTGCAAAAGGAAGACATCGTACTGGTCGTAGTGGGGGCCTACGCTGCCACCTCTTGGCGCATAACTGGCCATGATGTCATCCAGCCGCCAGTTGGGTACGAAACGGAATTCGTCCAGCAGGTCCGCGAAGTCTGGAACCCAGTGGTCAAGACCCTGAACCAGTAGTGTCCAGTGACTGTCCGGCAGCTTGCTGAAACGTTCGGGCTCGAAAGGACCGTTGTGCAACTGCCAGGGTTTGCCGTTGTCGTTCTCGATCACAATGCGGGATTCAACAGCGTCCTCGCAGGCCAATCCCGCCAGTTCGTCGGCCGAGACAGGGCACTCAAAGCCTGCAAAGGCCTGGCGGATGACCAGTGGTTTTTTTTGCCAGTAGTCCCGCAGGAATTCCTGGGCGGGCATTCCGCCGGGCAATTGCATGGTTCAGATATCCCGTGCCTGTTGTGTGGCGTTGCCTATATAGCTACCCGGTGTCAGTTCCATCAGTTCGGCTTTGGCGGCATCGGGGATCTCCAGCGACTCCACAAAGGCCTTGATTACATCCGGTGTCATGGCCTTGCCACGGGTCAGCGCCTTCAACTTTTCGTAGGGCTTCTCGATGTTGTACCGGCGCATAACGGTCTGGATCGGCTCCGCCAGCACTTCCCAGGCGTGATCCAGGTCCTCGTCCAGACGTGTCGGGTTGATTTCCAGTTTACCCAGACCTTTCAGGGTGGCCTCGTAGGCAATCAGGCTGTGTGCGAAACCCACGCCGAGGTTGCGCAGAACGGTTGAGTCGGTCAGGTCACGTTGCCAACGGGAAATGGGCAGCTTGGCCGAAAGATGGCTGAACAGGGCGTTGGCGATGCCCAGGTTGCCTTCAGAGTTCTCGAAATCAATCGGATTGACCTTATGGGGCATGGTGGACGAGCCTACTTCGCCTTCCACGGTTTTCTGCTTGAAGTAGCCCAGGGAGATGTAACCCCAGATATCCCGGTCCAGATCGATCAGAATGGTGTTGAAGCGCGCAATAGCGTCGTAGAGCTCGGCGATGTAATCGTGGGGTTCGATCTGGGTGGTGTAGGGGTTCCAGTCCAGTCCCAGGCTTTCAATGAAGTCCTTGGCATTCTGGGCCCAGTCGATCGATGGGTAGGCAGACAGGTGGGCGTTGTAGTTGCCCACGGCTCCGTTGATCTTGCCCATCAGCTCTACGGCGCGAATCTGTTTCACCTGCCGGCGCAAGCGGTGAACCACGTTGGCCAGTTCCTTGCCGACGGTGGAGGGCGAGGCTGTCTGGCCATGGGTGCGGGACAGCATGGGTTGTTCCGCGTGCTCATGGGCCAGCTCTGCCAGCCGGTCAACGATGCGCTCCATGGCCGGCAGCAGGCCGTGGTCCAGCCCTTCACGCAACATCAGGGCATGGGACAGGTTGTTGATGTCCTCAGAGGTACAGGCAAAATGCACGAATTCAGTAACGGCGTGCAGTTCTGGAGTCTCGGCAATCTTTTCCTTGATGAAGTATTCCACCGCCTTTACGTCATGGTTGGTGGTGCGTTCAATGCCTTTGATCCGTTCCGCGTCTGCCAGGCTGAACTCCGAAATCATTCGATCCAGAAACTGGTTGGCGTCGGCAGAGAAGGCTGGCACTTCAGTGATGTCGGGATGGGCCGCCAGTTTCTGCAGCCAGCGGAGCTCAACGGTCACGCGGTTCCTGATCAGGCCATACTCACTGAAAATATCACGAAAAACGCTGACTTTACTGCCATAGCGTCCATCGACCGGGGAAATGGCGGTCAGGGCGTTGAGTTCCATCGAAAACCTCTCAAGTCATCAAAGATACGGTCAAAAGAAAAACTGGGGGCGCATATGATACACCAGTGATGGCCGGGATTCAGTCGTAAACCGAGCGGTTTACCTTCTCCGCCAACTCCCGGGCGGTCATGATGACCTTGCGGCGAGTGAAGATAAGCTGCCAGCGGCGGCCACCGGTCTGGTGCCAAAGTACGGCGGAGCGAATGCCGGCCAGTAACAGGGCACGTACCTTGGCCGCATTTTCCTCACGTTGAAGAATGGTAGGTTCACCGCTGACCTGGATACGCTGGCGGAAGGTGCTGATGGTGTCCGTGTAAATCGACGCCACATTGGCAATCAGGTTGCTGTGGTTGTAGCCGAAATGGCTCGCGGTGTGCCGGGCCTGATCGATCCGACTGCCGATCACATCCAGCATATCGCTGTTTTGACGAAGCTTGGAAGAGAGATTGATCAGGTTCAGGGCGTAACGCAGTACTTCAATGTCTTGCTGTTTGCTCTGTTGGCTCATTACGCTGGCGAGGGTGGAAAGGCCTTCACGCAGGTCCTTCAGTTCACCGCCGAACACATCCAGGGTCGTTTCAGGCTGCGTGGCGAACAGTGAACGCAGGCAGGTTTCAAAGCTGGACTCCGCGCACTGGCCGGAATGGGCTATTTGCTGAACCAGAGCAGAGGCCTGGAAGACGCCCGCCAGAGCCAGGGTCTGGTCGTGTATCGATCGGCTCATGCGCCGGCTCCTTCCGCCTTGTTTTCAGTTCCTGTGGGCGCCTGCTCACCGTCCCGCCAGGTTTGTTCGATAACGCCGCCACCAAGGCAGACATCTTTGCGGTAAAACACGACCGACTGACCTGGAGTGACGGCGCGCTGTGCGTCGTCAAAGACAACCCTGAACCCGTTGTCCAGGGCAGTCACCGTGCAGTCCTGGTCCGGTTGGCGGTAGCGGGTCTTGGCCTTGCAGCGGAATTCCGCTGCCGGAGCTTCGCCGGCAATCCAATCCACCGGTCCGCTGATCAGCCCCCGGGAGAACAGCAGGGGATGGTGCTTGCCCTGAACGGCAACCAGTACGTTGCGGGACAGGTCTTTCTCCGCGACGTACCAGGGCTCGCCGCCAAAATCACTCAGGCCGCCAATGCCCAAGCCTTGACGCTGGCCAATGGTGTGGTACATCAGGCCCTGATGCCGGCCGATCACCTGGCCATCGGGGGTCTCGATATTTCCGGGTTGTGCGGGAATGTACTGTTTGAGGAAATCCCGGAACTTACGTTCCCCGATAAAGCAGATACCGGTGGAGTCTTTCTTGTCGTGGGTGATAAAGCCCTGTTCGGCGGCAATGCGCCGTACTTCCGGTTTTTCAAGCTCGCCCACTGGAAAGAGCGTGCGGGCAATACGTTCGCCGGAGACGGCGTGCAGGAAGTAGCTCTGGTCCTTATTGGGGTCAAGGCCCTTGAGCAGTTCGGCTCCACCACTGCCGTCGTCCATAGGACGCTGGCGGGTGTAGTGACCGGTGGCAATGTAGTCAGCGCCCAGGGTAATGGCGTAATCGAGAAACGCCCGGAATTTCACTTCCTTGTTGCAGAGGATATCGGGATTCGGGGTCCGGCCGGCCTTGTATTCCGACAGGAAGTGCTCGAATACCCGGTCCCAGTATTCCGCCGCAAAACTGGCGGTGTGCAGCGTAATACCGATGGTTTCCGCTACTGCCTGAGCGTCTGCCAGATCGGTCATGGCGGTGCAGTATTCGGTGCCGTCATCCTCGTCCCAGTTTTTCATGAACAGGCCTTCCACCTGGTAGCCCTGGTCCTTCAGGAGCCAGGCTGCCACGGAAGAGTCTACGCCGCCGGACATGCCGACAATCACTCGGGTATTTTCAGGTGCTTTAGTCATGTCTGGGTCTGTCGGGGTCAAAGGGGCGGATTCTAGCATTTAAGCCAGGTTACGTCTGCGGCTCGACGATGACATCCAGGGGAAAGCGGCGTCCGTTTCGGTAATCTTCTATGCATTGCATGACCAGAGGGCTCCGAAGCTTGTCGGCCTGTGAGCGAATTTCGCTGGGTGTTAACCAGTGGGCGGCGATAATGCCGTCGTCCAGCTCATCGGTCACGCGGCTCAGGGCCCTGGCTGAGAAACAAAACCGGTAGTAGGTAACGCCGTTGGCGGGGGCCTTATAGGTGTAGACGCCAAGAAAGTGTTGAGGTACCACCTCCCAGCCAGTCTCCTCCAGCGTTTCCCGCTGTGCGGCGTCAAGAATCCTTTCGCCTTCCTCTACGTGGCCAGCAGGCTGGTTGAGCACCACCTGACCATGGCTGAGCTCCTCAACCAGCAAAAAACGGCCCTGGTCATCTTCAACAATAACGGCGACTGTGGCGTGGGGTGTCCAGATCATGGGCGGGAGCGCCTCCGGGGTGGGTGTTTGCGAAATTTCGCCGGCTTCCGCGCCGCGTTACCCGGCGGAGGTGCGGGCGCATGTACGATGGTCGCCCTGTATTCGCCGGGCGAAAGCCCGTCCAGGGTCCAGTCTCCAATACCATAGCGAATCAATCGCAGGGTAGGGAAGCCGACCGCCGCAGTCATACGGCGGACCTGCCGATTTTTACCCTCGGTAATGGTGATCTTTACCCAACTTGTGGGGATCGATGCCCGGTGCCGCACTGGCGGGTTTCTGGGCCAGATCTCTGGTGGTGCCATCGTTGATATTTCGGCTGGGCGAGTCTTACCGTCTTTCAGTT
This sequence comes from Marinobacter sp., assembly GCA_002726615.1. Classification (GTDB taxonomy): domain Bacteria; phylum Pseudomonadota; class Gammaproteobacteria; order Pseudomonadales; family Oleiphilaceae; genus Marinobacter. The sequence goes on from PBRG01000189.1 coordinate 6,394, forward strand.
CCACGCCTTCGCGCAGTTGGTTCAGCGCCGTTTCGCTGATCTCGCCTTCGACCTGAACCCAATACGTTTTTGGCATTTTCAGCCGCGGAGAGGCGATTCGCTGTTGCAGCTGTCCGTCATCCGTCAGCAGCAGGAGGCCTTCCGAGTCATAGTCAAGCCTGCCGGCAGGGTAGATGGCGGGAATAGTAAGCCAGTCGGCGAGGGTGGAGCGGACGGTGCCGTCCGTACCGCCTTTCTCGTCGGTAAATTGGCAAAGAACCCGGAACGGTTTATTGAACAGAATCAGCGTTGCCATCGTGGCAAATGAACCTCGATTTGGGGAATCGAATTTGAAAAGGCGCATTATGCCAGAAGAAAACGAGGGGAGGGGCTACGCCCCTGGGCACGGCCGCCCCAACTGGTTTCGGAACGACCGAACGCCCGGACGCAGACTGACTTGCCGGTCATAGCGAGCCGGTGTTGTCTGCCCGGGTTGTGGCAGTGTCAGCATTCAGGCGTTAGCTGCGCGGGGCTGATCCTGGTATCCGCTGTCTTGATCCCGTTCCACGTCGTCATCGCTGCCGGAAGCTTTTTCAGAAGAGTCCTCCGGTGAGCTCTGCTTCCGTGGCTGCTCTTCTGGGACAATGTTGACCGCGTGGATCCCCTTATCGCTAGGCTTTTTATCGAAGGTGACGGCCTGGCCGGCCTTTAAGGTTTTGTAACCTTCCATTTGCACTGAAGAGAAGTGAGCAAACAGATCGTCACTGCAGCCTTCCTCGATAATGAAGCCATAACCCTTGGCATTGTTGAACCACTTTACTTTGCCTCTTGGCATGATGAACTCCCCTGTTCTTTCACTGTCAGTGTCTTTGTTATTGATATTATTACCGAGCGTTTCGCCTTGCACGGATTGCAGCCTGTTACAGGCTTCTTACGCCAATTTACAATATTTTACATTGCTATCGTACTGTTGACCAATATTCGCTCAGAGTCAATAGCAGTTATAGCCGGAATGTATGGTTGAACCGGGGCCGGAGCCTGTATCATGAGGATATTGATAACCAGCGCACGCCCGGTTACCGGAGGTACCTTGAAAACCGGGCGGCAGACAACCATCTTTAAGCAGAGGCACCGATTTCCGGTAAAGAATCATGCGGACTATCCAGAATTCTCTACTAGTATTAAATCAGGGGGAGGACGAACAACCAGGGCGTCAGGACGATGTCAGCGTTGCTCCCGAGAAGCCCGCCCTCAAGCGCCCCGCGCGCTTCAGGGTTCTGCTTCTGAACGACGATTACACACCCATGGATTTCGTTGTGGATGTGTTGATGACATTCTTCGGTATGAACGAAGAAAAGGCGACGCAGGTGATGCTGCTCGTCCATACGCAGGGAAAGGCTGTATGCGGGGTATATACCCGGGACATCGCGGAAACAAAGGCGGCACAGGTGAACCAGTATTCCTCGGAATGCGAACATCCGCTCCTTTGCGAGATTGAACGTGCGGACTGATAGACCTTGGGGTGGCCCATGCTGAGCAAAGATCTTGAAATTACACTGAATACGGCTTTCAAAAGTGCCCGCGACAAGCGTCATGAGTTCATGACCGTCGAGCATCTTTTGCTGGCCTTGCTCGACAACGAATCGGCAGTGGGCGTCCTGAAAGCATGCGGTGCAGATCTGGCCCGGCTTCAGGAAGAACTCGTAGAGTTTGTGGATTCAACCACACCACTGATCCCCAGCAACGACAGCGAGCGGGAAACGCAACCCACGCTCGGATTCCAGCGCGTGCTTCAGCGTGCTGTTTTTCACGTGCAATCCTCTGGCAAGAAGGAGGTGACCGGTGCCAATGTACTGGTGGCCATCTTCAGTGAGCAGGAGAGCCAGGCGGTGTATGTGCTCAAGAAGCAGAGCATCGCCCGCATTGATGTGGTGAACTTTGTTTCCCATGGTATCTCTCGCGTTCAGGGTGCCGAAGACCAGGAGGGCCACGACCAGGCGTCCCACGATGAAGCCGCTGAAGAAGGCGGCGCGTCACGCCCACTGGAAAGCTACGCAACCAACCTGAATGATCAGGCCCGACAGGGCCGCATTGATCCGTTGATCGGCCGTGAACACGAAGTCGAGCGGGTTGTACAGATACTGGTCCGCCGTCGCAAGAACAATCCGCTCCTGGTGGGCGAGGCTGGCGTGGGGAAGACTGCGATTGCCGAAGGCCTTGCCAAGCGCATCGTGGATAGCCAGGTGCCGGAGATCATTTCCGATGCAGTGGTCTATTCACTCGACCTTGGTGCTCTGCTGGCCGGTACCAAGTACCGCGGTGATTTCGAGAAGCGGCTGAAGGGGCTGCTTGCAGAATTGAAGAAAGAGAAGCATGCGATTCTGTTCATCGATGAGATCCACACCATCATCGGTGCCGGGTCCGCATCCGGCGGTGTGATGGATGCCTCCAATCTGCTCAAGCCCATGCTGAGTTCAGGGGAAATCCGTTGCATTGGCTCCACCACCTTCCAGGAATTCCGTGGCATTTTCGAGAAGGACAGCGCGCTGGCTCGCCGTTTCCAGAAGATTGATGTGAACGAACCCAGCGTTGAGGATACCTTCCAGATCCTCAAAGGGCTGAAATCCAATTTCGAGAAGCACCATGACCTGAAATACACCGACCAGGCACTGCGTGTGGCGGCGGAGCTTTCTGAGCGCTACATCACCGATCGCCATTTGCCGGATAAGGCCATTGACGTGATCGACGAAGCCGGTGCTCACCAGCGTCTGCTGGCGGTGTCCAAACGCAAGAAGACAATCGACGTGTCGGAAATCGAGGATGTGGTGGCCAACATCGCCCGCATCCCGCCGAAGAACGTGTCCACCAGCGACAAGGACCTGCTGCGCAACCTGGAGCGGGACCTCAAGATGGTGGTCTTCGGGCAGGATCCGGCCATCGAGTCGTTGTCCACTGCCATCAAGCTGGCCCGTGCTGGCCTGAAGGCGCCGGAGAAGCCGGAAGGTGCTTTCCTGTTTGCCGGCCCCACGGGTGTGGGCAAGACCGAAGTCACCAAGCAACTGGCCAAGGTGTTGGGTATTGAGCTGGTCCGCTTCGACATGTCCGAGTATATGGAACGGCATACGGTGTCCCGGTTGATCGGTGCGCCTCCAGGCTATGTCGGATACGACCAGGGTGGTCTGCTGACGGAATCCGTCAGTAAGCATCCGCATTGCGTGCTGTTGCTGGATGAGATCGAAAAGGCTCATCCGGAGGTCTTCAACCTGCTGTTGCAGGTCATGGATCACGGTACGCTCACGGATAACAACGGTCGTAAGGCAGATTTCCGTCATGTGATCCTGGTGATGACCACCAACGCCGGTGCCGAAAGCATGGCCCGTCGTTCCATTGGCTTCAGCGAGCAGGACCACAGCACGGATGGTATGGAAATCATTTCCAAGACCTTCACGCCGGAATTCCGCAACCGTCTGGACGGCATTATCCAGTTCGGTGATCTCCAGCCGGCCACCATCACCCACGTGGTGGACAAGTTCCTGACCGAACTTCAGGCACAGCTGGATGAGAAGCATGTGGTGCTCCATGTGGATGACGCTGCGAAAGAGTGGCTGGCAGAGAAGGGCTATGACGTCACCATGGGCGCGCGCCCGATGGCACGTCTGATCCAGGACAAGATCAAGCGTCCCTTGGCGGAACAGATATTGTTCGGTCGGTTGTCAGAACACGGTGGCGATGTCCACATTCACCTCAAGGATGGCGAACTGCAATTTGAGTATGAGGACGAGCCTGCGGAAGCGGTTTAGGAAAGCGGAAACAGGTTTGGCTGTAAGATAAAGAAAGGCCCTGGTGGAGACACCAGGGCCTTTTTATGTCTCAAGGCTATCAACGAGCGCGGTAAACGATGCGCCCTTTACTCAGATCGTACGGGGTCAGCTCCACCTTGACCTTGTCGCCTGTCAGAATGCGGATGTAGTTCTTGCGCATCTTGCCAGAAATGTGAGCGGTCACAATATGGCCGTTTTCGAGTTCAACCCGGAACATGGTGTTTGGAAGCGTATCAACAATAACGCCTTCCATTTCAATAGCATCGGACTTCGCCATTCAGTAAAAACCTCGTAAATTGGCTTGCTGTGATTTTAAATTGCGCAATTCTGCCTGATTTACCGCCATTTGGCAAAATCAGTTAACCTCCATGATGTGCCATTGCCCGTCCTGGAGCGCTTCGATCGGGCGGAATCGTGTTTTGTAATTCATTTTACGGCATTCTTCGATCCAATAACCCAGATACAGGTGTGGGAGCCCCCGTCGTTTTGCTTCCTCGATCTGCCAGAGCACCGCAAAGGTGCCCAGGCTTCGGCTTTCATAGGCAGGATCAAATACGGTATAGATGGCTGACAGGCCTTCGTCCAGCATGTCCACGGCGGCCAGGCCAACCAGGTTGTCTCCGTCCATGATTTCGACAAACCAGGAATCGGTGGCGCCCTCCACCAGGAACGACATGAACTGTTCGCGGGAGGGTGGGTACATGTCGCCGTCAGAGTGCCGCTGTTCAATGTAATGCGCGTAGAGACTGTAATACCGTTCCGAGAAGGTTGCCTTGACCATGCGGCAGCTAAGGTCGGCGTTCTTTTTCATGACCCTGCGCTGGCTGCGGTCTGGCTGGAACTGTTCCACCTTGAGCCTGACAGGGACGCAGGCATTGCAGTTTTCGCAGTGGGGGCGATAGTAATGCGAGCCACTTCGACGGAAGCCCAGGGCGGTCAGCTGGCTGTATAACCGCTTGTCCACATGCGCCCTTGGGTCGACGAACATGGTGGTTGCTTCGCGATCTGGCAGGTAACTGCAGTCGTGGGCCGGCGTGGCAAAAAACACCAGGGTCCTGAGATTGCTCATTCACACCTCCGGGCCGGGCCACTGCCACCGGAAGCCCCAGTCGCTGTGGTCCGGACTACTGTCGACGCATGTCCTGAGTATAGATAAAAATTCGCTGCGTGGAATACTTCGTGCGCCCATTCGCAATAGGTGGCCGCTTTCCACCTGACAATCCATAATCCGGTACCCCCAGTCCAGGAGCTGGTTGGCCAGATGGACCATCAGTACTTTCGAGGCATTGGTTTCCAGTGAAAACATGGACTCGCCAAAAAAGCAGCGGCCAATGGCCAGGCCGTACATGCCGCCGGCCAGTTCTCCCTTTGGATTCCATACTTCGATGGAGTGGGCGACCCCCTGTTTGTGAAGCTGGCCATAGCTGTCAATCATATCCTGAGTTATCCAGGTGCCTTCGGCACGGGTGTTGGCGCAGAGGCGGATGATGCGGGGGAAGGCCTGGTCGGCGGTGATGGTGAAATAGCCGCGGTTGAGGGTGCGCCGGAGGCTTCTGGAGACGTGGATTTCTTCCGGGAAAAGGACGCATCTGGGGCTGGGGGACCACCAGAGTATGGGCTGGTCGTCGCTGAACCAGGGGAATATGCCGTTGCGGTAAGCGAGTTTGAGCCGTTCGGTGGAGAGGTCGCCGCCCAGCGCCAACAATCCGTCCGGGTCGTCCAGGGCCTGTTCGGCGGGGGGGAACCAGAGTTGGTCTTGTTCTAGCCAGGGTAGTGAGGTCATCTGTTTTCGGCTTTGGTGGTTGCCTTCAGGTTTCTGGCCCTTGGGGAGTCGGCGGGTGGAGTCGGGTGTCTGAAACACGCTCGAGCACGTCCGTGTGGCGCTTGGGCTCCGCCATCCATGGCTCCGCACAGTTTTGGAAGGCCGTCTCTAAAGCGCCCTCGCAATCCGCGCAATAGTCAGTGCTAAATCAGGCATTTAAGTTACTGAAACTTCATACTAGTAGGGAGGCAATGTGACCATTTCCCGTACGGACATTGAGAAAGTCGCTGTGCTCGCCCGCATTCGGGTGGACGAGGAGCAGGTTTCAGCCCTGGAAAAGGATCTGGGCAATATTCTGGATCTGGTGGACCAGTTAAGCGCGGCGGATACCGATTCGGTGGCGCCCATGGCCCACCCCTTGGATGCCGTCCAGCGCCTGCGCGCGGACGAGGTGACGGAAAACAATGAACGGGAGGCTTTCCAGGCGATAGCACCGGCTACCGAGAATGGCCTCTATCTGGTTCCCCGCGTAATTGAATAAAGGGCATCGAGTGACCCGACGAACAGCGACGTAAACAGGACGTATCATGCATAACAAATCCGTAGCAGAGCTTTCCAGAGAGCTGGAAAGCGGCAAGATTTCCAGCGTGGAGCTGACCCGGCAGTTCCTGGGCCGCCTTAAAAAGGAAGACGAGCAGCTCAATAGCTTTATCACCATTACGGAGGAGCAGGCCCTGGCCGATGCCCATGCGGCAGACGAGCAACGGGCGGCGGGTAAGGCCACCCCCTGGACGGGCGTGCCCTTCGCCCACAAGGACATATTCTGCACCAATGGCGTGGCGACCACCTGTGGCTCGAAGATGCTGGCTAATTTTGTGCCGCCCTACGATGCAACGGTCACGGAGAATTTCCGCAAGGCGGGCGCGGTGTGCCTGGGCAAGACCAACATGGACGAGTTCGCCATGGGGTCATCCACCGAATCCAGTTTTTTTGGCGCAACGACCAACCCCTGGGGCCTGAGCCAAGGTGAAAAGCGCGTTCCTGGCGGCTCCTCCGGAGGCTCCGCAGCAGCGGTTGCGGCGCGACTGGTGCCGGCGGCAACAGCGACGGATACCGGCGGCTCCATTCGCCAGCCCGCTGCACTGTGTGGCGTAACCGGGCTCAAGCCGACTTACGGCCGGGTATCCCGCTACGGAATGATCGCGTTTGCCTCCAGCCTGGACCAGGGCGGCACCATGGCCCGCACAGCCGAAGACAATGCGCTGATGCTGAACGTAATGGCTGGCTTCGATCCCAAGGATTCCACCTCCATTGATCGAGACGTTCCGGACTATACCGCAACACTGAACGAGCCGCTGGAAGGGTTGCGCATCGGGCTGCCGAAAGAATACTTCACCGGCAATCTCAGTGCCGCCATGGAAGAACAGGTTCGGGGCGCCATCCGGGAATACGAGAAGCTGGGCGCGACGATAAAGGAAGTCTCTCTACCCCACGCAGATCTTGCCATTGCAGCCTACTACGTTATTGCACCGGCTGAAGCCTCGGCCAACCTGTCGCGGTTTGACGGTGCGCGCTATGGCTATCGCTGTGAGGACCCGAAAGACCTGCTGGACATGTACACACGCACCCGAGCCGAAGGTTTCGGCACCGAGGTCAAGCGGCGGATCTTGGTCGGCACCTATGCGCTATCCGCCGGCTATTTCGATGCGTACTACCTCAAGGCTCAGAAAGTTCGACGGCTAATCCAGCAGGACTTTATCAACGCCTTCAAGGACGTGGATGTGTTGATGAGCCCCACCACGCCCTCCCCGGCCTTTATCCAGGGCGAGAAGACCAGCGACCCGGTGACCATGTACCTGGAGGACGTGTTTACCATTGCCATCAACCTGGCGGGCATTCCCGCCATGTCAGTTCCGGCCGGGTTTGTGGATGGGCTTCCAGTGGGCCTTCAGATTATTGGAGATTACTTCTCCGAAGCCCGCCTGCTGAACGCCGCCCATCAATTTCAGCAGGTGACCGACTGGCACCAGCGCGAACCGCAATAAGCCCGATACAGGAGAACGACTATGCAGTGGGACATTGTAATCGGGCTGGAGATTCACGTTCAGCTCGCCACCAAAACCAAGATTTTTTCCGGCTCCAGCACCGCCTACGGCGCTGAACCCAATACCCAGGCCAATGCCGTTGACCTGGCCATGCCGGGCACACTGCCAGTGCCGAACGAGCAGGCCTTCCGCTACGCGGTGATGTTTGGCCTGGCGGTCAACGCTGAGATTGAACGTCGCTCGGTCTTCGAACGGAAGAACTACTTCTACCCGGACCTGCCCAAGGGCTATCAGACAACACAACTGGAGCGCCCGATTGTCGGCCCCGGCTATGTGGATATCGACCTGGCCAACGGCGAAACCAAGCGGGTGCGCATTCACCATGCTCACCTGGAAGAAGATGCCGGCAAATCTCTCCATGAGGATTTCCACGGTATGACTGGCATCGACCTGAACCGCGCGGGCACGCCACTGATTGAGGTGGTCACCGAACCGGACATGACCAATGCTGATGAGGCAGTCGCCTTTGCCAAGAAGCTCCATGGCATTGTGACCTCACTGGGTATTTGCGACGGCGACATGTCCCAGGGGTCCATGCGCTTTGACGTGAACATCTCACTCAAGCCCAAGGGCTCCGATACCCTGGGCACCCGCACCGAAACCAAGAACCTGAACTCATTCCGCTTCATGGAGCAGGCCATTGCTCATGAAGTTGAGAGACAGATGGACATTCTGGAAGACGGCGGCGCCATCGTGCAGGAAACCCGCCTGTACAATGGCGACCGTGACGAGTCCCGCTCCATGCGCACCAAGGAAGAAGCCAATGACTACCGCTACTTTCCTTGTCCGGACCTGCTGCCGGTGGAAATCGACGATGCCTTCATCGACGAGGCTCATAATAGCCTCCCGGAACTGCCGGACGCCCGCAAGGTCCGATTCAAGGAGCAGTACGGCCTGAACGACTACGATGCCGGGCTACTGGCTGGTGACTCACAGCTGGCTGCGTTCTTTGAAGCCGCCGCTGATCGCGGGAAAGACGCCAAGCTGGCTTCGAACTGGGTTCAGGGCGAATTCTCCGCACGCCTGAATGCGGAGGAAAAACCTGTGGCCGACTCACCGATTTCCGGCGAGCAGCTTGGGGATCTGGTGGTGCGTATCGCGGATAACACGATTTCCTCGGCCGGCGCCAAAAAGGTGTTCGAGGCGCTCTGGACCGGCGAAAATGACAGTGTGGATGCGATCATCGATGCCAAGGGTCTGAAGCAGGTGTCAGACACTGGCGAGCTCGAGAAGATGGTGGACGAGGTTCTGGCTTCCATGCCGGATCAGGTTGCCCAGTATCAGCAGGAATCCGACCCCAAGAAGCAGAAGAAGATGCTCGGCGGGTTTATGGGGCCGCTGATGAAGGCCTCCAAGGGCCAGGGCAATCCGAAGCTGTTTAATGAGATTCTTGTTAAGAAACTTGGGGGCTGATGACTAGCCTTCGCAACGCTCACATTCAGTTCACAAATCTGACAGTTTTGGCGACAGGCAACTTGCTGATCACTAAACAAACAACTAGACTTTCAGAGAGTTAAGATCGAAACAACAAGTGCTTGCTGTTTTTCGTGCTCGCCATGTTACATCTTCATGACAATTGGCGCGGCTTTCTCGCGTTCATAGCACGTGTATATAAAGAAGGCAGCGAGTAAAAAAACAATAAAGGATTGAACAATGGGTAAGGCTGCCTGCTTTAAAACCAGAGACGCAAGAAGAGTGACCATGAAACCAGTTGCCGCCAAGCCAAACCTTCGCAACCAACAACGCGTTGATGTTGCTACCGAGGCCCGGATTGAGACAGTTGACGGCAGCTTCCTGACCTGTAAAGTTTCGAATATTTCCCGAACCGGCCTGATGGTTCTGTGTGATCAGGATTCCGTGAGAAAACTGGTTCCCGGACAGAAGACACCCGCACCCGGCAACTGGATTTCCGTAACCACGACCTTTTCCGTACCGGTTGTTGCCAAACAACCAGTTTCGGTGATCGCTGGAGGCAACATCGTCCACATGCGGCGAATTGCCCGCGACCAGTTCCAGCTCGGCATCCAATTCGCGGAATTCGAAGGCAATGGTTTCGATTACGTGAACAACTACGTCAGTAAACTGCTCTCCACCCCGTAGCTCTAACCTTCCCGTTATAGCTGCCAGCCTACCCTGCCGCTATATTGTTATAGCGGCAAACTCTAGTTACCCGGCTTCTTATGCCATGGCCTGATCTGGTATCATTGCGGCATTCACACGCCCAGCCTCAATCGAATCTTGAGGCACGCAAAGCGGTAACAGGACACGATGACCACTTACAATCTGACGCATCTCAAACAGCTGGAAGCTGAAAGCATCCACATCATCCGGGAAGTTGCGGCCGAGTTCGATAACCCGGTCATGCTCTATTCCATCGGCAAGGACTCCGCGGTGATGCTTCATCTGGCCCGCAAGGCATTCTATCCAGGGAAGCCCCCTTTTCCGCTGATGCACGTGGATACCACGTGGAAGTTCAAGGATATGATCGATTTCCGGGACCGCAAGGTTAAGGAATACGGCCTGGACCTGATCGTTCACAAGAACGAAGACGGCATCAAGCAGGGCATCGGCCCATTTACCCACGGCAGTGCCAAGCACACCGACGTGATGAAAACCCAGGCTCTCAAACAGGCCCTGGACAAGTACAAGTTTGATGCTGCCTTTGGCGGCGCCCGCCGGGACGAGGAAAAATCCCGTGCCAAGGAGCGTGTCTATTCCTTCCGTGACGAGTACCACCGCTGGGACCCCAAGAACCAACGCCCCGAGCTCTGGAACATCTACAACGGCAAGATCAACAAAGGCGAGAGCATCCGGGTATTCCCGCTGTCCAACTGGACCGAGCTGGATATCTGGCAGTATATCTATCTGGAAAACATTGAAATCGTGCCATTGTACTACTCCGCCAAGCGGCCCGTAGTGGAGCGCGATGGCACGTTGATCATGGTGGACGACGACCGCATGCCTTTGAAAGAAGGCGAAAAGCCGATGATGAAATCCATCCGTTTCCGCACCCTGGGCTGTTACCCACTGACCGGCGCCATTGAATCCGAGGCAGACACCCTGCCGGAGATCATCCAGGAAATGCTGCTGGCGACCAGCTCCGAACGTCAGGGCCGCGTGATCGACCACGACTCGGCCGGCTCCATGGAACAGAAAAAGCGGGAAGGGTATTTCTAAGATGTCACACCAGTCTGATCTGATTGCGGAAGATATTCAGGCCTACCTGAAGCAACACGAAAACAAGGAACTGCTGCGCCTACTCACCTGTGGCAGTGTGGACGACGGCAAGAGCACCCTGATTGGTCGCCTGCTGCACGACACCAAGATGATCTATGAAGATCATATGGCAAGCCTGAAAAGTGACAGTGCCAAGATGGGCACGACTGGCGAAAAGCTGGACCTTGCCCTTCTGGTCGATGGCCTGCAGGCCGAGCGGGAACAAGGCATCACTATTGATGTTGCCTATCGCTTCTTCTCCACTGATAAACGCAAGTTTATCATCGCAGACACTCCGGGCCACGAGCAGTACACTCGCAACATGGCAACAGGGGCATCGACGGCTCAAGTTGCGATTCTGATGATTGATGCGCGCCATGGGGTTCTGACCCAGACCCGGAGGCATTCCTACATTGCATCCTTGCTTGGCATTCGCCACATTGTGGTCGCAGTGAACAAAATGGATCTGGTTGATTTCAGCGAAGAACGCTTCAATGAAATCAAGGACGACTACCTGGCATTTGCCAACCAGCTTGGCCTGAAAGATATCCGCTTTGTGCCGCTGTCGGCCCTCGAAGGCGACAACGTTGTCAATAAGAGCGAAAAAACGCCTTGGTTCGACGGCCAGCCACTGATGGACATTCTGGAGACCGTGGAAGTATCCCACGACAAGAACCTGGAACATTTCCGCTTCCCCGTACAGTACGTCACGCGCCCGAACCTGAACTTCCGTGGATTCTGCGGAACGATTGCATCCGGCGTGATCCGCCCGGGTGACAAGGTAATGGCCCTGCCCTCACGGCGCACCAGCACCATCAAGGATGTGGTGACGTTTGATGGCAACCTGGAAGAGGCCTACATTGACCAGGCAGTCACACTGACACTGACCGACGAGATCGATGTCAGCCGCGGCGATATGCTGGTCAAGGCTGAGGACGAGCCGGAAGTGGGTAACCGTTTTACGGCCAACATCGTGTGGATGACCGATGGGCCGCTGGAAACCGGTCGCCTTTACGATATCAAGCTCGGCCCGACGTTTACCTCTGCCACCGTCAAAAAGATTCATCACCAGACCGACGTCAACACGCTGGAAAAGAACGACAATCCGTCTGCGCTTCAGTTAAACGAAATCGGTCTGTGTGAGTTGACCCTGAGCCAACCCATTGCGTTTGATGCCTATCCGCGCAACCACGCAACGGGCAGCTTCATTGTGATCGACCGGCTGACCAACGTGACGGTTGGCGCGGGTATGATTGCCGGCACGGCTGGCACGGTTGAATCGCTGGACCCGGTGACCAGCGAGGAACGCGAGCGCCGTCTGGCCCAAAAACCCGCCATCATTGCCTGTAATGGCAAGCAGGCAGCGGCGCTGGCCCTGGCGGTTGAACGGGCGCTGTTCGACCAGGGCAAGACGTCCGTTGTGCTCAGCGAGGACAATGCCGGCAATGCCGAAGACCGTCGTCGCGCTGCGCAGGTGGTCAGTGCCCATGGCCTGATTGCCATTGCGGTGAACCTGGGTGCAGATGTGGCGTCGGCGTCTGTCTCTGCAGACGATGATCAGCAGATCACTGAAGCGGTGACTTCGCTGATTCAGGACCTCATGCGGCATAAGCGGGTTTAACCCGTATTACCGGACTTCATGCAGCCCCCTTGGCCTTAAACCTTGGGGGCTTTTTCTTTTGGGGGCTGGTCCCGCGACCCTACAAAATCCACTACAATGCCTCCCCCTGAAGGTTTACCCTCAGCCCCTACACGCTCTATCAACCAAGGGACTCTCGACTCCATGGCCATCAAACAGCTTCGAACTCTCTTCGCCAGCCAGTATCAGCCCGGACAGCCAGCGCGTGTTCGTCCCGGCGAGGCATTGGCCGAGCCGGGTGGTGACTATGAGGCGCTTCATAAACAGATGAAGCGCCTGTTCAACAGTAAGCCGGGAAAGAAATACGGTCGTTTTTCCGAGGATATCGGAGAAAGTCCGTTCAGCAGCTGGCTGAAGGACTACCGGGAGGATAAGCAGAGCTTTGCGTCGATGACTGACCGTCTGTTTGGCCAGTGGCAGGAACTGCTTAACAGCGCCCAGGAGGAGTTTGAGGGACATCTGATGATTGTCCACGAAGCCCTCGCCGATGCGGAGGTGGTTTATCTGTTTATCCTGGAAAACGACAGTGCCATGCGTTTTGATGCCCAGCAAACGTTGGACGCCACGGACATCCTGAGCCTGTCGCGGTTGAATCTGGCGGTGCGCGTGGAATTGGACGACTGGCTGGGTGACAACGCCGGCGAAAATTACCTTACGCTGGTCCACGCCCGTGGTTCCGGCGAGGGTGGTGATCTGTTCATCAGGTTGTGCGGCTTCACCAATCAGGTGGATGTGGAGAAGGAAACGCTGACGTTCATGGATGCGGTGGAAGCCTTCGCCAAGTCTTCCGAGCCGGAGGAAGCGGGTAAGATTCGGGCGCGGGCTTATGAGTTTTCAAAGGAGCAACATGCGTTGGGCGAGCCTGTGGCCATTGAAGCTCTGTCGGGCTATCTGGACGAGAACGAGCCCCAGCGTTTCAAGGAGTTTGCCAGTGAAACCGCTGAGCTGCCGGAAAGCGGGGTGTTGCATCCGGATCATCGGAAGGTGAAGAAGCTTGTGCGGATTGCGGGTTCCGGTGGTGGTATGAGTGTGTCGTTCTCGTCGGATCTGGTAAATCAGGCGGTTTATTATGACCGTGATAACGACGCACTGACGATTACACGGTTGCCTAAGGCGTTGCGGGAGCAGTTGCAGCGTTATCTTGAAGGTCGCGAAGAATAGCATTCCCCTAGCCTGACGGGGTTGGGGGCTGGTCCCGCCATGGGGTAGCCTTTTCTTCTGGAAAAAGAACTCGCTGCGCTCGGACACCTTTTTCCGGCAGAAAAGGCTACCCCACACCGTGACCGATCAAACGACTGTGGTTAATCCCTTTATTGAGGTTCGTTGGTGGCGGGTTCTGAGTTATCAGTCCACCTCCGACGGTTTGCGCGCAGCTTCCGGACTTCCTGCATCCAGCCTACGCCGTCAACCAGTTCACCGGTTTCCGGGTCGATGGGTGGGTATGGCAGGTTGCGGTCGTCGCAGTAGCGTTTAACCACCGGCTGGCACCAGCAGAACAACAAACGGTTGTATTCATCATCCGGCAACCTCTGTTGGTCATACAGGCCCGCCAGTTTCCGCTGTCGCTGAGCTTCGGACAGAATAATCGCACAGGCTGAGGATACGTTCAGGGACTCCACCATGCCCATCATGGGGATCACAATATGCTCGTCGGCCTGTTCGGCGGCGCCGTCGCTGACACCATCCACTTCATTACCCATGATCACCGTGCAGGGCACGGTGAAATCTGCTTCCCGATAATCAATTGCCCGATCTGAAAGCTGCGCTGCGTAGAGTTTGTGGCCCTGCCCTTTCAGCTCCGAAACCGCATCGTCCATGGTGGGGTGCGTATGGGTGGTCACCCAGTTGTAGCTGCCTCCAGCGGTTTTGCGGAAGGCCCGGAAACCTTCCCGCGGCCAGACCACATGCATGTTGGCAAGACCAAAGGCATCGCAGGAGCGGATGATGGCAGACAGATTGCGAGGCTTGTGGACCTGGTCGGTGAGGACGCTGAGATCGGGCTGGCGAGTATCCAGGGTTTGTTTGATTCGGGCTAGGCGTTCAGGGGTCATGGTTATACGGGATCAGCTCTGGCACATCGGTACGGGAAGCGGTTGGGGGATGCTTTTTGAAAACCGTGGAGGGCCATGGATGGCCCGACCGAGCCTACATGGACGTATTTACGGCGTGTTTTCAAAAAGCATCCCCCAGCCGCTTCGTGCTCCAAAAAGCCAATACTACCACAAGCGATTTAGAGGATTGCCGAGACAAAGGTGGTTGCCGATTGATCACCCCGTTATAATGTGCAGCTAACTTTTTTAAGCGCCACTCCCAACCTTCCGGCGCAAATCACACACCAAGCACGTTGAGACTCATGGCCAAGAAGCTGTACATCAAGACCCATGGCTGCCAGATGAACGAGTACGACTCATCACGCATGGCAGACCTGCTGCGTACCGGCGAAACCGTCGAAATGACCGACACCCCGGATGACGCGGACATCCTGTTGCTGAACACCTGCTCCATCCGCGAAAAAGCGCAGGAAAAAGTGTTCCACCAACTGGGTCGCTGGAAGAAACTGAAAAACAGCAAACCGGACCTGATCATCGGCGTCGGCGGTTGCGTCGCCAGCCAGGAAGGCCAGGCAATCATCGACCGGGCACCCTACGTGGACATGGTATTTGGCCCACAAACCCTGCACCGTCTGCCGGACATGATCACCGAAGTCCGCGCCAAGGGTAACGGCGTTGGCGTGGTAGACGTCAGCTTCCCGGAAATCGAGAAGTTCGACAACCTGCCTGATCCCGGTGCCGACGGCCCGTCCGCGTTCGTCTCCATCATGGAAGGCTGCAGCAAATACTGCACTTTCTGCGTGGTGCCCTACACCCGTGGCGAGGAAGTCAGTCGGCCGGTGGACGACGTGGTCGCGGAAGTCGCCCACCTGGCCAGCCAGGGCGTGCGTGAGGTGAACCTGTTGGGCCAGAACGTCAATGCCTACCGTGGCGAAACCCACGATGGCGACGTGATGGACATGGCGGAGCTGGTGACCCTGATCGCCACCATCGACGGTATTGACCGTATCCGGTATACCACCTCACACCCGGTGGAGTTTTCGGACTCGCTGATCGAAGCCTATGAGCAGGTACCAGAATTGGTCAGCCACCTGCACTTGCCGGTGCAAAGTGGCTCGGACCGTGTCCTGGCGGCCATGAAGCGCGGTCACACGGCGCTGGAGTACAAATCCAAACTCCGCCGCCTGCGCAAGAT
>PBRG01000190.1 GCA_002726615.1 Marinobacter sp.
CCTGTCGGTGATGCCCGTTACTGAAGAACAGTGGCGGATCATACTCGCCAACGCCTGAGCCCAGTTCCCGCTACCCAATCCGGCCCACTCCCTTTAGAATTCAGACTCCGCGATCGTTATGGAGTTTCTGTCTTCCCATGTCCGACCAACCAAGCCCCACAACCGGATTCGAACAACTGCGCCGCATTGAGTCCAGCCGGATATTCCAGAGCGTGGTTATCGGCATTATCATCCTGTCGGCGCTCACCATTGGCGCAAAGACCTACGAACTGCCGCCGCTGGTGGAGGGTTCCCTTAGCGTGATGGACAACGCCATCACTCTGTTTTTCCTGATAGAAATCCTGTTCCGCTTTGCTGCCTGCCCTAACAAGAAACGCTTTCTGATGGACGGCTGGAACCTGTTCGATACACTGGTCGTGGTTGGCAGCCTCATCCCACTGGACAACTCCGACGCCGTGCTCCTTGGCCGGTTGCTGCGCGTGTTCCGGGTGTTGCGTCTGGTGTCTGTCGTGCCAGAGCTGCGCTTCCTGATCAACTCCCTTCTGAAAGCCATCCCGCGCATGGGCTACATCGCCCTGTTGATGTTTATCATTTTCTACATTTATGCGGCCATGGGTTCAATGTTCTTTGCAGACGTGGACGAGACTCTTTGGGGCGATGTCGCCATAGCCATGCTTACTTTATTCCGGGTGGCAACCTTCGAGGATTGGACCGATGTGATGTATGCCACGATGGAATCCTACCCGCTCAGCTGGCTCTACTATCTGACGTTTATATTTCTGACTGCGTTCGTATTCCTCAACATGATGATCGGGGCGATCCTGGAAGTCATGAGTGAGGAACAGAATGCGGAGCAGGCCCAAAAAGCCCACGATGAACGGGACGAGATCGCACGTCAGTTAAAGGCGGTTCAGGAACAGTTGCAGGAACTGACAAAGCAGGTATCCGAGAAATCCGGGGGGCGCTGACCGTCACAGAAAATTCGTGCCTGACTGCAAACTGCAACCAATGGTCAATAGCCTCAACGGAAATACCAGCTAAAGTATAAGAAACCATTTTGTAACAGGAACACTGGCATTATGACCCCTGATCACTTTACCAAGGCCGATCTGGAAGCCTGCGGACAAGGCACGCTCTTTCCCGGCAAGATGCGGCTGCCTATCAATGAAATGCTGATGATGGACCGCGTTACCCATTTCAGCGAAACCGACGGGCTCTATGGCAAAGGCAGCATTGTTGCCGAGCTGGATATCAATCCGGACCTCTGGTTCTTCAAGGTTCATTTTGTGGACGACCCGGTCATGCCCGGTTGTCTGGGCCTGGACGCCATGTGGCAGTTGGTGGGTTTTTTCCTGGCAGCCACCGGGGGTGAAGGCAAGGGTCGCGCGCTGGGAAGCGGCGAGGTGAAGTTTTCTGGGCAGGTGCTACCCACGAACAAACTCGTTCGGTATCACCTCGACATCAAGCGGGTCATCCGCCGCAAGCTCACCATGGCCATTGCGGATGCCCGCATGGAAGTGGATGGCCGAGAGATATACACCGCCAAAGACCTGAAGGTCGGCATGTTCAATTCTACGGATGACTTCTAGGAGCCATTAAATGCGTCGTGTTGTTATTACAGGCATGGGAATCGTCTCCAGCCTCGGAACCAATCAAGACGAAGTAACCCGGTCCCTGCGGGAATCAATTCCTGGCATTGGCTTTAGCCAGGAAGCCAAGGACAACGGTCTGCGCAGCCATGTGTGCGGACAGATTGACCTGAATCTGCCGGAACTGATTGACCGCAAGCTGATGCGTTTCATGTGCCCGGCCTCGGGCTACACCTACCTGGCGATGAAAGAAGCCATTGAGCAAGCCGGGCTGACCGAAGAGCATATACGCGCCAACTCAACCGGCGTCATCACTGGTGCTGGTGGTGCATCAACGGTCGAGCTGATGGATGCGATCGATACCCACCGCGAGAAAGGCATCCGCCGGGTAGGCCCGTACCGTGTACCACGCACCATGGGCAGCGCTATCAACGCCACCCTTTCCACGGCGTTTGGCATTACCGGCATCAACTACGGCATCACCTCAGCCTGTGCCACCAGCGCCCACTCCATTGGCCATGCCGCCGATATGATTGCGCTGGGTCGCCAGGACGTGATGTTTGCCGGTGGCGGTGAAGATATCCATTGGACGCTGAGCCTGATGTTCGACGCCATGGGTGCGCTCTCCACCAAATACAACGACACTCCCGGAAAAGCCTCCCGCACCTATGATCGGGATCGGGACGGTTTCGTGATTTCCGGTGGCGGCGGCATCCTGGTACTGGAAGCCCTGGAGCATGCAGAAGCACGTGGGGCCAACATTCTGGCCGAACTGGTCGGCTTCGGTGCAACCTCTGATGGCGCCGATATGGTGGCGCCCAGCGGCGAAGGCGCCATTCGCTGCATGCAGCAGGCGATGAAAAACATTGATGGCGAGATCAGCTACATCAACACCCACGGCACCAGCACGCCGGCGGGGGATGTCACCGAACTCAAAGCGCTGAAGGAAACCTTTGGCGACAAGATACCGCCACTAAGCTCAACCAAGCCACTTTGCGGCCACGCTCTGGGCGCAGCCGGTGTGCACGAAGCCATCTACAGCCTGATCATGCAGCGGGGGAACTTTATTGCGCCGTCTGCCAATATCGAGAATCTCGATGAAGGCGCCGAAGGCTACCCCATCGTGAGAGAGCGGCAGGACAACGTGGATCTGCCCCTGGTGATGAGCAACAGCTTTGGATTCGGCGGCACCAACGGCACGCTGATCTTCAAGAAAGCCTGACAACCAGACAGCAAATGCCGGGGCATGCACGAATTTGCTACCCCGGCTTTTTTCAATGCCCCTTAAACCACCCTCAAGCAACCCGCGAGCGGTAAGCTCCTGGCGATTTGCCCATCCAGCGTTTGAACGCACGGCTGAAGGCGCTGAGCTCGGAGAACCCAAGCTGCTCAGCGATTTCCACGAGAGGCTTGCTTCGATCCTTCAAATAGGCCAGAGCCCGTTCACGCCGGATGTCCTCAAGCAACGCCGCAAAGGTCAGGTTTTCTTCCTTTAACCTCTTATGAAGCGTATGCCGACTCATATGCAGTTGAGAGGCAACAGCCTCCACTCCTACCCGACCACGTTCCAAGTGCCCGGCAATCAACGAAGTCACTCGCGCACTGAACGGTGCCACAGTCGCGCGGGGCTTCATCGGTTCTGAGTGCATGTCACTGTCTCCTGATAATTCCTCGCAGGCACACTTTTTACCTGCGCTCGTCAGCGTACACATGTTAGCTGAAAATAGCCATATTCGGCTTTAGTCGCAACAGGACATGAGGCAATTCGGTCATTCAAAGCGTCGAGCTATCGGTCTGATTGCCAGCCCCTTAGTGCCACAAGGGTTGATTGAGGTATAATCACGACACGCGCAATTTAATACCTGACTATTTTACTCTGGTATTGTATACTCACTCACCAGAAGAAACGGATATTGCCCTTGATTTTCAACAGGGCCGCACCCAATCCGTCATCCAAAAACCGATTGCAGGGCGCACCCAGGTCTGGGGCGATCACTGCAACGCATGAATTTATGACATCCGCCCGGCAGCCCTGAACACGAGACTACCGGCGACACCAGGGGCTGCAAGGCCCGAGATGAGAGAATACGGAGCGACGATCATGGCGACCACCGATAAAGAGGTGAACGAGCTGATCAAACGGGAATACGAACACGGTTTCGTGACAGACATCGAAGCCGACACGTTCGAGCCCGGCCTGAACGAAGACGTCATTGCCCGCCTTTCCGCCATTAAGAAAGAGCCGGAATGGATGCTGGAATGGCGCCTGAAGGCCTACCGTCGCTGGCTGGAAATGGACGAGCCGGACTGGGCACACGTGGGTTATCCGAAAATCGACTACAACTCGATTTCCCATTACTCCGCGCCCAAGCGCAAGGAAGACATGCCCCAGAGCCTCGACGAAGTCGACCCGGAGCTGCTCAAGACCTACGAGAAACTGGGCATTCCCCTGCATGAGCGTGAAAAGCTCGCTGGCGTGGCCGTTGATGCCGTCTTTGACTCCGTTTCCGTGGCGACTACCTTCAAGGAGCCGCTGGCCAAGGCTGGCGTGATTTTCTGCTCCATTTCGGAAGCCATCCAGGACTACCCGGAACTGGTGAAAAAGTATCTTGGTTCTGTGGTTCCTGCAGGCGACAACTTTTTCGCGGGCCTGAACTCCGCCGTGTTTTCAGATGGCACGTTCGTGTACGTTCCCAAAGGCGTGCGCTGCCCCATGGAACTGTCCACCTACTTCCGTATTAACGCGGCCAATACCGGGCAGTTCGAGCGCACCCTGATCATCGCGGAAGACAGCAGCTACGTCAGTTACCTCGAGGGCTGCACGGCGCCGATGCGCGATGAGAACCAACTGCACGCGGCGGTGGTTGAGTTGGTGGCCCTGGACGATGCACAGATCAAATACTCCACGGTGCAGAACTGGTACCCGGGCGATGAGAACGGCAAAGGCGGCATCTTCAACTTCGTCACCAAGCGTGGCGCCGCTATTGGCAAGAACTCAAAGATCTCCTGGACCCAGGTTGAGACCGGTTCTGCGGTTACCTGGAAGTATCCAAGCTGCGTGCTGCGCGGTGACAACAGCGTGGGCGAGTTCTACTCGGTGGCACTGACCAACAACTTCCAGCAGGCGGACACCGGCACCAAGATGATCCATCTGGGCAAGAACACGTCCAGCACCATCATCTCCAAGGGCATTTCCGCCGGCAAGAGCTCCAACGCCTATCGTGGGCTGGTGAAGTTCGGCCCCGGTGCGGAAGGGGCGCGCAACTACACCCAGTGTGATTCGCTGCTGATCGGCGACCGCTGCGGCGCCCACACCTTCCCGTACATCGAGAGCAAGAACAAGTCGGCCATCGTTGAGCACGAGGCAACCACCTCCAAAGTCAGCGACGAGCAGATGTTCCTCTGCCGCCAGCGTGGCATCGACCCGGAGCAGGCGGTTTCCATGATTGTGAACGGCTTCTGTAAAGAGGTGTTCAAGGAGCTGCCGATGGAGTTTGCTGTGGAAGCTGGCAAGTTGCTTGAGGTTAGTCTTGAGGGATCTGTTGGTTAACAACCAACAGACAGCCCCGCACCGGAATTCAGAAAACAGAGAGAGAAATCGTCAAATGCTGAGCATCAAGAACCTGCACGCATCTGTTGAGGGTGAAGAGATCCTCAAGGGCATCAACCTGGAGATCAAGGCCGGGGAAGTTCACGCCATCATGGGCCCGAACGGCTCTGGCAAGAGTACCTTGTCCCAGGTATTGGCAGGTAACGAGACGTTTGAGGTAACTCAGGGCGAAATCAGCCTGAACGGCGAGAACCTGCTGGACCTTGAAACCGAAGAGCGGGCTCGTGAAGGTATTTTCCTGGCATTCCAGTATCCGGTGGAGATTCCCGGTGTCAGCAACCTGCAGTTCCTGCGCACCGCCGTTAACGCCATGCGTACACACCGTGGCGAGACGGAAATGAACGCGGCCGAATTCATGAAGCTGGCCAAAGAAGTTTCCAAACAGGTGGACCTGGACCCGGCGTTCCTCAAGCGTGGCGTCAACGAAGGCTTCTCCGGTGGCGAGAAGAAGCGCAATGAGATTCTTCAGGCGCTGTTGCTGCAGCCGAAGCTGGCCATCCTGGATGAGACAGATTCAGGGCTCGATATTGACGCCCTCCAGGTGGTTTCCAAGGGCGTAAACGCCCTGCGCGCCGAAGACCGTGCCATTCTGATGGTGACTCACTACCAGCGCTTGCTGAACCACATTGTGCCGGACCATGTTCACGTACTGGCCGGTGGCAGGATCGTCAAATCCGGGGGTCGCGAGCTGGCCCTCGAGCTCGAAGAGCGTGGCTACGGCTGGCTCGGCGTGAAAGACGAAGAAGCCACTCCCAGTGCAGCCAGCTAAGGAGGCCGTGGAATGAAACCAGCACCAACCATTTCCAGCGCCTTCCTCGAGCCGGGCGGGCAATCGCTGCCGGCACCGCTTCTTGAGCTGCGCAAACAACGGGGTACGGCACTGGTCGATATGCCACTGCCGACCCGCAAAACCGAGAACTGGAAATACTCCAGTCGGCACCTGAAGCTGACCGACGAACTGGCCAGCACCCTGCCCGCGACCGGCAAGGATGGCTATAGCTTGTCGATTCCCGGTTATCGCGTGGTGTTCCATAACGGCGTGATGATTCCGGAAGCCTCGGACTTTCCGGACCTGGACGGCATCCGCATTCAACGTTTCGCCGATCTGGACGATGACGAAGCTGCTGGCCTGGCCGAGCGCCTGGATAACACGCTGGACACCCGTGCCGTACAGATGGCGCGACTGAACTCCGCTCGCTTTGAAGACGGCCTGTATATCCAGTTGGACAAGGAAGCGGTTCTCGATCAGCCTCTGTTCATCGTGCACGAAGTGACCGGCACGGCTTCCGGCTCGGCGTACCCGCGCATTTATGTGGATGCCGCACGTCACAGCCAGATTACGGTGGTAGAGGAATACCTCTCCAGCGGCGAGGAGCCGGTCATGGTGGATACCGTCACCGAGTTTGTATTGGCAGACGGAGCCCAGGTCACGAATGTGCGATTGGTCATGGAAGGCGAAAATGTACAGCACATCGGGGCTACCGGTGTTCGCCAAGCCGCCAATTCTCGCTTCGAGAGCCACTGCGTGGGCTTCGGTGGACCACTGCGTCGCCATGATCTGCAGGTTCGGCTGGAAGGCGAAGGCGGCGAGTGCAAGCTGAACGGCGTGGTCGTCACCCAGGGCAAACAGCACTACGACAACCACACATCCATTGAGCATGTGGCTGCCCACTGCGACAGCGAGGAAACCTATCGCAATATCGCTGCGGACGAATCCCATGCCGTGTTCAATGGCCGCATCCATATCCACGAGGATGCCCAGAAGTCCAACGCGAACATGAACAACAAGAATCTGTTGCTCTCTACCGGCGCCGAGATCGATACCAAGCCGGAGCTGGAGATCTACGCGGACGATGTCAAATGCGCCCATGGCGCAACAATCGGCCAGCTTGACAGAATTTCCCTGTTCTACCTGGTATCCCGTGGCATCGGGCGTCGTGAGGCCAATACCCTTTTGACGATGGCCTTCATTAACGAACTTGTTGAACAGATTCCGGTTCAGGCCGTCAAAGACGCTGCCCAGCTCCGGCTGAATGAATTTTTCGATCAGACGTTTCAGGAGGCCTGACCGGTTATGACAGACCTTTCCATGGCCAAAAAGGCGGGCACTGCGGCGTTCGACGTCGAGGCCACCCGCCGGGACTTTCCGATTCTTGATCAGCAGATCAACGGCAAGCCCCTCGTGTATCTGGACAACGGTGCTTCGTCACAAAAGCCCATCGCCGTGCTGGACGCCATGGATCGCTATTACCGGGAAATGCATTCCAACGTCCATCGGGGCGCCCACACGCTTGGCGACCGTGCCACCAGTGCCTTCGAGGGCGCCCGGGAGAAGGTTCGCGCATTCCTGAACGCTGACAGCACCCGCGAGATCATCTGGACCCGCGGCACCACCGAGGCCATCAATGTGGTTGCCAATGGTCTGGCCGGCCGCCTCAAGCCTGGCGACGAAATCCTCGTCAGCCATATGGAACATCACGCCAACATCGTGCCCTGGCAGATGGTGGCCGAGCGCACAGGGGCAAAGGTGGTTCCCATCCAGGTCACGCCTCAGGGCGAGCTGGACCTCGACTCATTCAACAGCCTGCTGGGCGACCGCACCCGAATACTGGCACTGACTCACGTGTCCAACGTCCTGGGCACGGTGAACCCGATTGCACCGCTGATTGAGCAAGCCAAGGCTTACGGCGTGATCACCGTTATCGATGGCGCCCAGGCCGTGCCGCATTTTCAGCCGGACGTAAAAGCACTGGGCAGTGATTTCTACGTGTTCTCATCCCACAAGCTGTTCGGCCCGACGGGCGTTGGCGTACTGTACGGCAAGGCCCAGTTGCTGGAAGAAATGCCCCCGTTCCAGGGCGGCGGCGAGATGATCGAGCGGGTGTCGTTCGAACGCACCACCTGGAACGTGTTGCCTTACAAGTTCGAGGCCGGCACACCGCCG
>PBRG01000191.1 GCA_002726615.1 Marinobacter sp.
AAACCCTGTGGTCGACGTACCGTTGACGGGCACCAGCGTGCTCGCGCCCGTGCCGGAAATCAGCGTTACGCCCGCTGACGTCAGCTTTGGTTCCGTGATGCTGGGTGAAACAGCCACCGCACAGGTCACCATTGCCAACGAAGGCAACGCATCGCTGATGATCAACTCCATCGAGATCGCCGGCACCAACAGCAGCAATTTCACCCAGACCAACGACTGCACAACCGTGGTACAGGATGGAAGCTGTACCGTTGAAATCAGCTTCATGCCTTCGGCCGCCGGTGGGCGCAGCGCGACACTCAACATTGCCTCTGACGATCCGGAAATGCCAGGCGTGACCGTGGCACTGAGTGGTCAGGGCAACGATGGCAGCGACGACGTGCTTGAGGTTCTTCTGGATCTGGAAGGCCAAACCGACATCAAGGCGTCTGGCAGCTCACTGCCGCTGTCAGGCAGCATCGCCACCCAGCTCGAACTGGCAACAGGCATGTTCGAAGCAGACCTTGCGCTTGCTCCCACCCAGGGTCAGTTCAAGATTCCCCTGCTGTTCAAGAGTCTGACCGCCAATGCAAAAGTGACATTCGAGCAAGCGGACGTCACCACTGGCACGTTGATCAATGGCAACCTCACGGCCAATTCCTCGCTGTATGTGGAGGTACCGAAGGTAACCGTACGCCTGTTCGGCCTGAAGATTCCGGTGGGTGGTGGCAAGGACTGCCGCACGGCGGATCCGGTCAACATCGAGTTGGCTTCGGTGGAAGGCACCAACTTCTCGCTGTCCGAGGGCGGTGATGTGACAGGCAACTACACACTGCCACCCCTGCAGAACTGCGGTCCGCTGACCGACGTTCTCAACCAGTTCCTCGCTGGCCCGGACAATGGCATTGATCTGACATTGACCCCGAACCTCTGAGGGAAATAAGGGAGGCTCCCAGAGGCCTCCCGGTTTGCCGGTAGCCGCAGCTTCGGGTGCCGGCAAACCACCATAACAACACCAGGAAGGATGATAACAATGAAAAGCCTGAAGCAATCAGCGTTAGTGTTAGCCATCGCGGGCCTGCCCCTGAGCGGGTATGCCGAACTCAAACCACTGCACGACGCCGACATGGGCCAGATTACCGGCCAGGCGGGCGTTACCATTGAACTCGAAACCCAGGTCACCATGGACGAGTTCACCTACACCGATGAGGGCACGCTGGGCATCAGCGACATCTTCATTGGCGGTGCGGATCGCATCGACATGTTCGAGGAATTCACCTCCGGGCGCGATGCCATTTTCGGCACCAGCAGCACGGATCTGATCGACAACATCAAGATTGAACTGGATGTCGCTGACGATGGCGATGCCATTATTAACGTATTCCCGATCACCGCGCGCCCTGTGGACTTTGCCGTGCGCACCGGCGCCTGGGAGCTACGGGGCAATGGCGGCGAAAGCACGTTGCTGGCGGACAACTTCTCTGCGGAAGGTCTTATACTCCAGGCCCAGGCGACCGTGGATACCGACACGGACACCCTCAACCTGACCACCCGGTTTGCCATTGACGAGCTGGAACTGGATGTGCCCTTTATGGCAGTGGGGATTCGTGACATGCGGATTACCGGCGCTGGTTACGACCCCGACAACCCCTCACTGTTGCCACTGTTCACACTGGTGGACATGGACATCTACAAGGATGCCAATGCCGTGGGCACCGACAGCCTGGCTATCGATATCAACACCTTTGAAGCCGATATGTCCATCGGCCAGGTGCTGGTGGGGGGCACGTCCATCGGATCGGTGGGATTGGATGACCTTGCTATCCGCAACACCGCCATGCGGGTTTACGGGCACTGACACCGGGAATCACTCTCCGGGCGCAAGCCCGGGGAGCCCCCTATCCCTGACCTGTCGTCACAAAGCGCCAAAGAGCACCACCATAACGACCGCCAGGAACAACAGAAACCAGGTGGCGTAACGGTTCGCCCGATCTTCTCCATGGGCAGAAGCACTCTCGGGGGCATTTGCCGATTCGTATTCAGAGACCAGAGTGCGAGCCAGAACGTAATCTTCATCCTCGACATGGACATTGGTAAATCCAGCGGCACCGATCTCACCCATGGCGCCTTGCAGATAATGACCGCCAACATGGCACTCGATACCTCTGGACTGCAGGAGGCCGGCGACGATATGGGCTTCGGCCAGATCTCGGGCGCGATAAGCTATTTGCATTGGCAAGCTCCTGTCACTTCCAGGGATGTCTTAATTAAACCCTAGCCTGCTTCATGACATTCGTCGATTCCCGCGGGGTTATTTTGGCAGTCGACCGGTTCTCTCCAGCCGCTCACCCACCCAGCGGTGATAAAGCTTTGCGAGTGCAGGGCGAATCACCGGCAAGCCAACCAGCCAGGCCAGTGGCTTCAGCAGCCACACCCGCGACATCAGCAAAATGTAGGCATCCAGTTCCCGATGAATGTTACCCCGGCCATCTTCAACATGCAGTTCCTGAAGCGCTGCAACCGGGTCAATACCCAGCTGTTTCAACTCGTCGTCGCGGCCGGTGATATCGACCCACTCGACAGCGTCTCCGGTTTTGCCCGCCAGCCGTTCATAGAGTTTGCGATCCCTCACACAGCTTGGACAGGCGCCATCATAAAACACGCGAAGCCGATCTTCTGATTCAGTCATAGCCCTCTCCATTTGTTGCATCGCATTCACTTGATTACACGATAAAACAATGATTATTGTTATCAAAACAATCAGAAAATCGCCGCAAGGGACCAGGTGTAGCGACCATGACCATAGCCAGCCGTATCGACACGATGTACCAAACCGAGTCACGTCGGGTGCAGGCCACACTTATTCGCCTGCTTGGCGACTTTGACCTGGCCGAGGAGTCCATGCAGGAGGCCTTCGCCGCTGCCGTGAAACAGTGGCCTGGACAGGGCATTCCCGATAATCCTGCGGCCTGGCTGATCAAAACCGGACACCGACGCGGCATTGACCACATTCGCCGACGACAGACCGCCAGGGACAACCTTTCACGCGTCGCCGAGGACGAGCCCTACACCCCGGAGCCAAACACCGACCAAATTGATGACGACCTGCTGCGGCTGATTTTCACCTGTTGCCACCCAAGCCTCGCCATCGAGGCGCAACTGGCACTGACGCTGCGCGAGATATGCAGCCTGACCACCGAACAGGTCGCCAGCGCCCTGTTGCAAAAACCCACCACCACAGCGCAACGAATTGTCCGTGCCAAGCGCAAGATACGCGAAGCGAATATTCCCTACGAAGTTCCGGAACGAAAGGAGCTCCCTCAGCGCCTGCAGAGCGTCCTGAAAGTCGTATACCTGATCTTCAACGAGGGTTATTCCTCCAGCGAAGGCAACACCATCGTCAACATCAGTCTCGCCTGCGAGGCCATCCGCCTGGCCACGCTACTGGCCGAACTGCTGCCGGATGGGGAAGTCTTCGGCCTGTTGGCACTGTTGCTCCTGCAAGATTCACTGCGGCATGCTCGACAGGATGCGAATGGCGAACTGATAACCCTTGAGGACCAGAACCGCTCCCTTTGGAACCAGGAGCAGATTCGCTCCGGGCTGACCTGGCTCGCTCGAGCCCTGGAACTGACACCAGCGGCACCCTACACCCTCCAGGCCTCCATCGCGGCTACCCATGCCAAGGCCGCCACCTCATCGGATACCGACTGGGCTCGTATTGCCAGGCTATACCAGGCTCTCTATCAGCGTCAGCCCTCCCCGGTCATCGCCCTGAACCACGCCGTGGCAGTGGCCATGCGAGACACACCGGAGGAAGGCCTGAAGCTGCTCGACCAGTTGGCCGGCCACAAAGCCATTCAGAGTTACTACCTTTATCACGCCGCCCGCGCCGATCTCTTTCGCCGTTCTGGCAATCTCGCAGGTGCCCGCACGGCTTATCAAAGAGCATTGACCCTAACACAGCAGGGGCCGGAACAACGCTACCTGAGCCGGCGGCTGACGGCTCTCGACAGCGCGCGATAAAAAATTATCCCGGGCTGTCGATTCAGCCACCTTCCGGACGACATACAGATAACCACACGCAAAAAGGGAGATTCACATGAAGTACGTGGCTCTGGTGTACTACCAGGAAAGCATCATCAACAACATGACTGAACAGGAGTGGCACGACCTCAATCAGGAGTGTATTGCCGGCGTGGAGAAGCTCACCAGTCAGGGCAAGTTTGTCACAGGCCAACCTCTGCAGCCTATCGACACGGCTACAACGGTGAGGGTCCGGGATGACGAGGTGCTGATCTCAGACGGCCCGTTTGCCGAAACCAAGGAACAACTGGCTGGCTTCTACCTGCTGGATGCCAACGACCTGAACGAGGCCTTGCAACTCGCAAGCCGTATTCCCCCGGCGCGCTTCGGCAGCATTGAAGTCAGGCCCGCGCGCGAATTGCCTCCCAAGGACTGATACCAGGAGATTCAACATGACGTATGTCGACGGATTTGTAGCAGCGGTCCCCACCGCCAACAAAGAGCAATACATCAAACACGCCAGCGATGCGGCCGTGGTGTTCAAGGATCACGGCGCCCTGAAACTGGTGGAATGCTGGGGTGACGATGTGCCTGACGGTGAGGTTACATCGTTCCCCATGGCGGTGAAGTGCAAGCCCGATGAGACGGTGGTGTTTTCCTGGATACTCTGGCCCTCACGCGAGGTCCGGAACAGGGGCATGCCAAAAGTGATGGAAGACCCCCGTATCCAGGCGGATGTAAATCCCATGCCCTTCGACGGGAAGCGCCTCATTTATGGCGGATTCGAAACGGTTGTGGACGAGTAGTCTACTCCGGGCGTTTCAACGCGTTTTCGATTGCCCCCGCCCAACCATCCGAAGTCTCTTCCCTGAACCCGGACGTGCCAGTAAATGCACTGGAGATAACCACGTCCGGTTTCAGGGTGCCCAGTAACCTCACGCTGCGAGCCAGCTCCTCCCTGTCACCCAGAAATCAGTCTGGGTGCGCCGCACCGTTTGCTCCTGCTGTTATGCGAGGTTCGACAGAAATTCAAAACCTAAAGTATACTTGAGGTCAACAAACCCGGCGATTGGTGTCGACTATGGCAGGCATAGAAAACGGAGAAATCAGAACCGCCCTGAGCGTTGGCGAGGTTGCTGAACGCAGTGGAGTCGCAGTCTCAGCCATACACTTCTATGAGAAGAAAGGACTGATCGACAGCTGGCGCAATGCCGGAAACCAGCGACGTTTCCATCGGGGCGTGTTGCGTCGAATCGCCGTTATCAAAGTAGCGCAACGGCTTGGCATTCCGTTGTCGGAGATCGGCGAAACCCTGGCAACCCTGCCGACCGACCGCACCGTGACATCCCACGACTGGCAGCGACTCTCCGAGCAATGGAAGTCCGATCTGAATCACCGCATAGAGCTACTGGTCGGACTTCGGGATCAACTCACAAGCTGCATCGGCTGCGGCTGCCTGTCTATCGGCGCCTGCCGGCTACGCAATCCCCGGGACGAACTGGGTAATGAAGGGCCAGGTGCGAGATTGCTCGATAAAGACGAGTAGCCGATGGCAGGGGCAGGGCTAAAGAGAAACCTTCCCCCGCAAGGCCTTGGTTTTCCCCTTGCGGGTCTTTTTGTCCACGCGCCGGCGCTGTGATCCCTTGGTGGGGCGTGTCGGCCGGCGGGCTTTCTGCTGCTTTACCGCTTCCTGAATCAGTGCTTTCAGGCGCTCAAGGGCATCTTCCTTGTTCAGCTCCAGGGTGCGAAATTTCTGAGCCTTGATGACAATGACACCTTCCTTGCTGATGCGCTGGTCAGACAGCCGCATCAGCCGTTCTTTATAAAACGGTGGCAAGCTGGAATTGAGGACATCGAAGCGCAGGTGAACGGCGGAGGCCACCTTGTTGACGTTCTGGCCACCGGCGCCCTGGGCCCGGATCTGGGTGAGCTCGATCTCCCAGTCCCCCAGTTCCACCGCATTGGAAATTTTCAGCATGACGGTTCCGTTTTATCGATGGATTCACGCAAGCTGCCATCCAACTCGTCAACGTCCAGGCTTTGCTCGCTAATGACCTCTATACGGGACAGTTCTCGTGGCTCGCACTCGGACACCGACAGCGCGCCGTCCGCCATATTGATCGTCCGCCAGCCATCACTGGTTTGAGCCACTGCCTTGAACCGGACAAAACGGCTATCGAGCGACAATGCCAGCAGTGCGGTTTCTGAAAAGACCGTGTCTGGATGGACGCGCCAGCCCAGACTGAAATGCCCCTGCCCCCGGTTACTGACCCGCTGCCACGGTTCGTCCTGGATATCGGGAACCGGCGCAGCTTCCGCAGAGTCATGGTGATGGTGCGCGTGGGGCGTACTGACCTCGGAGAGCGCAGTCTCCCCATCGAGCCAGCCAATGTCCAGCTGGCCTAGCCGGGTGTGGAAAACGGCCGTCTTTTCCGGCTGCAACTCGGCCACCCAATGATCAAACCGGGCGACCTGCTCCAGTGTGCAAAGGTCCGTTTTATTGGCGATAACAATATCAGCTGCCGCAACCTGATCCTGGAACTGTACGTTTTCCAGAACCTTCTGCTCCTCAAGCCTTCTAGGGTCGACCAGGCAAAGCACGGGGCCCAGCTCAAGCACATCCTGATAATGCTCGCCCGTCAGGGTTTCAATAATCTGGGAGGGATGCCCAAGGCCCGTGGGTTCAATCAGTAACCGGTCTGGTCGGGCTTTGTGAATCAACTGGTTGAGTCCGATTTGCATCGGTAACCCGGCCACGCAACACATGCAGCCTCCCGGCACTTCCCGCACGAAAGCACCTTCGGTTTCCAGCAAGGCGCCATCAATACCCACTTCACCAAACTCATTCACGAGAACGGCCCACACCTCACCTTCCGGCTTTTTTTTCAGTAGGTCCAGTATGGCAGTGGTCTTTCCCACGCCCAGAAAGCCGAGCACCAGATTGGTGGGTATTGGTGAAGTCATAGATCGCCCGTGTGGTTCATTGAAAAGGTCGGCATAACACAGTGTTATAACATAACACTGTAGTATTCCCCTAATACCCGCTGCGATTCGCCCGCTGATATTGTAGTCAGGCTACCACCAACAAGCACAAGGAGACGGGTATGAACGGTAAAAAAATACTGATGATCACCGGTGATTTCACCGAGGACTACGAAACCATGGTGCCCTTTCAGGCACTTCAGGCCGTTGGCCACACGGTGCACGCCGTCTGCCCTGACAAAAAGTCAGGAGACACCGTGGCCACGGCCATTCATGACTTTGAGGGCGACCAGACCTACACCGAAAAGCCGGGCCACCGCTTCGCCCTGAACGCCGATTTCGCCGGACTCAACCCCGCGGATTATGACGCGCTTGTCGTACCCGGTGGTCGCGCCCCGGAATACCTCCGCCTGAACGACGACGTCAAGAAACTGGTCCGCCACTTCTTTGAAGCCGAAAAACCGGTGGCTGCCATTTGTCACGGCGCACAGCTGCTGGCCGCGGCCGGCGTGCTCGAAGGCCGTGAATGCTCGGCCTACCCGGCGTGCCAACCGGAAGTGGAACTGGCTGGAGGCCGCTTCGCCGCCATCGACGTTGACGCTGCAGTCACCGATGGTAATCTGGTGACAGCACCGGCATGGCCAGCGCATCCGCAGTGGCTGGCACAGTTTTTCAAACTGCTGGACCAGTGACGGAAACGGGGCTGCCAACACGGCCCCGCATTCACGAGGATCACACCATGTGTAAGCTCTTCGTCCACGCGGATTCCGAACTCTGGATCAGCCGCACCCACTCCCTGCGCATCGACGGCATGGTCACCAGCATTCGCATGGAGAACGCTTTCTGGAACGCGCTCACAGAAATCGCGGCCCGGGACGGCATGAACCTGCCCCAGATGATCACCAGGCTTTATCACGAATCCATTGATGCCGGGCACGATCTGGGCAACTTCACCTCGTTTCTACGGGTGTGTGCCATGCGATACCTCGCCCTGCAGCTCAGCGGCGATATTCCCCGCGATACCCGGGTGCCCATCGCCTCCCTGGATGCTGACAAGATCCTCGCCAGGAACATGGACCAGAAGCCCCCCAGCGAAGCCACGCACTAAATCCGCGAATATGAGGGGTCTTTTACCAATTTCAGGTAAGATGCCCCCATACACGCCGGTCGACACCCGATGACCCGCCAGGCCCAACCAGCCGACCGAAAGGATCTATGAAGATACCCAAACGATTACAGCCCCTTGTCGATGACGGCATGGTGGACGAAGTGCTCTATCAGTTGATGAGCGGCAAGGAAGCCCAGGTGTTCGTGGTCCGCTGCGGTAACAGTGTTCGCTGTGCCAAGGTGTACAAGGAAGCTCAGAAACGCAGCTTCAAACAGGCCGTCCAATACCAGGAAGGCCGTAAGGTTCGCAATAGCCGCCGCGCCCGCGCCATGGGCAAGAAAACCCGCTACGGCCAGAAGGAGCAGGAAGACGCCTGGCTCAATGCCGAGGTGGACGCCCTTTATCGTCTGGCAGGTGCCGGCGTGCGCGTACCGGAACCGTTCGGATTCGTGGATGGCGTGCTGCTGATGGAGATGATTGCCGACGAAGACGGCAAAGCCGCGCCACGGTTGGACGATGTCACACTCACGCCGGAGCAGGCTCGGGATTATCACAGCAAAGTCATTGCTGACGTAGTGCGCATGCTCAGCGCCGGACTGATCCACGGCGACCTGTCAGAGTTCAATGTACTGGTCGATTCTACGGGCCCGGTCATCATCGACCTGCCACAGGCGGTCAATGCCTCTGGCAACAACAGCGCGGAAAGAATGCTGGAACGGGACGTGGACAACATGCGCCGTTATTTTGGCCGTTTCGCCCCGGAACTGTTGAATACGGATTATGGCAAGGAAATCTGGGCACTCTACGAGTCCGGCGATCTGCACCCTGATAGCCGGCTGACCGGGTGTTTCGAGCACGACACGGAAAGCGCAGATGTGGACGAACTGATGGCGGTTATTGATGCCGCGAAAGAGGAAGAGCGCGAACGCCTGGAACGCCTGAGGGATGCCGAGGCCGGCGACGACTAACCCACTTTCTCCACAAACCGACTTGCCACACGGTCTGACAACATCAGGTGGGCCAACGCCGGGTACGGCAGGTAATGGCTAAGCAGGAACAGTACTCCTGAAGAATCCAGCCCGGCAGACAGACCCACATAAGCACCCCAGGCCACGAACAATGCGCCGAGAAATCCGCCATAGGCCCACAGCACGCGCCCGCGTTCTTCGCTGGTCGGCACCCGTTTCAATACCCGGGCCACCGACCAGCCGATGTAGGCCGCAATCAGTGCTGCGATCACCACGGAAACCACTACCCCTGTCAGCCCGAACAGGAAGCGCGCCAGATAGTTGGTGAGAAAAAACAGCACAACTGCGCTGACGGCGACAATGGTTACCCGCGAACGCTTCAGATCTTCCATACACAGATTCCCGGTCAGTTACATCACAAGGTCTGCACTGTTTTAACATTCCGGGCGCTTAGAAGCGACTTTGCTTCCTGAACCTGTTGTGTGTTTTCTGCGTGAATGGCCAATACGTACTGCCCCTTGCGCAAGGCGGACTGTGCCTTCATCAGATAGGGTGTATGGTCCGGGCGGATCGTTACGCCCCCTGCGAGCAATAGCCCGAGCATCAAACCAAGCGCAGTGAGCGCGGATGCTGAGACCACGGCATTCTGCGAGATAAAACCAATGCCAAGGGCATTCAGTATCACATAGACAATGAAACCCAATACGGCACCACCGACACTCAGGCCCACATGGGAACGAACAAGCGTCTGCCAGATGCCCTGGTCCTCAGGTTCCAGTTCTTTTCCCTGGTGCCGGTCTGCGGGGCTCAACACCGATACCTGATCATCGGTCAGGCTTGTCTCGGCACACAGTGCTTTTGCCGTTCCGTTGGCGTCTGACTCCGTCTCGAAAACGGCAGCCACTTTGTGGCCTTCGTGCTCACCAGTCAAACTCATTGAGGGTTTCATAACAATACCTCCTGAGTCTTTCAGCGAATGGATGGGGCTTTCGCTCTGGAGCATTGCCCCCTATCCATAAACATACAACACACATACCTGCATTTCGAATGACCATCCGGCAATAAGGCCCTCGGAAGGCCCACTCTACCAGGCCAGCCAGATCACGTGGCGCGCGCCCTTGCCCGGGCGCAGGGCTCTGACCGTAACCGGCTCGACGGAGAATCCCGCGCGACGCAGCCTTTCGGTGAATGCGTGCTCCGGGCCGGCGGACCAATAGGCCAGTATGCCGTCGGGGCTCAGCGATTTCTGGGCGGCTGCGATACCGTCCGGAGAGTAGATCCAGTTATTCTCCTTGCGGGTGAGTCCTTCCGGGCCGTTGTCCACATCCAACAGGATGGCATCCCAGTTGCCATCGCCTTCTCTCAGCAACTCTGCCACATCGCCCACATGAACACTGGCGCGAGTATCGTTCAGTGGATATCCGGCGGCGGCGCCCAGCGGCCCCCGGTTCCAGTCCTCGACCTCCGGCACCAGCTCCGCCACGGTTACCCTGGCATCCTCTGCCAGAGCCGACAACGCCGCAGCCAACGTGAACCCCATGCCCAGCCCACCAATCAATACCCGGGGCCCAGCCACGCCGCCGATACGCTCGCAGGCAAGCGTGGCCAGCGCGTCCTCCGAGCCATGCAGGCGGCTGTTCATCAGCTCGCCGGTGGTACCGGCAATCTTGATAGAGAACTCATCATTGCGTTGCAGCAGTCGCAACCGCGTCCCGTTGCCGGGAATCGTCGCTGTACCGATTTCCTGGAATCGGCCCATCTATTTTTTAACCCACTGACCATCCTTCAGGATGTACTGCCCCGATGGTGTTTTTTCCAGTGCTTTCTGGCCGGCCACCGTTTCCACCTGGGTGACGGGAATATCGTGTTTCTCCGCAATGCGGGCGTATTCAGCCCGACGAGCCTGGTTGATGGCGTCAACAATTCCCTGGGCGTTTCCGCTTGCCTTGACCACGTCCAGATACCCCGTTGGGGTTTCCCCTACCAGTCCTTGCTGTTTGGCGGTATCCAGCTGGCTTTTGGCCTCCTGCAGCCCCATGGCCGCGGCCGGTATGGCCAGGCAAAGTACGAGGATAAACGCACCGAGTTTGGAAAACCGTTTCATGAGTGACTCCCTGGATTCAGAATTGACCATCAGAACAACCCCTTCTCGCCGAAGAGTTCATCCACCTCTTCATCCACCTTCACGTAGATTTCATGCTGGATCTTGACGTTCAGGTTCACGGTGATGGGCTCTTTGGGCGCCTCCATCCTGACCGTAGGCGTGCAGGCTGCCATACCCAGGGCCAGTGCCAGCAGCACCAGCGTGTAACCACCTTTTCCGGACAAACCGCCCGGCCCAAATGCGACCATATGCCTTACTCCTGATTGTTTCCCGCCCCGGTGGATTGACGTTGCGCTTCCCGCTCCCGTATCAGGTTGCGCACTTTTTCTGTCACGGCGTCATTGACCCGCCCACTCAGTTGCAGGCTGGTCAGCAACGCCGGAATGTCCTCTTCCAGATTGATGTTGAGGACAATGGGATGACCATCCCGGACCTCAGGGCTGCTGCCTTCCAACCGCAATCCCAGCGTGAGGGTACCATCCTGAGCGTAGTCTATCGTGCTATTGAGAACCGAGTAGTGAAAGTTTTCCATGGCCTGGACCACCAGTGTCATCGCCTGGTTACCCTGTGCCATCCCCTTCAATCGATCAGCAGGCAGTTTCAACGTTCCGCCAGGGGCCACCGCCTGGACCTGCCCGGCATCGATGCTCACACCCTCCGGACCAATCCGGACCGGAATGGCACCCTGAAGCAAACCACTGCCCGCCAACCCCTCGGCGGGGTATACCTGCATCAGCTGCGCCAGCTCAATGCCGCTGATTTCAAGGGGAACCCGCAACGGCATGTCAGCGAGTTGCCATTCTCCAGGTGTAACCCGAACCTCGCCGCCCAGAAGCTCGGATGAAGCCCGGTCCAGAACCAGGGTACCGTTGGCAACCAGATTCCGGGGCGCGCGATAGAAGCCGGCAACCCGCACATCGCGCAAGGCGATGCCTGGATTGAGGGTATCCAGTGTCAGATCGGATGTCCGAACATTTACGTGGTCATTGTCCAGGTTCAGATTCACCCTGCCGCCGAGACCGGTCCAGGCCGTCCGGGCGTACAGTCCACCAAGGTGATCGAAATCAATGCCCCCCTGAACACGGACGCCCTGGGATGGGAAGCGCGCACTCAGGACTGCCTCGACGCGACCGTCACTCACCTCCAGCGCCGCTGGCCAGGCGGTGAACGTATCCGCCAGCGCGCGACCGCCACTCGCGCCCCCAGCATTCATGCTCACCTCAAGCGCCGGCACGCCTTCGAACGGGTAGTTCATGTGCGTATCGGCAACGGCGCCGGCGTCCGACGATAGCCTGCCGTCGATCTTCAATTCGGTAAGGGTGCCGTCCAGTTGCCCATCGAATCGCCAGGGCTGGGGAATCAACTGGGCGTTGTGAATGGTGGCGACGGCCGCTTCAAACGGACCTTCAACCGCAAGACGCTCCAACGCCATGGGGGCCAGCTGATAGTCCCCGACCAGAGTCACACCGGTCAGGTTGAACCCGAGGTCATCCAATCGGGAATCCTCACCGGGTGCGGCAATATCGTCGAACTCGACACGGCTTTGTTCGCCGAGAGTCAGTGTTGCAGACCGCTCGCTGGCTTTACCGCTGACCGTCAGGTTTATCCGGCCTTCACTCATGGCCCAGCCAGCGATGTTCCGTTCGGCCAAGCGCCCTTCGATCTCCATGTCGTTGGTGGTGAGCTGCCGTTTATCGGGTTCCAGGGGACTTGAGATTGTCAGATCGCCCTCGGCATGGAGACCTTGCGGCAGAGTCAGTGCCAATTGATCGATGACAATGGCCTCGGGCACTGGGCCATACCAGTGCCAGCTCCAGGCCAGCGACAGTTGCTTCCCCACCATGTGATAGCGCTGCCCTTCCCGGCTCTGGGTCGCCGACAAACGGTCCAGCCGCAGGCCCGCCCACGAGACGTCACCCCATTGCCATTCAAGATTGCTGATGCCGTTTGCCTTCCGCCAGGTCTCCCACGCCACAAGAGCGTACAGGCCACCCGCCATCGACAACATGACAATAGGGCTCAGAAGCAGCACCAGGCATCTGCGTAATGTCATGAAAGCTGCCATCAATGGGTCAATGTCCGCGCCAGTTCACCGTGTACAGGTCATGGCGGCGATCCTTGAGGTTTTTCACGGTACCACTGTTGCGGGCGGTAAGAAGCGTTTCTGGCCGTAGATCGGCAAAGGCGACGGTCTCCACATTCGGCGTGGTATCCGCGGCGATGCCATCACGGGCAAACGGA
>PBRG01000192.1 GCA_002726615.1 Marinobacter sp.
AAGCAGCCTGTCAGTCCAACGGAAGAAGCCACGGCAAGACTTATTAGAGTTTTCTTGAACATGGGTGGAACCTTTTCCTGTTGTTGTGTCGTTATGTTCGGCAGCTGACGGGGCCGGTCTGGTCCGGTAAACCCGTTGTCAGTGGCCTGGTTTGCTTAACTGTTGTCTGAAATTCTGGCCAGCGCTCTGTGCCTGATTTCTGTAACTCTGACTATAGCGGCAGTAAAGCAACAGTTGATCGCTCTAAAGTGTGATTCTGATCATTGGGAGCCTACCCGCACGGTCGGAGTTCGGCTTCATTGAAAAATAGTTGGCCCCAGGACGTTTGTCGAGTCTTCCGGGGCAGGGGTAGCCGGCCTAGCTGAAGCTTGAAAAATCCGGTTTCCGCTTTTCTGTGAAGGCCTTGATGGCTTCGGCATTTTCCGGTGACTTCAGGCGTTCTGCGAAGAGTTTACCCTCAGCCAACATGGCGGCTTTCAGTTCATCGCCATTGGCCCGATTCAGCAGTTCACGGGTGGCGCGGATGGCTGCCGGGGGCTGGTCTGCAAGCCGGGCACAGGCTTCGAGGGCCGTGGTTTCAGTTTGTGACGGTTCGCACACCCGGTTGATCAGGCCCATGCGCAGAGCATCTTCGGCTGTAAATGCACCGCCCAACATCAACAATTCCGCAGCCCGTACCCGGCCGAGCCAGGAGGGCAACAGCAGGCTGGAGCCGCCCTCCGGGCATAGGCCGAGATTGGCAAAGGGCATCTGGAAGCGGGTGTTGTTGCCGGCAAACACCATGTCGCAGTGCAGTAGCATGGTGGTACCAATGCCCACAGCCGGGCCATTTACTGAGGCTACGATCGGTTTGTTGGTGCTGGCCAATAAGAGCAGGAACCGTCCTACAGGGGTGTCTTCAAACTCGCCAGGCAAGCCTGCGGAAAAATCGCCCAGATCATTTCCGGCTGTGAAACACTCATCGCTTCCTGTGTACAGAATACAGCGAATGTCGCTGTCGTCGCGGGCCTGTTCAATCGCATCACCAAGGGCGGTGTACATATCATGGGTGAGGGCGTTTTTACGGTCCAGGCGGTTAATCCGGACGGTTAGGATATGGTTCTTTTTTTCAGTTAGGACGAGGTCGGTCACGGTGTCTCCTGCTGTTTTTATGTCGAAGATACCCGCGATGTTACATTTTTTCGTGCCCGTTTAGGCAAGTTTGTCGTTAAAAACCTTCGCGCCGGGTTTGGTCCCTCGATTTTGGATTTTCTGGTAAACTTCGCGCTTCCTTTACTAGACAAGTTTATAACCCTGCTAGACAAACCAGACCTGATGAGACGCCTATGACCACCGTAATCCGCCAGGACGACCTGATCGAGAGCGTAGCGGACGCGCTGCAGTTCATCTCCTATTACCATCCGAAAGACTTTATTCAGGCTGTGCACGAAGCCTACAAGAAGGAAGAGTCCCAGGCGGCCAAGGATGCCATGGCGCAGATTCTGATTAACTCCCGCATGTGTGCTCAGGGCAAACGGCCACTGTGCCAGGACACTGGTATCGTTACCGTGTTTGTGACGGTCGGTATGGATGTGCAATGGGACGCTGACATGGCGCTGGACGACATCATCAATGAGGGCGTCCGCCGGGCCTACATGCACCCGGACAATGTGCTGCGTGCCTCTATCCTGGCCGATCCGGACGGCAAGCGCACCAATACCAAGGACAACACACCTGCCATCATCCACTACAAGATTGTGCCGGGTAATACCGTGGATGTGCATGTGGCTGCGAAAGGCGGTGGTTCCGAGGCCAAGTCGAAATTCGCCATGCTGAACCCATCGGATTCCGTGGTGGACTGGGTGCTGAAAATGGTGCCGCAGATGGGCGCGGGCTGGTGCCCGCCGGGTATGTTGGGTATTGGTGTTGGCGGCACCGCCGAAAAAGCAATGGAATTGGCCAAGGAGTCGCTGCTGGACCCAATCGATATCCATGACCTGCAGGCCCGTGGTGCCTCCAATCGTTCCGAGGAGCTACGTCTGGAGCTGTTCGACAAGGTGAATGAGCTGGGTATTGGTGCCCAGGGGCTCGGCGGCCTGACCACGGTTCTGGATGTGAAGGTGAAAGACTACCCGACCCATGCCGCCAACAAGCCGGTGGCGATCATTCCCAACTGCGCGGCCACCCGTCACGCACACTTCGTTCTGGATGGCTCGGGCCCTTCATTGCAAACTCCGCCGAGCCTGGAAGACTGGCCGGAAATCACTTGGGAAGTGGGCGACAGCGTGCGTCGTGTCAACCTGGATACGGTCACACCGGAAGATGTGAAAGACTGGAAACCGGGCGAAACCGTGCTGCTCTCGGGCAAGATGCTGACTGGCCGCGATGCTGCCCATAAGAAGATGGTGGACATGATCGAGCGTGGTGAAGAGCTGCCGGTGGACCTGAAGGGCCGCTTTATTTATTACGTCGGCCCGGTCGACCCGGTGCGCGAGGAAGTGGTTGGTCCCGCAGGCCCCACCACCGCTACCCGCATGGACAAGTTCACCCGCACCATGCTGGAGAAAACCGGCCTTACCGGCATGATCGGCAAGGCCGAGCGCGGCCAGGTGGCCATTGATGCCATCCGCGAGTTCGGTGCTGTCTACCTGATGGCCGTTGGCGGCTCCGCCTACCTGGTGTCCAAAGCCATCAAGCACGCAGAAGTGGTTGCCTTCGAAGAGCTGGGTATGGAAGCTATCTACGAGTTTGAGGTGGAAGACATGCCCGTTACGGTCGCGGTGGACTCCAAGGGCTCCTCTGTTCACCAGACCGGCCCCGCTGAGTGGCATGAGAAGATCATCACCGCCAAGGCGGTGTGATCCTCACTCGCACTCAGGAAGAGCAGCTGATACTCAGGTGCTTCCCCCAGTCCGGGGGAGGCGCCGAATATTGCTCGAATTCCGGCTGTTCATCGAACGGCTTTTTCAGCACCTCCAGCAACTCCTTCATCGGCTCGTAATCGCCGTTCTGCGCTTCCAGGATCACCTGCTGTGCCAGGTAGTTCCTCAGGATGTACTTCGGATTCACTTTGCGCATCCGGTATTCCCGCTCGTCGTGGGCGCGGGTTTCGGATTGCAGACGCTGTTCATACCGCTCGAGCCATTCATCCGCCACACCGCGGTCTACAAACAGGTCGCGGATCGGAGATGAGCCTTTCGATGTGAGGTTGGATAGCCCCCGGAAAAACAGTGTGTAGTCCACATGGTGCTCGTGCAGCATGCTGAAGGTGTTCATGATCAGGCTGAGGTCGGATTCGTCTTCCTGGGCCAGCCCCAGCTTGTCCCGCATGTTCTGCAGGAAGCGTTCGTTGTAGGCAATCTCGTAACGCCTTAATCCACGACGTATATCGTCCTCGTCTATCACTGGAAGCAGGGCATTCGCCAGGTACTGACAGTTCACGAACCCGCTGTTGGGTTGGCGATTGTAGGCGTAACGTCCGCCCTGATCGGTATGATTGCAGATGTAACCGGCGTCAAAATCGTCCAGGAAGGCGTAGGGGCCGTAGTCAAAGGTATCTCCGATAATCGACATGTTGTCGCTGTTCATCACCCCATGGCAGAACCCCACGGCCTGCCAGTCGGCAATTATTCGCGCGGTGCGCTCGACGACCTCCACATACCAGCGCTGGTAGCGTTCGTCTTCCGGCAGGCCGATCAGGTGAGGGAAGTGCAGGGTAATCACGTGCTCAATCAGCGTTCTCAGCGCCTGCTCGCCCTCATGATGCGTCGCAAACTCGAAATGCCCGAACCGGATGTGCGTCTGGGCCACCCGCACCAACGTCGCCGCCGTCTCAATGGACTCGCGCCGCACGGGGTCTTTCGCACTCACCATGAACAACGCCCGCGTGGTCGGAATCCCCAGAGCTGCCATCGCCTCACTGCACAGGTATTCGCGGATCGTGGAGCGCAGCACCGCCTTGCCGTCCCCGAACCGGGAATAGGGCGTCATCCCCGCTCCCTTCAGGTGCCAGTCCCAGCGTCGTCCGCCTGGGCCTACCGTCTCCCACAGCAGCAGCCCACGGCCATCGCCCAGGTCCGGGTTGTACATTCCGAACTGATGCCCCGTGTACTTCATTGCTACCGGGTCCATCCCTTCCAGCAATTCCGTCCCTGCACCGATGCCGGTCCAGTCCTCGGGGTTCTCTGCGTGAAAACCCATCTCCTTGGCCAGGTCGTGGTTAAAACACACCATCCGCGCGTCCTTTAACGGCGTTGGCTGCACCCGGGTATAAAAACTGTCCGGTAGCTCAAGATAACGATGTTCGACTTTAAAATCATTGCTGCTCATAGCATCAGTGTCCCAGATAACCTCAATTTCCCACAAACCAAATAACCACCGCCTATATTCCAATTGGTACAAAAACTGCAAAACTCAACACAAACCAACAGGGAAACCGCCATCCCGGCCTTCGACAAGTCCCGGAACGGTTGTATGGTGCGTGCGCCCTTGATGGCGAGCGTATCGACATGGCGCTCCCTGCAGGAGCACAAGTGACAGGATCGCTCTCTGGTCGCACCAAAACAGGGCGAGCTTAAAGAGAAGGCCGAAAACGAATTACGTTTCATGAGTAATGAGGACATTGCCATGCCTAAACCCCGACTGCTCCTGTTTTCTGATCTGGATGGCACGCTTCTGGACCATGACAGTTATGACTGGTCACCGGCGAAGCCTGCGCTCAAGAAACTGGCGGCGTCGAACATTCCGGTGGTTCTCAATTCCAGCAAAACCGCCGGAGAGATACGGGCTGTGCGGGAGCAACTGGGAAACACAGCGCCTTTCATTGTTGAGAATGGCGCCGCCGTTATTGTCCCCGCGAACTGTTTTGGACCGGGGCCCGAGCAAGTGCAGAGTTTTGGGGCATCCCGGGATGAGGTGTTGGCGCTGCTGAAGGAATGCCGGGCTGGGGGTTTCCAGTTTCGCAGTTTTGCGGATATGAGCCCGTCCGAGCTGGCCGGGCACTCCAAACTCTCTGAATCTGAGGCCGAGCTGGCGAAAGACCGAGCCGGCACAGAGCCACTGCTGTGGGAGGGCGACGAGGATTCTCTGGCCCGGTTTCGCCAGAAACTGGATGAACACAACTGCCGCCTGGTGCAAGGCGGGCGCTTTCTCCATGCCATGGGTACCTTCGACAAAGCCGATGGGGTCCGTTTTTTGCTGGGCAAATACAGGGAACTCTTTGTGCAGGAACGGTTGATTGCCATTGCATTGGGCGACAGCCCCAACGATCAACACATGCTGGAGGCAGCGGATATTGCGGTTATCGTGCGGGGCGTTCATTCAGAGAGCGTGTCCCTGCCATCACAGAGTCGGGCGATACGGTCCATCAAGGCCGGCCCAGCAGGGTGGAACGAATGCGTGCTGAATCTGCTGATTGAGTACAGTTACTGAAACCGGGTACTAACCACAGGAGAGCCGCCATGG
This sequence comes from Marinobacter sp., assembly GCA_002726615.1. Lineage (GTDB taxonomy): Bacteria > Pseudomonadota > Gammaproteobacteria > Pseudomonadales > Oleiphilaceae > Marinobacter. The sequence continues at coordinate 5,443 of PBRG01000192.1, forward strand.
GCGACTTTTACCAGAACGGCATCATCACAACCCTTCATAACCTGTGCCGCCGGCCGGTGGAAGAGCTGGAACATGAACTCATGGGATTTCGCAAAGAGCGACCTATGTCGCTGGTGCTGCCATCCCTGTACTCAGAGCTTGAAGGCCCGGCCCTCAAGAACATTGTGAAAGAACTCGCCAAGGTGCCGTACCTCGAGCAGATCGTCATCGGCCTCGATCGCGCCAACGAGCAGGAATATCGGCACGCCCTGGAATACTTCTCCGAACTGCCCCAGCATGTGCGTGTGCTCTGGAACGACGGCCCCCGACTGAAAGCGCTGGATTTGCAACTGCGCGAGCAGAACCTGGCACCCACAGAGATGGGTAAGGGGAGGAACGTCTGGTATTGTTTTGGTTACGTGCTCGCCTCGGGCAAGAGCAAATCGGTTGCCCTCCACGACTGCGATATCCTGACCTATTCCCGTGATCTGGTGGCAAGGCTCATCTACCCGGTGGCCAATCCCGGTTTTAATTATATGTTCTGCAAAGGCTACTACGCCCGGGTAGCGGATGGAAAAATGAACGGTCGTGTCAGCCGGTTGCTGGTCACACCACTGATTCGTGCGCTCAAGAAAGTGTGTGGCCCCAGCGATTTCCTGGACTATCTCGACAGCTATCGGTATCCCCTGGCGGGGGAATTCTCATTCCGAACTGACGTCATCAACGACCTGCGCATTCCCAGCGACTGGGGGCTGGAAGTGGGTGTGCTCTCGGAGATGAAGCGCAACTATGCCACCAACCGCCTTTGCCAGGTAGACATCGCTGACACCTACGATCACAAGCATCAGGAGTTATCACCGGAGGACGCCAGCCGCGGCCTGTCCAAAATGAGCACGGACATCAGCAAGGCCTTATTCCGCAAGCTGGCCGCCAATGGCGAAATTTTCTCCAACGAAAAGTTCCGCACCATCAAGGCGGCCTATTTCCGGATTGCCCTGGACTTTGTCGAGACCTACCAGAGTGATGCAGTGATCAACGGGCTGAGCTTTGACCGGCACAAAGAAGAGAAAGCGGTGGAGTTGTTTGCCCAGAATGTCATGCGGGCAGGGGCCTACTTTCTGGACAACCCCATGGACACACCGTTTATTCCGAGCTGGAATCGCGTCACCAGTGCCATTCCGGATATCAAGCAGCAGCTTCTCGAGGCGGTGGAGCTGGACAACGAGGAGTATCGGTAGCATGAGCAACACCCTGCATCACAAACTCGCCACGATGCTGGATGTGGTTTACCCGGCAATTGATACGGACTTTCTCGCGGATCAGCTTCTCGAAACCATGGGGCTAGCGTCGGATACCTCGGCGCCCCCGGCCCACCAGAATAACTGGGACGAATCCGATGTCATGCTGATCACCTACGCGGACACGGTGCAGCGCAAGGGTGAGAAGCCACTTCAGACCCTGTACCAGTTTCTCGACGACTGCCTGAAAGACACTGTATCCGCCGTGCATATTCTGCCGTTTTTCCCCTACAGCTCGGATGACGGTTTTGCCGTTATGGACTATCTGGCGGTCAATGAATCCCATGGCGATTGGGGAGACATTGAGCGAATAGCCGGCCACTACAAACTGATGGCGGACCTGGTGATCAACCACATGTCCGCCCGCAGCCGGTGGTTCGAGAACTTTCGGAAACGGACCGATCCGGGTAAGGATTACTTCTTCGAGGCCAGGCCGTCGGACGATCTGAGCGCCGTGGTCCGGCCTCGCACATCCCCGCTGCTTAACGCCGTACAGACAGAGGATGGCGAGCGTTACGTCTGGTGCACTTTCAGTGAAGACCAGGTGGACCTGAATTTTGCAAACCCCCAGGTGCTGAACGAGTTTGTGGGCATCATCCGCTATTATCTGGAGCGAGGCGTGACCATTTTTCGGCTCGACGCGGTGGCTTTTCTATGGAAAGAGGTTGGTACTCCGTCCATCCACCTGCAGCAAACCCACGAACTGATCAAGATTCTGCGCCTGTTGACCGAACACCACACCCCCGAGAGCGTTGTCATTACGGAAACCAACGTTCCCAACCGTGAGAATCTGACCTACTTCGGCAACGCCAACGAAGCCCACGTGATCTATAACTTTTCACTGCCGCCGCTGCTGATCAACACTCTGGTCACTGGCAACTGCCGCCATCTGAAAACCTGGTTGATGAGCATGCCGCCGGCGCAGATGGGCACCACCTACCTTAACTTCATTGCCTCCCATGACGGTGTTGGCCTGCGCCCAACAGACGGCCTGTTGACGGAAGAAGAGAAGCTACGGCTGATCAACACCATGGAATCCTTCGGCGGTAAAGTCTCTTATCGACGCACGCCAGATGGCAAGGATCAGCCCTATGAAATGAACGTGGCGTTGTTTGACGCCTTAAAGGGAACAGCAGAGAGAGGCGCTGACCATTGGCAGTTGCACCGCTTTATCTGCGCTCATACCGTTATGCTGGCCCTGGAAGGGATTCCCGCGTTCTATATCCACAGCCTGCTGGGCACTGAGAACGATCATGATCGGGTTGAGAACACCGGCCGCTTGCGTTCCATCAACCGTGGGCAGTGGAATCTGGACAAGCTGGAAGCCGACCTGACGGACCCGCTTAGCCATCACCACAAAGTGTTCACCGAGCTCAAACGCCTTATTGCTATTCGCCGCAAGCAGCCAGCTTTCCATCCCAATGCCACCCAGTTCACGTTGCACCTGGGGCTACAGTTGTTTGGTTTTTGGCGCCAGAGCATGCGACGTGACCAGTCGATCTTCTGCATTCACAACATCACCGATGAGGTCCAGCAGGTGTCTCTTGGTGACATTAACCTGATAGGAACCGATCAATGGCAGGACCTGATCTCCGGCCTGCAGATTGACGACCTGTCTGGCAGCCTGACCCTCAAGCCCTATCAAAGTGTGTGGTTGTCGAACCGGGAATGATGGCAGAATGCGCGGATGCCATCGACAGCCCAGCCCCGCATTCTATTATTGTCCGCCTACGACGCCGGTAGCCACCAGCGCTGGCGTGAACAACTGGTGTCCAGCCAGCCCGATTTCGATTGGGAGGTGCTGGCGCTCCCGCCCCGGTTCTTCCGCTGGCGAATTCGCGGCAACGCGCTGACCTGGCTTCAGGAGCCTGCGCTGAAAGCACGCTATGATCTTCTAATTGTTACTTCAATGGTGGATCTCGCGTCCGTGAAAGGCTTCCATCCTCATCTGGCTCATACGCCCACCATTTTGTATATGCATGAGAACCAGTTTGCGTATCCGGACTCTGGCCGACAGCATTCCAGTGCAGAACCTCAAATTGTAAATCTCTACAGCGCAGTTGCCGCTGATAGGCTTCTGTTTAACAGTGCCTGGAACCGGGACAGTTTCCTGGACGGTGCCCGTCAGTTTCTTGAAAAGATGCCTGACGGACTGCCCAGTGGTCTGATTGATGGTATCCGTGAAAAAGCCCAGATTGTCCCGGTACCGATTGAAGACCGCTTGTTTGCTGAAAGCCAAAAACCTCTCAACGCAGAGTGCCCCCATCTCTTGTGGAATCATCGATGGGAATACGACAAGGCGCCAGATCGACTCGCTCTTCTGCTGGATTCGCTGGTTGGCGCTGGGCAGGATTTTCAACTGAGTGTGGTCGGCGAACAGTTCCGCAAGGAGCCCGCAGCATTTGGCGGAATCAGGGAGCGGCACCGGGAGCGTATTGTGAATTGGGGATACCTCCAGAGTCGGGGAGAATACGATCACCTGCTGGCGGAAGCCGATGTTGTGGTTTCCACGGCCCTCCATGATTTTCAGGGATTGTCGGTTCTGGAAGCTATGGCATCAGGCTGCTTAGCGTTGACGCCGGACCGACTGGCCTATCCGGAGTATGTGCCGGCGGCGCAGCGTTATGCCAGTCATGTAGATAACCCGGCAGCGGAGGCGGACGCTGCGGCCAGTGTGCTGAGCCGAGTATTGAGTCAGCCTCCGGATCCTTATTCGCCGCAAGACTGGCGACTCAGCGCACTGCAAAAGAAATATTACAAAGTGATCAGTGCAACTCTGGGCCAGCTGGCGGTATGCTGAGTCTGATTCAAAACATGGAGTAAGCGCAGATGATGAGAGCCATCGAGATCAATGGCGACACATTGAGTTGGGAGGCCTACGAAGAGCCTTCGGAGGTGCCCGAAAATCATGTGGCTATTGATATTGCGTGGACCGCCATCAACCGTGCGGATCTGATGCAGAAGGCCGGTGTGTATCCGCCACCGCCTGGCGCGTCGGACATTCTGGGCCTTGAAGTCAGCGGGACTGTATCCAAGGTGGGAGAGGGCGTTGATCATCTCAAGCCCGGTGATGAAGTCTGCGCTCTGCTCACCGGCGGTGGTTACGCCACTCATGTGGTAGTGCCTGCGGTTCAGGTGTTGCCCATTCCGAAGGGTTACAGCCTGAAAGAGGCAGCGGCCATTCCGGAAGTGTTCGCGACCGCCTGGCTGAATCTCTATCACGAAGCTGCCCTCAAGCCCGGTGAGAAAGTGCTGGTTCACGCGGCGGCCAGTGGCCTTGGTACGGCCGTGATTCAATTGGCAACGGCTCTCGGTAATCCGGTGTTTGCCACGGCCGGTGACAACGACAAACTCGAGATCTGCAGAAAGCTGGGCGCCAGCGGTGTCTGGAATCGCAAGGACGGCTCGTTCGTCGATGCCATCAAATCCTGGGGCGGGGTGGACATGGTGCTGGACCCCGTTGGCGGCAACTACATCGCCGAAGACCAGAAAGTATTGAATATGGATGGCCGAATCATACTCATTGGCCTGATGGGCGGTCGTATGGCGGAAGTGGATCTGGGGTTGATGTTGATGAAACGCCATCGTCTGATCGGCTCAACCCTTCGGTCCCGGCCCGTGGCGGACAAGGGGGATGTCATGAGTGCCCTGTACAAGCATGTCTGGCCACTGCTCAGTGCCCGGCAGATTGATCCGGTGATTGATAGTGCCTGGCCTATCGAAAAGGCGGGGGAAGCCATGGCCTATGTGGCGGAGAATCGAAACATCGGGAAAGTCTTGTTGCAGGTTGCCGGGTAAACCTCCTTCCCTGGAGGTTTTCCGCATCAATCTGAGATGTGTACCAACTGCTTGCCGAAGTTTTTCCCTTTCAGCATGCCCTTGAAGGCTTCCGGTGCGTTTTCCAGGCCTTCCGCGATGGTCTCGCGGTATTTGAGTTCGCCAGAAGCCACACGGTCCGCCAGGATATTGGTGATTTCCTGATGTTTATCCTGCCACTCTGTGACCAGGAAGAAGCGGTGCTCCGGCACCGGGTCCAGCGCCTTGAGAACGTGGAAAGGTGTTTCCACTGAGCCCATGTCTTCGGCGTTGTAAGCAGACACGAAGCCGCAGATAGGTACCCGAGCGCCAGGGTTGAGCAACGGCGCCACCGCACGGGTCACGGCGCCGCCCACGTTCTCGAAGTAAATGTCGATGCCGTCGGGGCAGGCGGCCTTCAGATCGGCTTCGAGATTGCCGGCTTTATAATCCACGCAGGCATCAAAGCCCAACTCTTCCACCACATACCGACACTTCTCTGGGCCTCCGGCCACACCGACGGTACGGCAACCTTCTTTTTTGGCGGTTTGCCCAACCACCGTGCCTACCGGGCCGGACGCGGCGGACACCACAACGGTCTCACCGGATGTCGGCTTGCCCACGTACATCAGGCCGCAATAACCGGTGCGCCCGGGCATTCCGGCAACACCAAGGTAGGCCTGCAGGGGCACATTGTCCTTCGGGTCAATCTTATAGACCATTTCCGCATTGGCAGGGAACACCACATACTCCTGCCAGCCCGAGTAACAGGTCACCAGGTCACCCACTTTGAGGTCGTCTGACCGGGACTCGACAATCCGCGCGACGCTCTCGCCAACAATGACCTCGTCAAGGCCAATTGGGTCCATGTAACCCTTGGCGTCGTTCATGCGGGGGCGCATGTAAGGGTCCAGAGACAGCCATAGCACTTTGGCCAGGACCTCGCCTTCCTTCAGTTCCCGGACTGGCCGTTCCTCAAGGGCAAGGTCTCCATCCTGAATTTCGCCTTGGGGGCGTTGCTTGAGAATCACCGCTCGATTGGTATGGTTACTCACAAAACATCTCCGGTTGCATAATGAAACCAGATTAGAGTGCAGCAGATTCGTTTTGAGGTCAACATCCCGGCTTTGAGAATGCGGGGTTACATTATCCAGGCTGATCGTTATAATCACCGGAGCTCAGGACGAGCTGTTTGTAGATTGAGTCAAATTCCAGACATCTTCAGGGATCGAAGACATGCCCCAGGCAACCGGACTGCAGTTCACGGCCACCCTTGGCCAACTCCCCAAAGACCTGTTCGTGGTCGCCCGTTTCGAGCTGACCGAGCACCTTTCCAGTCTCTGCTACTGCAAGCTGGAGCTGGCCAGTACCTCGCCCGACATTGCCCCCGAAGACGTGCTCGAACAACCCGTGGACCTGGTGATGTGGCAGGACGGTGTACCGCTGCGGCGCTTCACCGGCGTGGTCAACGAATTCGTCCGGGGCGACTCCGGCCACCGCCGCACCCGTTACGACGTTATCGTCCAGCCCCCGCTGTGGCGCCTCGACCTGATGCACAACAGCCGCATCTTCCAGACCCAGGCTACCGACGCCATCGTGCGCACCCTGCTGGAAGAGCGGGGCATCATCGACACCGTCTTTGATTTGAAACGGACCCCCGAAGAACGGGAATACTGCGTCCAGCACCGGGAAAGCGACCTGGCCTTTGTCGAACGACTGGCCACCGAAGAAGGCTGGCACTATCGGTTTAACCACGGCGACGTCAATGGCGAAGAGCCATCCGCCCTGATCATCGCCGACCACCACGGCGACGCCCCCAAACTGGACCCGGTGGAATACAACGCCAAGGCCGGCGGCAGCACCCGCCAGAGCGCCGTCTACCAGTTCCGCTACCAGGAACGGGTAAGAGCCGCCTCCGTGGCCCTGAAGGACTACACCTTCAAGAACCCCGCCTACGCCCTGATGCACGAACACCAGGCCGACAAACTCGACGGCCAGCGGGAAGACTACCAGCACTACGACTACCCCGGCCGCTTCAAAGCGGATGCCAGCGGCCAGCCCTTTACCGAAACCCGGCTGGACGCCCTCAGGAACGACGCCGCCATCGCCGACGGCCAGAGCAACCGCCCCGACTTCACCGTGGGTGCCAAAGTCGAACTCACCGACCACGACAACCCACGCCTGAACCGGGAATGGCTGTTCACCAGCATCACCCACACTGGTGAACAGCCTCAGGCCCTGGAAGAGGACGGCAACAACGGCGCCACCACCTACCACAACGCCTTCAACGCCATCCCGGCGGATCGCACCTGGCGGCCCCGGGTGGAACACCGCCCGATGATGGACGGCCCCCAGATTGCCCTTGTCACCGGCCCCAAAGGCGAAGAGATCCACTGCGACGAACACGGCCGCGTCAAAGTCCGGTTCCCGTGGGACCGCTACAGTAACAACGACGAGCACAGCAGCGCCTGGCTCAGAGTCAGCCAGGGCTGGGCCGGTGGCCAGTATGGCTTCATGGCGCTGCCGAGAATCGGCAACGAAGTCATCGTCAGCTTCCTGGACGGCGACCCGGACCAGCCCATCATTACCGGAAGAACCTACCACGCCACCAACACACCGCCGTACGCGCTGCCGGAACATAAAACCAGAACCACCCTCAAGACCCAGACCCACAAGGGCGAGGGCAGTAACGAACTTCGGTTCGAGGACGAAGCGGACAAGGAACAGATCTACGTCCACGCCCAGAAAGACCTGGACTTGCTGACGGAGAACAACCGCACCGAAGTCATCAAAAACGACAGCCACCTCACCGTCGACAACCACCGCAAGGCCCACATCAAGGGCAATGACCACACCACGGTGGATGGCGAGAAACGGGAACAAACCGGCAAGGACCACAGCTTCAACGTCACCGGCACCCTGCACCTGAAAGCCGGCACCGCCTGGCTCAGCGACTCCGGCACCGAACTGCACATCAAGGCCGGCCAGAAGACCGTCATCGAAGCCGGTGCGGAAATCACCCTCAAGGCCGGCGGTAGCTTCGTGAAGATCGACCCCAGCGGCGTTGCCATGGGTGGTGCTGCCATCAAGCTGAATGCCGGTGGGGCACCGGGTAAGGGCAGCGGGCAGACGGTGCAGGTGCCGGAGATGCCGGGGTTGGTGGAGAAGAATGGTGGGGCCGTTGCGCAGGTGGAGATTGCGGACGTTGGCCAGCGGGCGAATGCCGAGCCCAAACCTGTGGTCGCCCATCGCCTGAAGCAGGCAAGGATGAACCGTGCAGTTGTGGTAGAGGAATGTCAGGAGCAGCCGGATGGTTCCTGTCCATTAAATGACTGTCCTTGTGGCAAGTCACAGACGGCGTGAAGGGGGGCTTATGGCAGGGCGTTCAAAGCCGGGCGACGACATTCTTTATCTGATACTGGAAAGCGCGGGACGTAAATCGTTGTTGCAAACGCTTTACGAGCAATGTGAAGCGCCAGTATGGCAGTTGTTATTCAGTGAAACGCGGTGGGCCCCCTATGAGGATGAAAGTCCGCTTTTCATCCAGGTAACCCGAAACGGTGGCTTACATCGGTGGGCCTTGAAAGAACTCGGAAGGACCGGTGAGCTCAGGGGTTTGATTATCGAGTCCGATGCCAGCCTTGAGGCAGTCCTACAGTGGGCGAGGGCGCGTCTTACGGTGACGCTGGGCGACACCAGAAACGGCCTGTTGCGCTTTTACGATCCATTGGTGTGGCATAGACTGGCGCCCCACGATACCGGCAGAGAAGGCACCGTGAAGCGTGTGGTTTACTGGCATGGCGGCCCCGAAGATGGTAGTTGGTTGACCAGCCATAATCCGGAACCGGTAACCATGGTGGGAGCTCCCACGTTGGAAGCGGAACAACTCCAAAACCTGAATCTGGCCCGTGCTTAAGCATCGGGCCAGCAGTCATAAACTTAAGGGATGACATGGATGTCTGAAACAAAATCAGGTCAGAACTCCGGAAGTTGCGGCCCCGCTTGCGAGGGGGATACGCTCATCGTCGAAGTGCTGGGTAAGGATCATCCGGAGGGTCAGGAACTCCGCATACTTCATCATGGCAACTCGGCTCACCACAGTGCCATTGACGACCAGGTAGGCAAAGAAGCTCTGGATTCGAGCGTCCTGCGTGTCTGGCCCTGGGAGAATAGTCCGCAAGCAGATGTGGCGCTTGAAATTGCGACGGATGAGGGTGGCCCTCTACTAATACCGCTATACAGCCTTCCAGATGTAACTCCACGGCAACTGATTCGTCAGAAACTGGTACTTGCGCCATTTGTGCCGCTCACTTTGGTGGAGCGGGAGGAGCCCATTGTGGGCGTGCCGGCACAACAAATTGTCTCGGCAAGGTCGGGCTATCTGTATTTGTTCCGGGATAACCAGTTGTGGCGTGAAATACATATATCCCAAGGTGACGAAGGGCAACTCAGTTTTCGGGATGTACCGCTGAGCAACTACCGGGAAGAAGGTCAACAGCGCCTGACTGCGAACATGCGACCGCCCACCTCAGTACCCCTGGAAGAAATCTGGGTACCAGTGAACTACTATCGCACAAGTGCCACCTACGCCAGTGATGTCAGAGTGGCTTGGTCCGAGGTCCAGTGGTCCGCTGCTCGCATTGATTTCCTGGAAAACGATGGGTCCGCTTTAAACGAACGGGTCCAAAGGATTGTGCAGCGGCCCGATGTCCGCTGGAACCCGCGGTTTGCGGAACTTGTCGCCCTGGATGAAGTGAAGCCTCAGCGAGGCCGCCAACCCCTGCTTGAAGAACAGTTGCCATGCACTTTCGAATTCCTCACCGACCTTGGTGGCAAGTATGGGCTGGATTGTTATCAACTGGCTGTCGAGGAACAGAAAGGCTTCTTTGCCGGCGGGGAGGATGCAGAAGACGCATGGCGCGAAAGTCAGTATCGGAACACAGACCTCGGCCCCACCGCTGCAATACGGAATATGGCGTTGCAGGACCTGGCTGGCGAGACGGGGGAAGTAGCATCCGAGGAAGATAGCAGTTGCTCCGTGTGGGAGAACATTGGCGAATCTGTAGATATCTTTGAGGGCTGCCGTATCAGGGGTGTGTTCGGGATCGTCGTTTACGATGAACTGTATGAAATCCGCAAGGCCATGGCCCGCACCAGCGCTGGAATGCTGTACCAGAAGAATATCCGTGAGTGGTCGGGGCGACAGCCCCATTACCAAAGTGCCGAACTGGTTGAACAGTCGATATTGCCGGAGACTCTGGGTGGGCAGCCAAACCCCCTGAACGAGCATTCCGAACACCTCGACCTGTCCCTGACCGGAAAACTCGAACGGGCCCTGCATCGGGCTTACCGTGCCCAAGGCATTAACACGATCAAGGCTGCACAGCGCAGGCTGCTCGCCCTGGTGCAGGACGACCGCAACCAGACCCGGCTGGCCGACCTGTTTTCACTGGAGGGTGGAGACTACCTGAGTGGCTTCGTACTGACGGGGCAGCTGTTCAATGCCCTGCAGCACGACGCCGAGGCCGCCGACAAACCCTGGCTGGCCGGCAGCAACCCGGACTGCGACACCCGTTGCAGCGGCCGCCTGACCGACCCGGATGACAGCCCCTCCGTGGAAGGCTCCCAGCTCATTATCGATATTGCAAAGAAGGGCTCGAACCATCCATTGCATGGCATGCTGTATCCGAGCTCAAAAACTGTGCCGCTGAATCAGTCCTATGAACCGCCAGAGCCGGATACCAACCCCGGTGATGGCCGGTTCCGCCCAGCAGCCTTTGCCCAACTGGATGTGGACGGCGAGCTGCCGGCACTGGAAGACATGCAGACCTTGGAGGGTGCCTCGATGGTTGCCTTGACCGATCAAGGGGCCTTCGACTCCCTCGCTCACCTGAGAGCGGTCACAAAAGCCCTTGATGGGATCAGTGGCCAACTGATGGGTCAGTTCAGCAAGGCGCGGAAGCGTATCCTTGGCGACATGATGCGCATCGACCTGGATATCCACGGCCCCATGGCTCGTGCCCTGAAGGCCATGAACCCCTCCTTGCTTGGCGAACTTCACCTCCTGCCCCAAGGATCGCAGGGTCTGAATATGGTCCTGCTGGGTGTGGAAGACCCGGAGATCGGACTGCGTAACGGCCTGACGGAAGCGGAGCGTGACTACTTCAACCGCAACAATCGAAGCGGCCGGTTCCTGGGGGAAATTCAGGACAACGAAGGGCGAATCATTGGCAGCACCAACTCCAACCGCGTGCCGGGTGGGGTAGATGCCGGAGAGTCCGGAAGGTTCCACGCCTTCATGGCGCCGGTCGGTTCAGAATTGGTGAAGAACTACCGAGATGTGCGGAAGCAGATTAGCCAACAGCGCAGCCTTGGCAAGACTTTGGACGGGCTTGGTTTGCCTTATGTGGTTTTGGGGTTTGAGCTTTGGAACTTGGACAACGTAGCTGATAATTACAACAAGCTTCTGAGAAGCCGAGGCGAGGGACGGGCTAACGCCGAGACTATTTCGGCAGTAGCGGACACTATTTTTGCGTCAATGGCCGTTGCCGAACAATTGTCCAAGAAATTGGCAAACAGCACCGTTATTGTTCGCCAGATGAATCGGGTTGTCTTTGATGTTGAAAAGGCCGTAGTCGCTGGTCGAATCTCCAAGGCGTTTGGTAGCCGCTTGCCGCGGGCTTTAACGCTGCGCATGGCGTCAATTTCGGTATTGGCCATACTGGATGCGGGAATTCGAGCAGCGGATTCCCTTCATTATATGCAAACAGGGCAAATAGCCTCGGCGGTCGCCATGGGGGGCTCCAGCGTTGGCGCCTTATTGTCGGGCTGGGCCAGCGTGTCGCTGATGAGTTCCGGTACTGCAGCGTCCTCCAGTGCCGGGGCCGTGTTGGGCTTGAGCACTCCGGTGGGCTGGGTCGTCTTGGGTGTTGGCCTGACTTTGCTCATTGGTGGGTCTATTGCCGCCAGCCTGCTCGAAGACGACGAACTGGAATCCTGGTTGAAGAATGGGCCGTTTGGCGACTACCGAGACTCGTCGTATGAGCATTTGTGGAGAGAGGCCCCTGAATCCGATGGTCTGACTGTGGATGAAGAAGCACCGGAATCCTCCGGTGGGTCCTGGTCCTGGCTGCCCTGGGTGGTTGACACGCCTGAAGAACCAGCACCAAAACCTGTACCGGAGCGGGAGGCTTTCTATCGACTCGCCAATATCCTGGCCGGAGTCCGGATTGAGGAATCAATTCACCATGTGGATGCTGGTGAGGCGTATCGTTTGGCGGAGGCCCACCTCGAAGGCCAGGCATCATCGGCTTCTCGACAGGAGGTGAGTGCATTGCAAGAGGAACTGACCAAGACCAATTTCCGCGTAGTGGTCAGAAGCAACCTGGCGAGCGTGGTGGGCGATACTGCACTCAAGGTATACATTCGTCGCCTCAAGGAAGAGCATCGTCCAAATCCTCCCTCAGGAGGGACTTTAGTGGCAAAGAGCGAATTGCAGGAATCCACCAATAAACATTGGTGGATCTACCGCAGGGCCTTGCCGGATGGAATGGAGTATTGGCTTCATACTCCCGGGCCGGAAGGGCTGGTGTTTCATGAATGGAAGGTACGGGCACGGCTAGTTGCCAGTCTGGGCACAGACCGGGATTATGTGTTTCCGGCGCCGCCCGTCAGTGATCCGCAGGTGTACCAGGAGAGCAAGCATGGCAGCCATGACGCCCCGGACTTTGCCAGGGACGACGCCCCGTTCTGGGCCAACCTGACCACCAACCGCAGAGCGCTGAGTGCTCGGGCCTATCGTGACCGTAACACCGTAGAGGAAGCTTCCAATGGCTGAGACCGCCTATTACAGCCAGACCGCCTGGGACCCTGAGCGAGACGAAAGGCCACGCCGTCGAGGGCAGTTGGATACCCGCTCAAAAAATTTCCGGTTCCAGTGGGCTGCGGGGCAAAAGCTGCCCAAACAATACCTACCTGATGTGGTGCCGGGGGATTTTATGGAAACTTGGCCTCCAGGGCAGGATGAGGACACCAACTGGTATGTCGAAAAAGGGTCCGGTAAAGAGAAAAATAAGGAGCCGATTGCCTGGGTCAATCAGGAAAGCATTCGCTATGCGACATTGCCGAGTTCGTCTTGGCGGTGGTTGATATTGAAGGCACTTGCGAAGTTTACAGTGTTGGCAGGAATACCACTGTTGCTTTTGAACTTTCTTTTCGTGGTGTTTGTGCTGGGAGCCCCCCCCGGGCCCCATATTTTAAAGTTTGTCATTCCAGCCCTGATGTATGTTGGTGGCCCATGCGCCTTGATTTGGAGTGGAGTGAACCTCATCGAACGCCTCTTCCCCGGCTGGATCTATAAGGATCCCCAAGGCCCCCTATGGGAGTTCAACCGCCGTACCGGGCTAGTCACGGTGTTTCGTAACCCCAAGAATAAGCGGGACGCCGGGCAGGTCGCCTGGCAATCCCCGTTCTCGGAATTCGATGGCTATGTCCACAGCGGCCCTACTCATCAAGGGCTGCCGCTGTATTACGGGGCCATGGTCCACCGATACCGGGAAGAGGCGCTGACCCTGACCGCCTTCCAAGCTGCTTCCGCCAACGACGAAGACCACAAGGCATTATGGAACTTCTGGCTGCAGTACATGGACAGTACCGCGCCCCTGCCGGATATCCCCCTGTTCGAGCCCCACCGCCACAAGGATCCGGTGACGGCTGAACACGACAAAGCTACTGGTCGCCATCCCCGGTATTGGCGAGACATGGATGAAGTCACTTACAAACAGAAAACAGATGAGATTTACAAGAAGTGCCTGAAGGTGTTCGGTTAGGTGCATGTGCTCGGCCAGTATATTGGAGCCCGGATTTCGGATAAGCATCCACTAGGCTGGCAACTCACCAACCACTCGTCTTGAAACGTATTTTTTGGCTCGGATTTAAAACAAGGATGTATGGAATAACGTGGATGGAATCACCCCATAACGACCTGCCAACGATTATTAGGGTAAAGGTTTACCTGAAAGATAAACCTTTAATCTATTCGATGGGGGTGCTACATCTCGGTGCAGTAGGTTTGACCGTCTACTTCATGTATGAGGACACATCAGTTCTTTTCGCGATGGGGCTCGCGCTTTTGATCGGTTTATTGCTTTTCGGTACCTGGTATCCAGGTTTCAGAGCTCGCAACAATGTTATTGAGATCACTCCACAATTTCTGAGAATCGATGATTGTGAATTCAATGAGATTCCATGGTCGGATATTTCTCATCTGGACGTAGTTGATCACTTCAGCACGCGCCTTGGCCGCTTTGTCCATCTTATTATCTATGTAAAAAACAACGATAAGTACACTTGTGCAAGACGGGGGCGTTTCTTCAGCCGGCAAAGGGCTGATGGCGGTATATTCGCCACGGACCTCTATAATTACGCCGAGGACCACAAGACGATCTTTAAGGATTTGTCTGAAGCCTTGGAAAGTAGTCGGTTGGTAGTCTGGCCGGAATGATGTTCGTGTTCTAACAGAGAGTGCGCCTAGAATATTGTAAAGACTCCAAACGACTATTTTGCAGACATCAACAAGGATCGTAACCAATGAAAGGACTCCTACTCATCCTCTGCCTCCTAATCACCCCCATCACCCAGGCCGGTACTTACCGCTGGGTCGATGAAAACGGCCAGACCCACTTCGGCGATCGGCCGCCCGCGAATGCAGCCTCTGATGAAGTAGAGCTAAAAGCACCCGCACCGTCTTCGGATGCCGATGCGCGTGCGCGCAAGCAGCGGATGAATGAATTCCTTGAGCAAACCGAGCAGGAGCGGGCTGTGCGCAATGAAGCGAACGCCAAGCAAGAGGCGCAGGCTGCGAAACATGAGGCCCGGTGCCAGGCTTTAAAAGCGCGCTTGAAGTATTTGAAAAGCGTGTCGGGGATTTACCGGCTGAATAACGACGGTGAGCGGGTGTTTGTCGACGACGAAGAGAACGAGCGCATTCGTCGGGAGTTTCGTGCCAGGGTAAAGCGTGAATGCGGCGCCTGATTCCGTCCTGGTTTGCTTTTGCCCTCTTTACCGCGTTCAACGCCCATGCAGAATCACCGGAACTGTCGCTGGCCGGTGTCTACGAGAAAGGTGTTGCCCTCGAGGATTACTGGGTCAGCGAGAAGCTGGATGGCGTCCGGGCCTATTGGGACGGTGAGCGGTTCTGGTCCCGGGGTGGCAACGAGTATCGGGCGCCGGACTGGTTTACCGAGGGCTTTCCCGATGTGCCTATGGACGGCGAACTCTGGATGGGACGGGGCCGGTTTTCGGAACTGTCCGGAGCGGTTCGCCGGCTGGAACCGATAAACCGGAGCTGGCGCCAGATTCGGTTTATGGTGTTTGACCTTCCGGCGCTCAATCAGCCGTTTTCCGAGCGTGTCCAGGCAATGGAGGGGTTGTTGCAACCATCACCGTCTCTATTTCTGGCGATAGTGGCACAACGCAAGGCCACGGATCATGAGCGTTTGATGTCGGCGCTGGACAAGGTTGTGTCCGAAGGTGGCGAGGGTTTGATGCTGCGGCGTGGTGGCAGCCTTCACGCAACTGGCCGTTCAGATGATCTATTGAAGGTGAAGCGATACGACGATGCCGAGGCAGTCGTGGTGGCGCATCTTGCCGGTAGCGGGAAATACGAAGGCATGCTCGGGTCGGTACGGGTAAGGCGGGATGATGGGCGGCAGTTCCGCATTGGCACCGGATTCAGTGATGAGCAGCGGGAAAATCCGCCGCCGGTCGGCGCAACCATTACCTATAAATATTACGGCTTCACGTCGACGGGCCTTCCACGATTTGCCAGTTTTCTGCGGGTTCGCAATGACGAACCCATGGAGCCGTGAGTCAACGTCGGTGAATTACGATGTCTTCACGTGTCGCCTCGAACCGTATGCTACAGTGAAACTAGCCGTGGTCGTTCTACATCGTTCCATGGTTGCTGAATAGCCGCATTGCAGGGACAGCTCTTCAAGCGATGTTCAGTGAGCAGTATGAATCGTTACCGAAAGCCGAAATAGCAGTATTACTTACTGATAAGGAGGCACCAAATGGAAGCGAAATCCAGTCAGAACGAGTATGAGCAGGTCAGGCAAGACCTGCAGCAACTCCGCGAAGATCTCTCCAAACTCACCAAAGCGGTTGCGGACGGGCAAAAGAGTAATATCAGCAGTCTTCGTGATGAAATTCGCCGGGAAAGCCGGGAGGCTTTTGACCAGGTGCGGCAGCATGGGGATGAAGCCTTCAACCGCGCCCGTGATGCAAGTACTAAGGCGGTGCACGATGTTGAGCACAAAATCGAGGAACGACCGCTCCTGAGCGTTGTGCTTATGTTCCTCGCCGGGTTGTTGGTTGGCCGGTTGTTGGACCGCTGATTATGCCTGACTCCGCCTGGTTACAGGGTGTCCTGCGCAAGGCAGTCGCAGCCATCATCGGTTTTATGTTGGCTTTTGTGTTGCTGGTCGCCCTGCTGATCACCGGATTTTATATGCTCGTTAATGCCACCACGCTGGCGCTGTCACCCATGCTGGGTGAAGCCGGCGCCATGGCGGTGACGGGCGTCTCCTGTCTGTTGCTGCTGGCGTTGTTTTTCTACCGGATGACACGTCCGGCTACATCCAAAAAAACCGCCAGTGGGGGTGATCGGTCTTCCGCGTCACCAATCGATGCTATCAGGGAGCTCGTCCGTAACAACCCGCTGGAAGCCGCCTTTGCGGCGTTCGCGCTCGGTGTGGTGGAGCAGGGCGACCCTCGCCTGAAGTCACTGTTGTTGCAGGGTGGCATGGTCCTGATGAAGGAAGCGGAAGCCGAGCAGGCCCGAGATAAAGACAAAACGGACTCACGGGAAAGTGGCACGGATGCGCCAGTCACATGATCGTCACCTCAGCGTAACCCCCCGCGCCGACAATAACCGTGGAGTACCATTCATTGCACAGGGAGCTTGTTATGAAGTTACGCACGTTATTGATTATGGCATTACTGATGTCTCTATTCTCTGCCGCCCATGCGGCGCCGGATTGGCATGGCAAGGGGGAGCATTGGACACCGCCGGGCCTTGATAAATGGCACGACAAGTGGCCGGATCTGAAGGACAGGCATCATCGGGGTAAACGCGAGGTCCATCTGGGGCCGCGACCCTTCTGGCTGGTGGACGACATGGATGAGGGGCGCCTGAAAGACCGGCTCCAGTCCTGCCGCGCTGACAAAATCCGGCCCACGGATTTTTCCATTGGCCATCGTGGTGCGCCCTTGCAGTTCCCGGAGCACACGCTTGAATCCTACGTTGCGGCCGCCCGGATGGGCGCAGGCATCCTTGAGTGCGATGTTGCCTTTACCAAAGATCGGGAACTGGTCTGCCGTCATGCCCAGAACGATCTCCATACCACCACCAACATCGTGACGATTCCGGAACTGAACGCCAAGTGCACGCAGCCATTTGTCCCGGCGGACCCGGACAGTGGCACCGAGGCGCAGGCAGAATGCCGGACCAGCGACATTACGCTGGAGGAGTTCAAATCTCTGGAAGGCAAGATGGACGCCTTCAATCCCATGGCAACCACGCCTGAGGAATACCTGGAAGGAACAGCAGACTGGCGCACGGAGCTATACAGCAGTCGCGGCACCCTGCTGACCCATAAGGAGAGCATCGAACTCTTTAAACGCCTGGGTGTGAAGTTCACGCCGGAACTGAAAACGCCGGTGGTGGAGATGCCCTACGAGGGCGATTACAGCCAGGAAGACTACGCTCGCCAGATGATTCAGGACTACGTTGAGGCCGGCGTGAACCCGAGGGATGTCTGGCCTCAGTCGTTCCTGCTGGATGATGTGCTGTTCTGGATCAATGAAACGCCGCGTTTTGGACGACAGGCGGTGTTTCTGGATCAGGAGCCGCTGACACCGGAGAATTCCTCCCTGGCGTGGATGGAAAGCCTATCGGCGCAAGGAGTGAATATCCTGGCCCCCGCACTGTGGAAGATGTTGACCCTGGATAGCCATCAACAGATCGTGCCGTCGGAATACGCTGAAAATGCCAGGGCAGCAGGGTTGGATATGATCGCCTGGACGGTCGAGCGTAGTGGCCCACTGGCCAATGGCGGTGGTTGGTATCACCAGACCATCACCGACGCCATCAATAACGACGGCGACGTGTTCAACGTGATTGACGTGCTGGCCCGGGATGTTGGGGTCATTGGTGTCTTCTCGGATTGGCCCGCCACCACCACCTTCTATGCCAACTGTATGGGATATGCTGGCAGAGGTCACTGACCGTAGATGCGCGCCTCAGTCATCCGTTTGAGGCGCGCAGATTTCGGATAGTTGGCAGATCTGGCCGCAGGCCTTCCAATGTTTGCAACAGAGCTGTGCCTCGAAAAGTTGTCATCCCGACATTAACTAACATGAAATGAAGGTGAACAGATCGTATTGCGCATTTAACCCACATCCCGCCAATTTGTAGGTAGCCTGAGTTCAGGTAATCGGTATGACGCTTTACCGGTTAATCCAATAGGAAATCAATTGTTTCCGAACTCAGAAGGATGGATGCGATATGAGCTATAAATCCGGTTTTGCCTATGTAACGGTTCTGGCCTCGGCCATGCTGGCCGCCCCAGTCGTATCAGCCCAGGACAACACCGATCGCGACAGCTCCGGCGTGTACCTGAGCGGCAGTTATGGTGGTTACAAATCCCATGGCGGCGAGTTTGATGATGAAAACGACCTGTTTGGCGTAGGGTTGGGCTACCAGTTCAACCAGTTCTTTGCCCTGGAAGCCGAGTACATTGATTTCGGCAACTTTGGCGATGACGATGTTGATGGCAAGCTGAAAGGGACCTCCCTCGGTTTAATGGGGCGGTTGCCATTGACGGATACCTTTGGCGTCTATGCCAAGGCCGGCGCGTTTGCCTCGTCGTTTGATGTGGACGCGTTTGACGAGAGTGAGACCTACGATGAGGTTAATCCGTTCGTTGGTGCTGGTGTCGATTTCCGGGTCACTGAGCAGTTGACCGCGTTTGCGGAATACAACCGCTACAACGTAGATATCGACGAGGACGATTTTAACGGCCAGGTCACCAACGACGGGCCGGATTTCGATACTGGTCGTGTTGGTATGCGCTTCCAGTTCTAACAGAGGCGCGTAATAGGGCCCGGGGCGGGGTTGCCCCGGGCTTTTTTCATCAGGTTCCTTTTTCCGTCTTACTGAACGTTTTCCAACTCGCCAAACCGCTCTGCGAACAGCGCTGACGACAGGTAGCGCTCGGCGGAATCCGGCAGTACCACCACGATATTCTTGCCCTGGAATTCCGGCAGTTTTCCGATCCTGACCGCAGCTACAACCGCTGCACCACAGGAAATGCCACAGAGGATGCCTTCCTCCTGCATCAGCCGGTGCGCCATGTCCATCGCTTCCTGATTGCTGACTTTTTCCACCCGGTCCACCAGGTCCATATCCAGGTTGCCCGGAATGAAACCGGCGCCAATGCCCTGGATCTTGTGGGGCGCTGGCGTCTGGTCCTGGCCACTGCGGGCCTGGCTGATGATTGGTGAGTCTTCCGGCTCTACGGCAACGGTGGTAATGGCCTTGCCTTTGGTGTTGCGGATGTAGCGGGTAACGCCGGTTAGGGTGCCGCCGGTTCCAACCCCGGACACGAAGATGTCTATCGCGCCGTCGGTGTCGTTCCAGATTTCGGGGCCAGTGGTGTCTTCGTGGATACGGGGGTTGGCCGGGTTCTCGAACTGCTGTGGCATGAAGCAGTTATCCGGGTCTTCAGCAACGATTTCCTCGGCTTTGGCGATGGCACCTTTCATACCCTTTGCCGGCTCCGTAAGCACCAGTTCCGCCCCCATGGCCTTCAGTACTTTGCGGCGTTCCAGGCTCATGGATGACGGCATGGTCAGTTTCAGTTTGTAGCCTCGCGCGGCGGCCACGAAAGCCAGCGCGATGCCGGTGTTGCCGCTGGTGGGCTCCACAATAGTCATGCCGGGCTTGAGAGCACCACGTTTTTCCGCGTCCCAGATCATGGCAGAGCCGATCCGGCATTTTACGGAATAGGCCGGGTTGCGGCCCTCAATCTTGGCCCAGATGGTGGCCCCTTCGTTGACTCGATTAAGCTTGACCAGCGGTGTATTGCCAATCGACAGCGAGTTGTCTTCGTAGATCTTAGCCATGGTGTCGTCTCCTTTGCGTTTTCCCAGTCGCAAAAGGATAGCATCAGCTAGCCCTGCCTGGCTGCCTGATCTTCTGCGGGGCTTTCGATGGTCAGTGCTTCCAGACGGTTGCGGCCGTTTTGCTTGGCGAGATACAGCGCCTTGTCAGCCAGGCGAAGGAATTCCGCTGGCACCGTGTCTTTGCCTGGCGTGCCAGTGGCCAGGCCGATGCTCACGGTAAAGCGAATCTGCTCGTCGTTGCAGCAGGTGGTTTGCCCGGCCAGGCCCTCGCGGAATCCTTCCAGGCGTGAAACCAATTCCTCACGGTCGCTGAAGCTGGTGAACATGACAAACTCCTCACCGCCGAACCGGGTAAGGCGGTCGGTGTCACGCCGAAAGTGGGTGCGCATGGTATCCGCCAGCGCCACCAGACATCGGTCTCCCGCGTCGTGGCCGTAGGTGTCATTGATTTCCTTGAAATGGTCCGCATCCACCATCGCCACTGCAAACCCGGCCCCGTGCCTCTGACACCAGTGGAAGCTCTTGCTGAACTCACGGTCGAAATAGCTGCGATTGCCGATTTGTGTCAGGTCGTCAGTGACGCTGAGATGCGCAAGACGGTCATTTGCCGCAGCCAGTTCCCGATTCAGACGACCGAGTTTTCGATTCCAGTAGCACAACAGCCCCACAAGCACCACGGCACCCACAGTGAGCTGGAACATCAGGGTGTAGTCGACGGTCGGTTCCAGTAAGCCTGCCCATTGCTGTTCAACGCTTTTACGTTCTTCGTCCGTCAGGCTGGACACCAACTTTTGCATGATGTTGAGCAGCTCGGGCTGGTCATTCCGAGTGGCGACTCCCGGGGTCCAGTCTGCGGGAATCCGTCCGAGCACTTTCAGGTCCGCCAGGCCGAGCTCCTGCATGTTGTAGCTGGCTGTGGACAAAGTGCCAAGATACCCTGCCAGCTTCCGTTCCTGAACCATGCGCAGTCCGGTTTTTTCGCTGGGTACTTCCACCAGATTGAGGTGGGGGTTGGTTGTTCTCAGCAGTTCCAGAAAAGCGTAGTCCTTCACTACGCCGACCGGCTGGTCCGATATATCATCCAGTGTATTGATATAGGGGGCTTCCACACGCCCCAATAGCACGCTGGGAATCTGGATATAGGGTTCTGTGAAACTCAGGTATTCCAGCAGCTCCGGTGTTTCCATGGCCATGGGCAGTAGATCGCATCGGCGCTCTTTGACGGCCTTGGTGGACTCGGCCCAGCTATCTACGGGAAGAGGAGTGAACTTGATATTGGAACGCTCGGTAAACAGGGCGAAGATGTCGGCGGAAATTCCGAGGTGTTTATTGTCCTCGCTGAGCCCCTCCAGAGGAAGCCAGTCAGGATCCACGCAGATGGTCAGTCTTCGGTTTCGATCGGCCAGCCAAGCCTGTTCGGCGTCGGAGAACGTTAACGGACCCGTGCCGGGCGGCTGGTTACGACGGGTAGAGGTGCCGAGCCAGCGATTCTCGATAGTGCGCATCTCCGTTTGGCTGATAGCGCCCAACGCCGCGTCCATAATGAAGGCGAGCGGCTCAAGCGCGGGACGCACCCCAAAGCGCAGGTCTTCTCCCGGCATTCCATCAAGGGTCATTTCACCGGCAATATCCACTCCGGCAATGCGAAGTTCCCTCACCCAATAGTTACCATTAGGCAGGGCTGCCAACGCAACATCGACGGAGCCCTCTGCCAGGGCCTGGAACATGGCCTGCTGCGCCGTGAAAGAGAACACATTGTCGCCCAATGCCTCACGAAGGGCCCCCTCATAGTAGATGCCTGAGCCAATAGCGACCTTTAGTCCCTGCAAGTCTGCCAGTGAGTTGAATAGCAGGTTCTTGTCCAGCGTGAAGGCGACGTTGGGAATGATGTGGTAGGGACGGGTGAACCGAGTGAACGCCTCACGCTCTTCGGTTTTCGAGATATTGGCCATGATATCGATGTCACGATTCAGAAACCGGGGGTACAGTTCCGACCATTGTCCCGGGACCGGTATAATCTGCAGCCCGGTCAGATCCGATATCCGGTTCAGCACGTCGACGGACAGTCCTTGCAGCGCATCTGCGTCGTGAAAGCTGAAGGGCGCATAGTCACTCATAAAGCCCACCCGTACCGGACCGGCCTCACTGATATAGCGCTGATGGGCGTCACTCAGGGTAAAATCCGACGATTCAGCAACGCTGGTCCCGCCGTACTCCTGCCACCGGTTGAACAGTTCCTTGATGCGCTCATCGGGTATGGCAGCCAGGCCGCCGCTGACCACTTTAAAGAGCTCGTCGTTTTCTTTCAGAACACCAAGCCGAAAGTCTTCTTTCGACCATTCTCCCAATGGTGCGGGGCCAGCAATTTCCAGAAACCGGAAACCGGCCTGGTTAGCGTAGTAATCCAGGGTCAGTTCCGGACCGATGATGCCGTCCACCCAGCCGAAGGCCAGTGCCCGGATCAGACCGGGAATGGAATCGTAGGTGACCAGTGACACGCCCGCCGTTTTAAGGGCATCGCGGAAATAGACGTCACGCACAACGCCAATACGGTAGTTATTGAGGGATTTCAGGGAATCGATGTTTTTGAGCGGGTTGGCCGTGTCATGCATCAGGTGCATCTGGCGAATGTGGTACGGCTCGGTAAACTGTATGGTCCTGGCGCGGTCGTCGTTGTAGGAGATCCCTTCAATGACGTCGATGTCGCCGCGCTCAAATGCACCGAACACTTCTGGCCAGGTGCCTGCCCGAAACTCAATGTCCAACCCTGACTGACGGGCCACTTCGCGGACAATATCGATCGAAAAGCCGGATGCTGTGCGGCCCACCATAGACGTGTACGGTTTGTTGTCGGCCACGATGCCAACGGAGACGGGAGTGGGCCAGGCGAACGTCGACAGTAAGGTGAGCGCGAGTACACCGTAAATGCTAGCAAGCAGTGTGATCAGTGATGGCTTTGGCCCGGCAATTACAGCGCTCATCGGGTGATTCACAATTCTGTGGTGATTAGTTAATGAGTGTAGTCGTTGGCGGGTTGGTTGCCCAATGATGAGCTGATTTGTGGCCTGCCATTGCCAGTGTGTGATGGTAGGATGTCACGACATCAGTAAGTTACGGGAACGACCATGGGCCTTTTGTTTGAACAGATCGACAGCCAACCTTCATCGTTGGGAGAGATCACGCTTCGCCGTCGTCGGATTCCTGCGTTGGGTGACCGGGATATCTACGAGGTGAAGCTGGGTGAAGAGTTCCTCATGTCCAGTATGTTCGTGGACGCGGAAGTCGCCCTGGCGGACCTGGGCCTGAATGCGGTGGAGGGCGAACAGTTGAAGGTGGTGGTCGGCGGCTTAGGGCTGGGCTACACCGCGGAAGCGGCGCTCAAGCACGAGCGGGTGAGCGAGCTGCTGGTTGTGGATGCCCTCGACACGGTCATCCACTGGCACCAGCAGGAAAAGGTTCCGTTGGGTAAAGTGTTGAATGCTGACCCGCGCTGCCGCTATGTACTGGGCAGTTTCTTTGATCTGGCGGTATCGGAATCAGGTTTCGATACCGAAACGTCGGGCAAGGTGTTTGACGCCATCCTGCTGGACATTGATCATTCCCCCAGAGCCCTCCTGAACGAGTCCAATGCCAGTTTTTACAACGCCGAAAGTTTAGGCAAAATGGCGGCCCACCTGCGCCCTGGCGGCGTCTTCGCCATGTGGTCCAACGACCCGCCGGACGAACCGTTCATGGACGTGTTGGAAACGCTGTTTACGGATGTGGACGCGAAGGTAGTGTCGTTCTACAACCCATTCCAGAATCGGGAGTCCACTAACACGGTGTTCCTGGCCAGAAAGCCGCTCAGTTGACGGAGCGGCCGGTGTAGCTTGAGAAATCCGGCCGTTGCGGTTGGTGTTGATCATCCGTCATATAGGCGGACGTCAGTATGAACTCGGCGGTGGCCCGGTTGCAGGCGACGGGAATGTTCCACAGCGCGGCGATGCGCAGCAGGGCCTTGATGTCCGGGTCGTGGGGTTGGGGCTCCAGCGGGTCCCAGAAGAACACCAGCAGGTCAATTTCCCCTTCCGCGATCTTGGCGCCAATTTGCTGATCGCCCCCGAGCGGGCCACTGAGCAGGCAATGGATGTCGTCCCGGCCCAGATTTTCCTTGAGCAACCGGCCAGTGGTGCCGGAGGCGTAGAGTCGGAGGGAGGCAAAGCGGGTCTGGTTGTCGGCAACCCAGTCCACCAGTTCTCTCTTCTTGTTATCGTGGGCGACAAGAGCGACGGATTTAACGGCCATTTGCGGTAAAGTCTCCTTTTTGAGGTGTGTCCGGTAGTGGGCTCCAGTGTTTCATATTCGTGATAAACGCGGAACAGGAAATAGGTGTTATGTCGACAGATCACGCCATCAACTGGGCGGAGACGCCCGCCGCCGTGTGGCGCCGCCATCGTCAGGGGCTGCGGGCCATTCGGCGGCTTGACCCGGTGGGTTGGGCCGACCTGACCGGCATCGAGCGACAGCAGATGGCCCTGGCCCGCAATACTGAGCGCTTCCTGGCCGGTGAACCCTCGAACAATACGCTGCTCTGGGGAGCCCGGGGCACCGGCAAATCATCGCTGATAAAGGCACTGCTTAACCGCTACCTGCAGCGCGGGCTGCGGATGATCGAAGTGGACAAGGACGATCTGGTGAACCTCCCGGAAATCGTCGACGACATCGCTGAATTGCCCTGGCGGTTCGTGATCTTCTGCGACGACCTTTCCTTTGAAGTGGGAGAGTCTGGTTACAAGGCGTTGAAGAGTGTGCTGGAAGGCTCGCTGGAGCTGCCGCCTGAGAACGTCAGGGTGTACGCCACGTCTAACCGCCGGCACCTGATGCCGGAATTCATGGACGATAACCTGAAAAGCGAGATGCGCGGAGGTGAACTCCACCCGGCCGAGGCGATCGAGGAACAGGTCTCCCTGGCGGACCGGTTTGGCCTGCAGTTGTCGTTCTACAGCTTTCCCCAGGATGTCTATCTGCAGGCCATTGATGCCCTGTTTCCACACGTGGGTGATCGTGAGGCGTTGCATCTTGAGGCCATTCGCTTTGCCACCAGCCGGGGTGCCCGTAACGGCCGCACGGCGCAGCAATTCTACCGCCAGTTTGCCGGCGACCCGGACGCCTTTGGTCAGTAGGCAGCCGGTTACTGTCGCCGCGCCAACCTGATGAACCGGTGGTGGATCATCCGTACGCCGATGAACACCAGTCCCAGCACCACCGGGATGGCAATGCCTAGAACCAGCGAGGTGTTGACGTCGAATCCGGCGTCATCGGCGGACTCCAGCGCCAGTTTCAACAGTGCCAGCAGGTAATAGCTGATGACCACCACGGAAAACCCTTCCACCGTGTGCTGCATCATCAACTGGATTTTTGAGCGCCGGTCCATGGAGCTTAACAACTGTTGGTTCTGGCTCTGGATCGCCAGTTCCACCCGCGTACGAACCATGTCCGAAGCCCGGTCAACCCTGCGCGACAGGTCCTCCAGGCGCTCCTTTACCGATTCGCAGGTTTCTACCGCCGGTGTCAGCCGGCGAGTCATGAATTCGGTGACGGTAAGGTGCCCCGACAGCTCGTCTTCACGCAGTTCCTCCAGCCGGGTCAGCACAAGCTGGTGATAGGCCCGTGTGGCTGAGAAGCGAAAGGTGGCGTGGGCGCGAAAGGCTTCGATGCGGGCCGCGATGTTGGTCAGATCCGCCAGTACCTCACGTTCATCGATGTCCTGGTTGTCCGCCAGGGACTGCGTAATCAACGCCAGCTGTTGGTCCATGTCGTTCAGCGAGGGTGTCATTTCCCGTGCCAGTGGCAGTGCCAGTAATGACATCAGGCGATAGGTCTCGATCTCCATCAGGCGCTGGGTCAGTCGGCCGAGCTGGCTGTCGGACATGTCCCGGTTGAGGACCATGAAACGGCCAAACCCATCGCTGTGAAGCCGGAAGGTGCCCCACACCCGGGCCTTCCCTTCCCAGGGGCTACTGCCCACCAGCCGTTCTCCCTCGAACCAGTGGCGAATCTGCGCCAGGTCGGTTTCCGGGCCGTTCGAGGCTTGTTGCAGGTCAATATGAAACGCCGCCACCACCGTACCGGTGAGCTTTTCCAGCCAGCCTTTGGGCAGCAACGAGATACCGGTGTCCTGGAAGGGGTGATGGTTATTCCCAATACCCAGATTGATAAAGGTATAGGAAGCAAACTCCATGTGCATTTCACGCCGGATACGCAGGGAGCCAAAGGTGGCCTCGTAGCAGCTGACGTCCTCCAACGGCTCGGGTTGTCCCAGCATGATATGCAGGTCTTGCCAGTGTCGGAACTGGACGGCCCGCTGCTCCGGGGTGGTCAGCAGGGCAATATGGGTAACCTGCGCCGGGCATGGCAGCACGTGGAACGGCCGGGAATGGAGTTCGTTGTAGAGTTCTTCCCGGAGAGGGTGCAGGTCCAGCTGTTTGAGCGGCGGGTTCAAGACTTGGTCCTTTGACGGCGATTGGTTGACCTATAGCGGAACAATAAAGGCTCGCGGGTGCTTCCGAAAGACGACTTGTGGCTTAAGACTCTGGTCGGGGGCGCGATGGCAACATCACCGAAAAGCGCACGCCACCCAGATCATTGCTGGCCATCACCTGGCCGTTGTGGTGCTCGGCAATCAGTCGGACGATCAACAGGCCCTGGCCCAGATGCCCTTCCTGCTGGCCGGTCCGCACGGATACGAAGGGGCTGAAAATATCACTGGCGAGGTTCTCCGGCAGAGAAGAGCCCTCGTTGAATACACTCAGTTCCAGTTGTCGGGCGTTCTGCGTTAGCCGTACTTCAATGTTTCCCTGCGCTGGTGTGAAATCCCGTGCATTGTCCACCAGCTTGTCCAGAAGCTGCACCAGCAGTTCCGGGGAACCGTGGCACCGACAACCGTTGGCCGGTCCGATGTAGTGAATGCGGTGATCGGGGTCCAGTTCCTGGTAGGCGAGGGTGGTTTGGGAGGCGACTTCGGCCAGGTCAAAGGTTTCCTTTTCGGCGTGGTCAAAGCTTTGCTCCAGCCGGGCTGCCTCGCTCATCCCTTGCAGTATCTGGCTGAGGCGGTCGGTGGCGGAGCGGGCTCGCTCGATGTAACTGGCCTGATCAGCCGGGTCTGTGGTTTGCCCCAGATTCTCCAGGGAAGAACGCACCACCGCCACGGGGGTTTTCAGTTCGTGGGACAGGCGCCGGGAGAAGCTTTCCAGATAGTCTGTGTAGCCCTGCAGACGGTCCACCATTTGGCTGAATTGCCGTGACAGGTCGCCCAGCTCGTCCTTCGCTTTTGCGGGTGGCAGGGTGCCCAACACACGGCCGTCGTCGTCAACACTCGCACTGACCGCCCGCTGCAGCCGGGTAATGCGCCAGGACAGCCAACTGGCGTAACCCAGCAGAACCAGCATCAGGCCGACAATCAATAGCACGCTGCGGGAAATGACCGAGCCAAGGGTGCTGCCGGACAGCGCGAGCAATTGGTCCAGCGATTCCTCCAGCACCAGCATCCGGCCATCACTCAACGATTGTTTCACCAGCATGTAGGTGTCGCCGTCCCGGTGTCGAACCAGCCCCTGTGATGGCAATTCCCCGGCGTCCATGCGATGGGTTTCCGCATTCAGGCGTGAAGGCTCAGGCTGATAAAAACTCACCAGTGCCCGCAGGCCGTTCAGGCTGATGCGTTCCAGGATCTGCAGGGGGCTAAGGCTGTCGAATTCGGGCTCATCGGTTTCGGAGTTGCGGGTCTGGCGAGCGATTACCCAGCCGTCCGGCTCCAGAACCCAGGTGCCCTGGCCGGGAGCAATCATAGCCGCAAGTCGGTTTTCGAGTTGTGGCATTCGGGTGACGATCTGGGCCGAGGTGGGGCCGGCAGAGACGCGTTCTTCACCGCTGTTTTCAAGCCTTTCCGCAGGCCATGTCACCTGGAAGCCAAGGCGGGACGAGGGAGCCGGTCGCGGCAATCTCAATTCAGCCTGGTAGCCGTTGCTGACCGCCTGCCAGTAGCCGCTGATGCGATAGTCGGTTGCCCCTTCGCGCTCCGGATCTATGGCGTTGATCGCCCCTGGTGCCTGAGTGCGAATCAGGCGACGGGTTGTCTGTTTCTTGTCGATAACCTGGAGTTGGATCTGGTCATGAGCTTGGCGGGGGTTGCCGGGGTTGAAGAAGTCAGCGGTTCTGCCACTGACACGAATCAGAAGGTAGAGATGGGTTTGATCGACGGCTGCCTGCCAGGATACCTCGGGTCCGTCTTTGTCGATGACCCGTTGTGTGCCTTGCCACTGTTGCCGGGATTCTTCCTCGTCGTACCCGGGCCAGTCGTCGCCGTAGCCATCCAGATTCGGGCTGCGGGACAGGAGGTCGGCGTAGATAACGCTGGTGCCCGTGGCGACCGTTGGGGTCTCGGCAAGCTGTTCCGCTGCAAAACCGGCCGTACGTCCGGCCTGGCTCTGCAACTGACGGGCGGCCTGGTCGCGCAGGGCCTGGTCCAGCTCCAGCACGAACTGCAGCCCCGCCCAGGGAATCAGCAGCATCAGTAAGCTGGCAATGAAGAGTTGGCGCTTAAGGGTCAAAACTCAGGCCTCATGGGCATTCCAGCGGTAGCCCATGCCGTAGGCGGTGTGGATGCCATCAAAGGCGTCGTCGATCTGCAGGAACTTGCGGCGTATACGTTTGATATGGGACGTCACCGTATTGTCGTCCAGTACCGTGCTGGCGGCTTCCATCAGCTGGTCGCGGCTGCGCACGTGGCCCGGGTGCTGAACCAGGGAATGCAGCATCCAGAACTCGGTCACCGTCAGATCGATGGGCTGGTCATTCCATTCTGCCGTCATGCGATCCACATTCAATGCCAGGCGGCCCCTGTGCACCACTTCATCCGGTTGCTTCAGGGCTTCGGCCCAGGCATCTGCCCGGCGCAGTAGAGCGGTAACCCGGGCCAGCAGGTGGTCCATGCTCATGTCCTTGGTGACATAGTCATCGGCACCCAGTCGCAGGCCGTGAACGGAATCGATGTCGCTGTCCCGGGCGGTCAGGAAAATGATCGGCAGGGTTTTGGACAGGCTGCGCAGGTCCTGGCACAGGGTAAAGCCACCTTCAGGCTCATCGCCCAGTCCCACGTCGATGATGGCCAGGTCCGGCAGGGCGGTGCGCAACACCTGGAAAGCACTGGTGCGGTCACCATAGGCAGACACCCGGTATCCCCGGCGTTCGAAGGCGTCACGGTAGTTCTCCCGGATGGCGGGTTCATCTTCAATCAGCACGATGTGTCGCTTCATAGCCTGCAACCATTCCCCTGTTAATACGGGTTCCTATTTAACCATGGCCTGTGACCAGAACAAGGTAAAGCAGAGGGTTTGCCACAATTCATCATTTTTTCACCGCCGGATCGCCAGATTGTGGCACCGGATCGCCGCTTCCATGGGCTGAAATAGTCGGCAGTTGCCACCAGGCGTGCTTTTTCAACCACAGTGATACAAGGAAGCGAAACAATGCTGTTGACCAACCTGGGACCCTATTCACCAACCGCCCCGAATGGTGGGCGGCAGATTACTGGTAGTCTGACAGGGAGCAAGGTCTCTCCCCGGCTGCGACGCTGGCTGGAGGGCATTTCCCTGTGGCTGGCTGTGCTGCTTTTCCTGTTTGTGCACCCGGTGTACGCGGAGGCCTCCGAAACCGGACGCGAAGGCGCCGGTGAGTTTCATTTTGTCGATGATGCCGGCCAGCGCCTGGGCTCGGCAACCCTGCTGAACACAGACTACAACGTAACCGTCAGCGGCTTGATTGCCGACACCCGCTTGCGTCAGAGCTTCCGTAATACCAGCCAGCAGTGGCGGGAAGGCGTGTTCGTGTTTCCGCTGCCGGACAATGCGAGCGTGTACGGCATGACCATGACCGCCGGTGAGCGGGTAATCGTGGGCGAGATCCACGAAAAACAGGACGCCAAACGCCAGTACACCAAGGCGAAGGAGGAGGGCCGCAAGGTGGCCCGTGTGGACCAGCAACGGCCCAACCTGTTCACCACCCGTATGGCGAACATTCCCCCCGGTGAAACCATCACCGTTGAACTCAACTACCAGCAGGCGGTGCGTTACCAGTCCGGTGAGTTCGAACTGCGCCTGCCCACCACGTTGACACCCCGCTACATACCTGGCCAGGCACTGGACAATGAGCCCGCGCAATGGTCCGGCGGTTGGGCCACGCCCACCACGGAAGTGTCGGACGCCGACCAGATCAGCCCTTTTACGGTGCGGCCAGAAGATGTGGGTCCGGATAGCCATCGCGCAACCATTGCCCTGGAAATCAATGCTGGCCTGCCGGTAAGCCGTGTGTCGAGCCCCAGTCATCGTGTGACCAGTACCTGGAATGGCAACACCGTGGAGGTGGCGCCGGAATCCCGGGCCGTGCTGATGGATCGCGACCTGATCGTGCGCTGGGCGCCGGCCCGGGGGATGGAGCCCGCGGCCGCCGTGTTCCAGGAACAGTGGCAGGGTAAGGGCTACCTGCTGGCGTTGGTGGTGCCCGGCCTCAATGGCAATCAGAGTCTGCCACGGGAGCTGGTGTTCGTGATCGACACCTCCGGCTCCATGGCCGGCGAGTCGATCCGACAGGCCCGGCAGGCGTTGTTGCGAGGGCTGGGCACACTCGATGCCGATGATCGCTTCAACGTTATCCAGTTCAACAGTCAGACCCACTCACTGTTTATGGAATCGGTGCCCGCCAGTGGCAACAACATTGCCCGGGCACGTCGATACGTGAAAGGGTTGAACGCCGATGGTGGTACCGAGATGGCTCCGGCACTGGATGCCGCACTCGAGACGAACGGTGATCGTGGCGAGGAGTCCCGCGCCAGGGTCAGGCAGGTGGTGTTTATTACCGATGGCGCTGTGGGTAATGAAAGCGCGCTCTTCGGGAAAATTCGTGATGGGCTGGGCAGCAGCCGGCTGTTCACCGTGGGCATCGGTTCTGCCCCCAACATGCACTTCATGCGTGAAGCTGCACGCTATGGCCGCGGTACCTACACCGCCATCAGTGACCTGTCGGATGTGGCGCGCCCGCTGGACGAGCTGTTCGGTAAGATGGAGGCGCCGGTGTTGACCGATATTGACGTGAGTTGGCCAGGCGAGGCCGCTGCAACCGAAGCCTTCCCTGGCCGAATTGGCGATCTGTTCAAGGGAGAGCCCATGGTGCAGGTTGTGCGTGGCCTGCCGGCAGAGGGCGCACTCGAGGTTTCCGGGCGTCTTCCGGATGGCAGTCAATGGCAACAGTCGCTAAGCCTCGAACGGGCCGCCAACGGCAGGGGACTGCACCGTCACTGGGCAAAACAGAAAATCGATAGTCTGATGGACAGTGGGCTGACTGGCCAGATTGATGACGACGCGCGCCAGCAGGTGACCCGTCTGGGGCTGGAACATCAGCTGATGACAAAGTACACCAGCTTCCTGGCTCAGGACAAAACCCCGTCCAGGCCGTCGCAGGAGACGCTGGAAACCGACAGTGTGCCCACGCTGCTGCCCGCCGGGAGCCAGGGCACCATGTTGCGATACCCCCAGACCGCAACCATGTCTCCCCTGCTGATCGCCATTGGCCTGATTGGGCTGATGTTCTCGGCTGCAATCACGCTCCTGAAGCGGAGGGTATACCCATGAACCGATTGATTCTGCTGTTGGCGACGACGTTCGCGACTGTCTTGGCGGTTGGCCTGTGGATTCCGTTCAAGGCGCTGGTGGCGCAGGAGCTTCTGGAAC
This sequence comes from Marinobacter sp., assembly GCA_002726615.1. Lineage (GTDB taxonomy): Bacteria > Pseudomonadota > Gammaproteobacteria > Pseudomonadales > Oleiphilaceae > Marinobacter. Next base: position 37,463 of record PBRG01000192.1, read on the forward strand.
TGGCCTGGGCCGAGAGCCAGGCTCGGCAGCAGGAAACCCGGCCCTGGCCCTGGGCAGACACATGGCCAGTGGCCCGTTTGATGGTGCCTGAAACCGGCCAGTCACTGATCGTACTGGATGGCGTGCACGGCGAAAGCCTGGCTTTCGGGCCGGGGCAGGTGGTGGGGAACGACGGCCGGGCGGGGCCGGTGGTGATTGCCGGTCACCGTGATACGCATTTCCGGGGGCTACAACATCTGGAAACCGGCAGCCGGGTAAAACTGCAGAGTCGCGATGGTGACTGGCGTTCATTCAGGGTGGATCGTATTCGCGTTGTCGATAGCCGGCACGAGCAGATCAATACCGCACAATTGCCCAGGGATTCGCTGTTGCTGGTGACCTGTTATCCCTTTGATGGCCTGCAGAACAATGGTCCGCTACGCTATGTGGTGGAGGCCACAGCCGAGTCACTGGTGACGGCCGATAAAGCCGATAACGCCCTGGCCCGGGAGGCTGTTGCCGGAACCTGATTTTGGCGTACACTTGTGCGCCAAAAAATTGCATCAGGGTTGTCTTCAATGGGAATGCCAAGAAAGCTGTTGGCCTGGCTGATGGTGCCGGTCATCTGTCTGCTCGCACTGGTTCTGTATGTCGCCCGGCCATTTAATCCGGACAACAACCGCTTGCTGGCACAAGCGATTGCCCGCGTCGGTCGTTTTCTCCTGGGTATGGAACGCCCCCTGGAAGGGGCCGACAACATGCCGCAGGACCGGCCCACAGTCGTTATTGCCAATCACCAGCACAACGATGATCTGTTCGTGATGGGGGACTTGCTACCGCCCCGCACGGTCACAGTGGGCAAATCATCTCTGATATGGATCCCGTTTTTTGGCCAGGTGTTCTGGCTCGGAGGCAATGTCATCCTCAACCGGGGGCGCTCCCACAAGGCTGTTGCCGTGATGCAGGCGACCAGCGAGGCGATCAGCCGTGACCGCAAGAGCCTCTGGGTCTTTCCGGAGGGCACCCGCAGCCGCGGCCGGGGCCTGCAATCCTTCAAGAAAGGGGCTTTTCACGCCGCCATCGCCTCTGGTGCCCCTATCACTATGGTCTGCGCCAGCCAATACTATGATCGTACCCTGGGGTGGTCTGGTCGTCGCGAACCGGTGGCTATTCGGGTGCTTCCACCTATTGAAACCGCCGGGCTTACGGTTGCGGATATTCCGCAGTTGATGGCCCAATGCCGCCAGCAAATGGAAGCGGCCATCGCAGACCTCGAACCAACCGCCTGAACGTGTCCCACGAAACCGCCTGCCTCTTTGCGGAAGTGCTTGAAGCGCCGGGTAAAACAGGGCAGTCTTTCGGGGACTGTTTCGCTGCTCGGAGATGCATGCAATGAATCTGATTCTGTTCCTGATTATTGGTGGTGTGGCCGGTTGGCTTGCCGGCCTGATCATGAAGGGCCGAGGCTTCGGCGTATTGGCTAACATCGGTATCGGTATTGTCGGGTCCGTTCTGGGCGGTTTCGTTTTCCGCCTTCTGGGCCTGGCTGCGCAGGGCGCCATCGGTGAACTGGTTACCGCCACAGTGGGTGCCGTGTTGCTGCTGGCGGTTGTCAGCGCGATCAAGAAGGCCTGATTATGATCGTACCTGTCTCTGCCGTTTTTGCAGCCGTTCTCGGGCTGCTGTTGCTGGTGTTGTCGGGGATGGTTTCCCGTTTCCGCCTGAAATATAAAAAGAGCCTGGGTGTCACCGACGACCGGGACTTCGAGGCGGCTGTCCGCGCCCAGGCGAATCTGGTGGAATATGCCCCCCTGGGGCTGGTGATGCTTGCGATTGCCGAGTTGAACGGTGTTCCCAGCGGGCTGGTGTACTGGACCGGGATGGCCTTTGTGGTGGGGCGTGTGTTGCATGCCTTCGGCATGATCAATGGCCGGGGTGGCCCCCATATTGCCCGTATGACAGGTATTCTGTTGACCTGGGTTGGTATCCTGGCCATTGCCATATTGCTGCTCTGGAACGTATTCCAGGTCTACGGCTGAGTCTCCCGCGGGGGCGACGCGGCCCCCGGATCTTTTGTTTGTAAGGCCGGGCTCCTAGAGCGCCCGTGCCATTTCCATGGTGACGTATTCCAGTTCCAGCCGGCGGTTGGCGGCGCGGTCTTCCGGGCGCGCCAGCGGGCGATCACTGCCCCAACCGCTCACCAGAATCTGGCTTTCCCTGACGCCCTCGCGAATCAGCAGTTTGGCCGCGCTGCTGGCCCGCAGGCGGGACAGGAAATGGTTGTATTCACTAACGCCGAAATTATCGGCATGACCATGGATCCGCACGGTGACACCTGGGTTGTGTCTCAGGTAAAGCGCGTGCTGGCGCAGGATGGCCAGGTCCTGCTCCTCCAGACGATGCTTGTTGAAGCCGTAGTGGAACCGCAACCGGTGTGGTTTGCGGGGTGTGTCGTCCGATGCCAGTGAGGGCATTGGCAAGCCTGATTCGATGGCCGCTCTGGCAAGTAGATCCGGGTTGTCCAGTATGAGTACAGTCATGGCAGTTTCCTTGGTTGCACGTCCTGTTTTTCTTGTTGTCCTGGCAACTATTGGCTGTGGCCGGAACAACGGCAATTGGCGATTGGTCGAAACCCATACTTCGTGCTCGTTTCGAGCATCGTGCGATTCGCCCCTTTGCGGCTGCCCTGATTGAATGTCATTTGTATGACCATCGTGTGACAACCGCAGAGTAGCCTGTTTGTGGTGCCACGCACAGTTTGTTTTGCCCGTGGCCGGCTAAATCGCTTCAGGAGTCATTACAACGCGAAAAACTGACCATGCTGTGGTAAAAAGCACATCTTCAGGGACAAATTATGATGAATTGTGACGGCCCATGCTGATTATCCCCGCCGAAAACACCGTGAACTGGAAGCGCCCACCCTGGGTTACCCTCGGGCTGATCACGACGTGTCTGCTGGTATTCTTCTTTTACCAGGGCGACGACAACCGGCTGATTGAGGAAGCTGTTGAGCAGTATCTTGAATCGGATCTGAAGTCGCTGGAAGCCCCGGTATATGAGGACTACCTCGAACGCCAGATCGAGTTTGAAGACAATCAGAATCGGGTCTACGACCTGCAGAACTTCCAGCAACTGCAGGAAGAGGGCGGGGACTTGTGGATTGCCTACAGTCTGCTGGCGGACCGTGAGTTTTACCAGTACATGCTGCAGAACCGGGACAGGCTCTGGGCGCCGGCCGAGCGCCGCCTGTGGCTGGAGCAGCGTGGGGGTATTCAGACCCGACTAATGGATAGGCTCAGCGCCAATCAGCTTGGGCTGGTGCCAGCGGAATTTTCTCTCTACACGCTGATTACCTACCAGTTCCTCCACGGCGGTTGGGGGCACATTATTGGCAACCTGGTGTTCCTGTTCCTGCTGGGGTTTACCGTCGAAAAGGCCTTGGGGCCAGGGCGTTTCCTGCTGGCATACCTGTTGTGTGGTGCTCTGTCGGGTGTGGTGTTCACCGCGTTTTCCATGGGCAGTCACATACCGCTGGTGGGTGCATCCGGGTCCATCTCCGGGCTCATGGGCATGTACGTGGCCATCTACGGGCTGCAGAGAATCCGCTTCTTCTATTTCGTGGGTGTGTACTTCAATTATTTTCGGGCCCCGGCCTTGGCGATCCTGCCAGTGTGGCTCGGCAAGGAAATCTACGATTACTGGTTCGCCGGGGCCACCGGCATTGCCTACATGGCTCACGCGGGTGGCCTGGTGGCTGGCGCCGGCATGGTCTGGCTTCTGGGTAAGAGCTGGTTGCAGGTAAAGGAAGAATTTTTCGAGCCAGAGGAAGATGAGCAGGACGAGCGTTTCACCACCGGCTACAGCCAGGCCATGGCCAGCCTCGGGCGCATGGATTTCGACCTGGCCCGGCACCAGTTCGAGGCGCTGAGAGAGCACTATCCGGAACGCACCATCCTGTTGGAGCACCTTTACCAGCTGGCGAAACTGCGCCCGGATCTTCCGCAATACCGCGAGCGAACGCAGGCATTGATGAACGAATCCCTCAGCCGTCGCCAGCCGGAGCGAATGGTCGAAATCTGGCAGGAATATCTGGGCAAGGGAGAGGGGCACGCCCCGCTTGACGCCGAGGATCACAACCGGGTGTTGTTCACCTGCCTTCGAAATGACGATTTGAAAGCCGCGGAGAAAGCTTTCGAACGCCTGCGCAGCGCTGGTGACCAACTCCTGGCTAGCGAAGCCTGCCGTTTGCTGGCAGAAGAGTTCGAAAAGCGCCAGATGACGCCAAAAGCTCGCCACTACAGGCAGTTGTTACAAGAAGGCTAACTCACGGTTTGACGGCCGAGTGTTGGGCAGGCTTTCCAAAACCGTGCGTAGCCATGGATGGCGGAGCCGAGCGTACAGGGATGTATTCACAGCGTGTTTTGGAAAGCCTGCCCAACATTTGGCCTTACTCCTGAAGCGCAAACGAAGCCTTGGGCCCCTTCAAAGGCTCCCGCTTCTCAACCTGCTGCAGGTACACATCGACCTGCTGGTGCAGGGGATGGTTCAGGCATCGCTTCTTGACGAAATTCAGGAACGCCGAGGCTTTTTCCCACTGCCCCAGACCATTCGCCAGCGCCTGGGCGACCAGCAGATAGGCTGGAGCCAGTTCCTCGCTGTCCGGGAAGCGCTTGTGGAAATCCTGCAGTAACTTCAGTGCCGGTTTGAAGTGTCCGCGCTGGTACAGGCAACGGGCGCAGCGTACCGACAGTTCCGGGTCTTCCAG
>PBRG01000193.1 GCA_002726615.1 Marinobacter sp.
CCCGGCCAACGACGGCAGCGGTCCCTTCGATGTCAGCAATCGCGATGACGCCGCCACTGTCGACGCCGACAATGATGGCCTGGTCGACGATACCGCTGACCGGGATGGTGACGGTATCGCCGACATCGTCGACGAAAGCGACTTCGGGTTCGGCTCGCTGGAAGACTACGATCTGGATGGGATCAACAACCGTGCTGACCTGGACGACGACAACGATGGCATTCCTGACGTGGCAGAAGGTAGCGGTCTCATCGATACCGACGGCGATAATCTGCCGGACAGCCTTGACCCGGACAGCGATAATGATGGCATCAGCGATGTTCTTGAAGCCAACCAAGGGCGTCTGGATTCAGACTCCGACACCTATATTGACCTGTTTCTCGACGCTGACCTGAATGGTCTGGACGATGGTGTTGCCGTGGATTTCCTGCCCATCGATTCAGATTCCGATGGCGTAGCCGACTTCCAGGATCTCGATTCGGACAACGACGGCATTGTTGACCTGGTGGAAGCAGCTGACAAAGGCGTCGATATCCGTCAGGTAGACAGTAACGGCGATGGCATGGTGGATCTGCTGGGAATCAACGGCAACACTTCCCGTCGCTGGTCTCCCATTGATTTTGACGGCGACGGACGTGAAGACTACCGTGACATTGACTCCGATGGAGATGGTTATAATGATGACCTTGAAGGAGGTGACTTCGATGGTGATGGTCAGATTGATCGTCTCGACAATAGCGGCGAATTGGAAACAGCGGTCAGGGGAGTCGGAGGCGTTGGTGTCTGGATGTTGACCGCTCTGCTTGCACTCGTGCTGGTCCGCCGCTCTGGATACAGACACGCACTTCCACTGCTGGCAGCAGCAGTGGCCTTCAGTCTGCCCGGCCTTTCCCAGGCAGACGCGGGTCAGTGCGGATACCAGCTGTCTTCAAGCCATGAAATCGTTACGGATGACGATGGTGAAGAGGACGTACAGTTCTCGGATTGTTTTTATGGCAACCTTGGGCTCGGGCTTACCCATATAGATCCGGAAGGCGAAAGCAATGGCTGGCGTACCAACGACGACTCTGATTGGGGTTGGAAGGTAGCGGTTGGCCATCACTTCGCGCCCCACTGGTTCTGGGAACTGTCCTACAGCGATCTCGGGGAGGCCGGTCTCGGCAACCGCAACCCTGCACTGGAGCGGGTGACACCTGACGCCCATATCGACTACCAGGTTCCGTCGCTCATGGCCGGTTACTGGTTTCGGGAGCCCGGCCATCGGTTCAACGCCTTCGTCAAAGCGGGTGCATCATTGATTCAGAACAGCGCCAGCGACGACAGAATCGGTTACGACGAGCAATCGACACTGCAGTTTTCACTGGGTGTCGGGGTGCAATACCGACCGCTCGAATCAGCCTGGTTCATTCGAGCCGAACTGGACAGTTATGATCGGGACGCGCGCTATCTGGGCCTGCAGCTTGGTCGCTATTTTGGCGGACCGGATCGCAGATAACGTTTACGATAACCTCACAACAACTGGCGGGTGACCCTGTACTCCTTCTCAATCTTGGTATGGGAATCATCCGCCAGAAACCGCGCAATCTTCCTGCCCAGCAGCGGCACTTCGCACCAGACGTTAAGCGTGACGTAATTGATGCAGGCCTGTTCGGTGCCTTGCAGGCGCATGTTGCCCTTGATCTTCGCCGGCACGCCTTCGATCTTCACCCGGAACTCGCAGTGCCATTCACCGTCGTCCTTGCGGAACCAGTGTTCTTCCTGGCGTACGCGATTCCATTCCTTGTGAAAACTGGCGAGGATGCCGGGCACTTCGGTGGAAGCCATCATTTCCCGCTCCACCACCACCTTTGCGGACAAGTCGTCGCGAGTCAGCTCCGGTATGCGCACATTGCGCGAACCCAATCGCTGGTTTTTCTCCTGGATATGGGCCTCGTCGAAAAACGAACCCAGCACCCGTTCCAGGCCAGCATCGTATGAATGTCTCAATTCCAGTTCCATAAAGGCCTCCGTAAAAGAATGGCCTGATTGTGCGCGGTGAGTTTCGTTCACACATTGGCCCGCCGGTCACCGGCGGATGGCATAGTGGTCAGCAGGCGCTGTTAACTGTAATATTCGCACTGGTTAACAGCCGACCTTTTGTTGGAACCTGACAGAACCCCACCGTCTGACGGAGATTTATCATGCGCAACGCAGACCTCGTCGCCCGCGGCCTCAAATCCGTATGGCATCCCTGCACCCAAATGAAAGACCACGAAGGCACCTTGCCCCTGGTGCCAATCAAACGGGGCGAAGGGGTCTGGCTGGAGGACTTCGAGAGCAACCGCTACATCGACGCCGTGAGCTCCTGGTGGGTCAACCTGTTCGGCCATGCGAATCCGCGAATCAACGCCGCCATTCAGGAGCAGATTGGTCAGTTGGAACATGTGATCCTGGCGGGGTTTACCCACGAGCCGGTGGTCAGCCTGTCCGAACGACTGATTGAAGTGACTCCTGAAGGCCTCAACAAGTGCTTCTACGCAGACAACGGTTCGTCTGCGATTGAAGCAGCGCTCAAGATGAGCTTCCATTACTGGAAGAACCACGGCAAACCCGGCAAGAAGAACTTCGTCAACCTGAGCAACAGCTACCATGGGGAAACACTGGGCGCCCTGGCGCTGGGTGATGTGGCGCTCTACAAGGACACCTATCAACCGTTATTGATGGAAGTGCTGACGGCACCCTCCCCGGATGCATTCAACAAGGAGCCCGGCGAAACCGACGAGGAATACGCGCTGCGCCAGTTTGAGGCCATGGACGCACTTCTGGCCGAAAAGCACGAGGAAATCTGCGCCGTGGTGGTGGAGCCCCTGATACAATGCGCCGGTGGCATGCGCATGCACCACCCGATTTACCACACCAAACTGCGCGAAGCCTGTGACAAATATGGCGTGCACCTGATCGCCGACGAAATTGCCGTTGGCTTCGGCCGCACCGGTACCCTGTTCGCTTGCGAGCAGTCCGGCATCACTCCGGACTTCATGTGCCTGTCGAAGGGCCTGACTGCCGGCTACCTGCCACTGTCGGTGGTGTTGACCACAGACACCGTCTACAACGCCTTCTACGACGATTACGAAACCCTGAAAGCCTTCCTGCACAGCCACAGCTATACCGGCAATCCAATCGGCTGCGCCGTTGCCCTGGCCACCCTGGACATCTTCCGCGATGACAACGTCATCGAAAACAACAAACGCCTGAGCACCTGTATGGCAGACTCCGTCGCGCATCTGGCGGACCACCCCAACGTCGGCGACATCCGCCAACACGGCATGACCCTGGCGGTGGAAATGGTAAAGAACAAGACCACCAAAGAGCCCTTCCCCTGGCAGGAGCGGCGCGGCATTCGCGTATACCAGCATGCCCTCACCCGCCAGTCGCTGTTGCGCCCACTGGGCAACGTGGTCTACTTTATGCCCCCTTACGTGATCACCGAAGAACAGATCCGCCACCTGGCCCAAGTGGCCACAGAAGGCATCGAAATCGCCGTACGGGACTGACAAACACCATGCGCATCCCCCGCATCTATACCGACTCACCCCTGAGTGAAGGCGCCACGGCCGGCCTGGACGACAATGCTGCGCAACACGTCGGCCGTGTGCTGCGCATGCAGCCCGGCCAGGAATTGCTGCTGTTTAACGGCGACGGCAACGACTACCCCGCCACCATCACCGAGGCCGGGAAGAAACACGTGTCGGTCGAGGTGGGAACGCCGTCCGCCAATGCCACCGAGTCCCACCTGGAGATCGTACTCGGCCAGACCCTCTCCAAAGGCGACCGCATGGACTACGCCGTTCAGAAAGCTGTGGAAATGGGCGTTACCCGCATCGCCCCCCTCACCACCGAACGCTGCGACGTCAAACTCAAAGGCGACCGTGAAGAGAAACGCCTGCGCCACTGGCAATCCGTCGCCATCAGCGCTGCCGAACAGTGTGGCCGCGCCCGGGTGCCCGAGATATTGCCAGTGATGACGCTGCCGGAATGGTTTGAAAACTCGGGTGACTGCGATTTGCGCCTGGTCCTACACCACCGTACCGAACAATCCCTGGACACCCTGACCAAGCCCGCCCGCGTCGCTCTGATGATTGGCCCCGAAGGCGGCCTCAGCCCGGACGAAATCACCGCTGCCGAAACCGCCGGCTTCCTGCCCGTTGCCCTTGGCCCCCGCGTTCTCAGGACAGAAACCGCGCCCGTCGCCGCCTTGGCTTTGTGCCAATGGTTGTGGGGAGACATCGGAGACTGACAAGCTCCGACCGTGCCGCCGTCTCAGGTCGGCAGGTAAGTCATTGACAGACGCAGCGCCTGACAACATGATCCCTGTCGAGCATCAAAGCGAGAAGACTGTTGAAGGCGCCTCCGTGGTTTGGGCTGCCTTACGGGAAGGGTTCTCCAAAACTGTGCGGAGCCATGGATGGCGGAGCCCAAGCGCCACATGGATGTGCCGCAGGAGCGCGTTTTGGAGAACCCTTCCCGTAAGGTAGCAGGCACCAAATCACCAACAACCAAAGAACGCGAGCACCAGATGACAAGCCTGCTAAGTACCCCAGAATTCTGGCAATACCTCAGTATCCCCGTCATTGCCGCCCTGATTGGCTGGACCACCAACTGGCTGGCCATCAAAATGACCTTCTACCCGCTGGAATTCGTCGGCAAGCCTCCGTTATTGGGCTGGCAGGGCATTATCCCCTCAAAGGCGCGAAAGATGGCCGCCATCAGCGTCGACGCCACCATCTCCAAAATCGGCACCGTGCGGGAAATATTCCAGCAGATCGACCCTCAGGTACTCGCCGCCCATATCATCTACACCGTCGAACCCCGCACCGAAGAATACGTCGACGAACTCATGCTCAGGGAATACCCCACCTTTTGGGAAAACCTGCCCTCCTCCGCCAGGAACATGGTCTATGACCGGGTACGTAAATCTACCCCACAACTGGTAGACAACCTGGTCGGTGACGTTTCCGACAACATCGAAGACCTGCTCGACATCAAAAGCATGGTCATCGAACGCCTGGCCAAGGACAAACGCCTGCTGAACCGGATTTTCATCGAGTGCGGGGAAGTGGAGTTCCGCTTTATCATCAACTCCGGCTTCTACTTCGGCTTCCTGTTCGGCCTGGTTCAGATGACCGTCTGGTATTTCTACCAAAGCTGGTGGGTACTGCCTTTCTTCGGGCTGATGGTGGGCTGGGCCACCAACTGGATTGCACTAAACGTAATTTTTCGCCCGCTGCATGAAAAGAAAGTTGGTCCTGTCCGATTCCAGGGGCTGTTCCTCAAACGCCAGCAGGAAGTCGCCGAATCCTTCTGCCACATCGTTACCCACGAAATTCTCACCGTTGGCAACATCATCAACGCCATACTGGAAGGCCCGAAGGGCGACCGGGCCCGCAACATGGTCAAAAAGCACATTAAACCCCTGGTGGACGAAACCACCGGCATGGGCAAGGCCCTGACTCAGGTTGCGTTTGGACCAACAGGCTTTGCGACCTTGAAGAACCAGGTCGGCAAGAAAGCCATCGAAATATCGCAAACCTCCTTCAACAATCCGGTGTTCGAAACCGACCGGGCAAGGGCCGTTGAAAGCATCATGGTTGAACGCATGATTGCCCTCTCGTCTGAGGAATTCCAGGACCTCCTCCGGCCCTGCTTCCAGGAGGACGAAATCAAACTGATATTGGTGGGCGCCTTCCTGGGCTTCGCCGCCGGTATCTGCCAACTGGTGTTCGTCTTCGGTGGCTCCGTTTTCTGATGCCTCAGCGCCATAAAGCTTGCGGTTATAGCGCTTAGCACTGGGCATAGCCGCCAGCTCATTCTATACTCGTAGCGTACGGGCATGTATTTCCCGGCGACTATTCTTTTCCCGGAGGCATCGGATGCCAGGCTTTTTTTCCTGGATTTCAGGACTTTTCTCGTCCGACAAACCAACAAACGCAACCAAAACAGCACCTGAACCCCGCCTGCTCAACCCGGTTGTTGCACCAGACGACAGCCCGGACATAGACCCGGCTCTGATTGACCAGTTGGAAAAGTACCTTTTTTGCTGGCTCCTTGACTCGCCTCCCGTCGCGCTGCGATCAGAGGCCGGGCAATGGGATGAGGTTCTGGAAAAACTGCGCTGGCGAATCGCCAATGGTGAACTGGACGAGTTACCGCGCCAACCCATGACGCTGCCGATGCTGATGCGGGCACTCTCCGATGCCAACACAGGCCGCCACCAGCTGACGGAGATCATTCTCAATGACCCCGCGTTGACCGACCAGCTGCTACAGATTGCCAACAGCCCTTACTTTCGCACAGGCGACCAGTCCATCGACTCGGTGGACCAAGCGGTCTTTGTTCTGGGCATGGACGGTATTCGCAACGTCGTTTCCGCCGCCATCATGCGGCCGATGATGGCGGCACGGAACAGTCGAGAAGCTCTCTTCGCACAACGGGTATGGCGCTGGGGGCTCACCTGTGCCCGCAGTGCGGAACTGATTGCCAAGATTCAGGGCCAGGATAGCAGCGTCTATTTCATGGCGGGCTTGCTGCCAGCGTTGTCCTACATCACGCTACGAAGGGAGTTGCAGCGCGTCTGCAGAACGGAATCTGGAATGGTGGAACCGCCACCCTCGCTGATCCATATCGCCCTTTCCCGCCACCAATGGGCCACATCGCAATTGCTGGCCAATGAATGGAACCTGCCGCCTAAATACCATGCCCAGCTTCTGGCCGCGGAACGACCGGCTCCGAGGCAGCTTCATACCCCGCTGAACGACGGCATCATTATCGGCACCCGGGAGGTGTTACGCCATGCCCACCAGCGCAACATGCCGGAAGACGACGTATTGCGGATTACTCACATCTCGAGGGAACAGTTTACACGGGTGCGCAAGGTGATCCTCGATACCCTTGAGGCCGGTGCAAAAACCCGCACCTAGTTTTTTTCTCCGTACCCCCCTTCCTGCTTCAGCAGTTCGGCGAAGGACACCGATTCGTGTTCCGGAGGGCGTTCCATCAGATGGCTCGGCACGGCATAGGGTAAACGGTCAGCTACCCGATCCTCATCATGACGTATGGCTTCCAGCACGTTGCCAACAGTGATCCTCTCCAGAGACTGGCCCGGGGCCAGGCAATCGCCGTTGCGGCCGGCCAATGTCAGCAGTTGGGCACGGATCAGCTTGTCACTGATACCACGGGTCACCTCCCCCGGCACCCTGAGTTGCTGCTCAACCGCTTCCTGCTGGGGCGCTGGCCGACCTTCGCTGAAGGGTTTTGCCACCA
>PBRG01000194.1 GCA_002726615.1 Marinobacter sp.
CGTCGGGAATGGGTGTGGAGATCAGGTTGATCACACCGCCGGTGGTTTGTGGGACATAGCGCAGCAGCGGGGCACCCTTGAGCACTTCCAGCGAGGACATGCGCTTCAGCGTCGGGAAATAATAAGCGGCCGGATTGGAGTAGGGTGCCGGCGCGATCAGAACGCTATCTTCCATCAGCGTGACATTGCTGCTGCGTTCGGCGGTGGCACCGCGAATGCCAATGTTAGGGCGCAGGCCCTGACCTTCCTCTTCCCGTACATACACGCCTGGGACGGTTTTCAATACCTGGTTGATGTCGGCTTCAACCTCAGTTTTCAACTGCTGATCGCCAACTACATAGCCTGACCCCGGCAGAGTTTGGGCTGCAGACGCATCGCCAATGATTTCCATAGGTTCAAGCATCTGGGGCTGATCATCGCCGACGGCCCAGCTCATGCCCGGGGCAAGACTGATCGCCATAGCCAGTGATAGTTGGGAAGGTTTAGACATGTGTTTCTCCGCAATATTCGTATTTGAATATATAAATGTTAATGATTTACAATTGCAAATAAGAATTTACGAATTGTTTATGCCTAAGTCAATAATCAGTGTTAATGACCGGGTAGGGACGGTGAGTGTGCCGGATGTGCTGATGCCCTTATAGTGGCGTATGATGGAATGTACCTTTTCACGTTTTGTTTGAGAGACACCGATGAACAGAGAACCTGTCAGCCGTGAGTTGTTCGATGAGGTAATGGTCCCCAATTACGCACCAGGGTCTGTGATTCCCGTCAAGGGTGAAGGCTCCCACGTATGGGATCAGGGAGGTAAAGAGTATATCGACCTGGCGGGTGGTATTGCGGTGACCTGCCTCGGTCACAATCATCCCGGCCTTGTGGGTGCGCTGATGGAGCAGGCGGAGAAAATCTGGCACCTGTCCAATGTCATGACCAACGAGCCTGCCCTTCGACTGGCCAAGACCCTGTGTGATCTGACCTTTGCCGAGCGAGTGTTCTTTGCCAATTCCGGTGGCGAGGCCAACGAAGCCGCGTTCAAGCTGGCCCGTCGCTATGCATGGGAACATTTCGGCGCGGAAAAGAACGAAATTATCTCATTCAAGAGCTCGTTCCACGGTCGCACCCTGTTTACGGTCAGCGTCGGTGGCCAGCCCAAGTACCTTGAAGGTTTTGAGCCTGCGCCTGGAGGTATTCATCACGCCGATTTCAACGATCTGGAGTCTGTTCGAAAGCTGATCTCTAAGGACAAGACCTGCGCAGTGGTGGTAGAGCCTATCCAGGGCGAAGGTGGCGTCATGCCCGGCGATCCGGATTTCCTCAAGGGCCTGCGCCAGCTCTGTGACGAAAACGATGCCTTGTTGGTGTTCGACGAAGTCCAGTCCGGCGTTGGCCGCACCGGGCACCTCTATGCCTATCAGATGTATGGTGTAACGCCGGATATCCTGTCCACGGCCAAGGGGCTTGGCGGTGGCTTCCCGGTGGCGGCCATGCTGACCACGGAAAAAGTGGCGAAAAGCCTGGGTATCGGTACCCATGGCAGCACTTATGGCGGGAACGCCCTGGCCTGTGCGGTTGCCCAACGGGTGATTGATACGGTGAGCCAGCCGGATATCCTCAAGGGCGTTGCGGCGCGTTCGGAGCGCCTCCGGAAGGGGATGATGGACATTGGTGAGCGCTATGGCATCTTCAGTGAGGTTCGTGGCGCTGGCTTGCTGCTTGGCTGTGTACTGACGGAAGACTGGAAAGGCAAGGCGAAGGAGTTTCTCAATGCCGGCCTGAACGAAGGTGTGATGGTGTTGATTGCCGGCCCGAATGTCGTTCGGCTTGCGCCGTCACTGATCATTCCAGAGCCTGACATTGATGAAGCGCTGGCACGGTTTGAGGCTGGTGTGAAAAAGGTTTGTGGTAAGTAGCAGACGTTAATCCGCGATAGTAACCACAAGCATGATGACAGGAGCCGCCTATGTGGCTGGTACGTCCGGCTCAGCCGGGTGACCTGAACGACATACTCGACATCGCCGGGGGCCAGGGCCCCCGGATGTCATCCACCCTGCCCAAAAAACAGGACGCGCTGTCCACCAAGATTGATCAATCTACCCGCTCCTTTGCCGGCATAAACAAACCTGACGAACCCAAGCGGTTCCTGTTCGTATTGGAAGACACCCGTACAGGTAAGGTGCAGGGCGTATCGGGTATCGATGCGCGGGCGGGTAATGGGCAGCCATTCTACAATTACCGTCAGGACGCACTTATCCATGCCTCCCATGAGCTGGGCGTTTCGCGCCGGGTGGAGGTTTTGTACCCGTCCCATGCGCTGACGGACCACACGCTGTTGTGCTCCTTCGCGATCCGGCCGGAGCTACGTGGTACTGACGCCTTCGAACTGCTGTCCCGCGCCAGGATGCTGTTTATCGCCAGCCATCGCTCGCTGTTCACGGATAAGGTGGTTGTGGAAATTCAGGGTGTGCAGACACAAGACGGCGAGGTGCCGTTCTGGGACAGTCTGGGGCGGCATTTCTTCAATATGGATTTTGAAACCGCCGATCAATACTCCGGGCTGTTGAGCAAAACCTTTATTGCAGAACTGATGCCACCCAACCCGATTTACGTCACGCTGCTGAGTCAAGCCGCTCAGGACGCGCTCGGGCAACCTCATTCACAAACCCAGGCGACGTATGAGTTGCTGCAGCGCGAAGGATTCCGGGCTGGGTGCTATCTCGATATTTTCGATGCCGGGCCGGTACTGGAAGCGCGCACCGATGCGCTCAAGTCTGTTGTGACCAGTCATCCGAAAACCCTCCATGCCGCCTCTACCGACGATGGCGAAACCTGCCTGATTTGCGGCGGTGACGGCGGGGATTTTCGTAGCACGCTGACGCCACTCGCCGAGAGCCTGCAGGACCAAGTGAAAGTGTCGCCGAAAACCTGGGAATACCTGGGCCTGAGCTCCGGTAACACGGTACGGGTGACACCATTATGAACAGGGCAATCAAAGACAGGAGGCCGGAATGCTGGTAATCCGACCCTTGCAGGAGAACGACCTCGACGCCCTGTACGCCATGGCTCAGGGCGCCGGAAAGGGGCTGACGACATTACCGGCGGACAGGGCATTGCTGGCAAGAAAGATCCAGCATGCGCAGGAAACCTTCAACCAGCGCTGCGCGCCAGAGGCTGGCTTGTACTTGTTTGCTCTCGAGGATACTGAGCTCAAACGGTGTGTGGGCATCAGTGGCATACAGGCGCGAGTGGGCCTGGACGAAGTGTTCTACAATTACCGACTGAGTGTGACGGTGAATGCTTCCCGCGAGCTGGACGTGCATGTGCGCACCCCGACGTTGCACCTGTCCAATGACATGACCGGTACCACTGAGGTCTGCTCACTGCTGCTTTCGAGCTCCCATCGCGGCGGTGGCACCGGCCTGTTGTTGTCTCGTTGCCGGTTTATGTTCCTGGACGACTTCCGTTCGCATTTTTCCGAGAAAGTCTTCGCCGAGATGCGGGGAGTGTCCGACAGCAACGGCCAGAGCCCGCTGTGGGATGCCCTTGGCAGCAAGTTTTTTGACATGGAGTTTAGTGAGGCGGACATGTTGTCGGGCCTTGGCAATAAATCGTTCATTGCCGAACTGATGCCCAAATCCCCCATCTACCTGCCGATGTTGCCGGACGCTGCGCGGGCCGTTATTGGTCGCGTGCATGAAAACACCGAGCCGGCGCTGAAAATGCTGCAGGCCGAAGGCTTTAACTTTAACGGCATGGTGGACATCTTCGACGGTGGCCCGGCGGTTGAGGCTTTTATTCACAGTATTCGTACCGTGCGCGAAGGTATAAACCGCCACGTAATGATCCGCAAGAAGCCGCTGGTGACGGATGTCCCGGCGGAGCAACAGGTAATGATATCCAACCGCTCGTTCCGGGACTTTCGGGTAACCACCATACCGGCCGAGTGCATAGGACTCGATACTGTCAGTATTCCGGCCGATGTGGCCGAGGCGCTGGAAGTAGAATCCGGAGACCTCGTGCGGCTGGCCCCTTTGAAAGATACCGGAAGGAGGTAATGACAATGGCAAACCTGACAGGTCAACTCTTTATTGATGGACTCTGGCTGGAAGGCCATGGTGACTTTTTCGAATCCCTCCAGCCGGTTACCGGCGCGACGGTCTGGGACGGCGTCAGCGCCAGTATCGAAGATGTGGACGCCGCCGTGCGTGAGGCCCGCTCAGCGTTTGTTCACTGGCGTAAGCGCCCGTTCAGTGAGCGCCAGGTCCTGGTGGAAAAATTTGGTACGTTATTGGAGGAACACAAGGAAGAACTTGCGCACCAGATCGGCTCGGAAACCGGAAAGCCTCTGTGGGAATCCCGTACCGAAGTGGCGGCGATGATTGGCAAGATCGGAATCTCCGTTGCCGCCTACCACGACCGCACCGGCCACTCCGAATCCGACGTTGCTGGCGGTCATGCTGTATTGCGGCATCGCCCCCATGGCGTGGTGGCTGTGTTCGGCCCCTATAATTTCCCCGGGCATCTGCCCAACGGGCATATCGTACCGGCGTTGCTGGCGGGCAACACTGTGGTGTTCAAACCCAGTGAACTGACCCCCGGTGTCGCCGAGCTGACCGTGAAGCTGTGGGAAAAGGCCGGCCTTCCTCCCGGAGTCATCAATCTTGTGCAGGGGGCGATGCCGACCGGTAAATCGCTGTCGTCACATCCGGGTGTTGATGGGCTGTTCTTCACCGGCAGTTCCACGGTAGGGCACTTGTTGCACAAGCAGTTTGGTGGCCAGCCCGAGAAAATTCTGGCGTTGGAGATGGGCGGCAACAATCCGCTGATCGTCCAGAATGTGCATGACCTGGATGGTGCGGTGCATCACGCCCTCCAGTCCGCCTTCTTGTCGGCGGGTCAGCGCTGCACCTGTGCACGCCGTTTACTGGTACCAAAGGGTACCAAGGGCGACCAGTTCCTGGAGCGCTTTGTTGAAGTGGTCAGTCGAATCACCGTGGGCGATTTTGATGCGGATCCGCAACCGTTCATGGGGTCAGTAATTTCGACAGAAGCGGCCGACAAGCTGTTGGCGGCCCAGAACAGCCTGGTGACGCAGGGTGGGCAACTGCTACTGGAGATGCAGCGTCTGCGGGAAGGCACTGGCCTGTTGTCGCCGGGCATTGTGGACGCAACCGGCCTGGACCTGGTGGATGAGGAGTTCTTCGGGCCGTTGCTGACGGTTTACCGCTACAAGAGCTTTGACGAGGCCCTGGAGCTTGCGAACAACACCCGCTACGGACTTTCCGCGGGCATCCTGACGGATGACCACAAACTTTACGAGCGGCTGACGGACGAAGTGCGCGCCGGCATCGTGAACTGGAACCGACCGTTGACGGGTGCCAGCAGCGCCGCTCCGTTCGGCGGTGTTGGCGCCAGCGGTAACCATCGACCCAGTGCCTATTACGCCGCTGATTACTGCGCCTGGCCGATGGCCTCGCTGGAGGCGAAGAGGAGCGAAGTGCCGGAGAGCCTGGCGCCCGGGTTAAATTTCGACTGACGGAAGACGAGTCATGGCCAAGCACGCAGTAGAAGCCAATTTCGATGGCCTGGTAGGGCCTACCCATAACTACGCCGGGCTGTCGTGGGGCAACGTGGCGTCCAAGTCCAACATTCGCTCGGTGTCCAATCCGAAGGAAGCCGCCCTGCAGGGGCTGGCGAAAATGAAGCGTCTGGCGGATCGCGGTTTTGTCCAGGGTGTTCTGCCGCCCCACGAACGCCCGCATATTCCGACCCTGCGGGCATTGGGTTTTACCGGTTCGGACCGCGACGTTCTCAGCGCTGCCGCCAAACAGAGCCCGTCCATCCTGGCAGCGGCATCGTCGGCCTCCACCATGTGGACGGCCAACGCCGCCACGGTGTCGCCGAGCGCGGACACGTCGGATCACCGGGTGCACTTTACACCGGCGAACCTGAGCGCCAAGTTCCATCGCTCCATCGAGCACGTGGTCACCGGCAGGGCACTGAAATCCATCTTCGCGGACGAAGCCTGGTTTGCCCACCACCCGGCGCTGCCGTCGGTCAGCCAGTTTGGTGACGAAGGCGCTGCCAACCACACCCGTCTGTGCGGCGGGTATGGCGAGCCGGGAGTTGAATTGTTTGTTTACGGCCAGATCGCCTTTAACGAACAGGCTCCGGCCCCGAAACTTTATCCTGCACGCCAGACACTGGAGGCTTCCCAGGCCATCGTCCGCCTGCATGGCCTGAAAGACAGCCACGTGGTGTTCGCCCAGCAGAACCCGGCCGCGATTGATGCCGGGGTGTTCCATAATGATGTCATCGCGGTGGGTAATGGCAACGCGCTGTTCTACCACGAGCTGGCGTTTCTGGATGAAGAAACCGTGCTGGCTGATATCCGCTCACGCCTGACGGGTGCAAAACTGGAAGCCGTGCGTGTCACCAGTGAACAGGTTCCGCTGGAGGACGCTGTGGCCTCCTACCTGTTCAACAGCCAGTTGCTGAATACGCCCGATGGCATGATGCTGGCGGTGCCCGGTGAGTGCCGTGAGATCGAGTCGGTCAGCCGCTACCTGGACGAGCTGGTGAATGACTCGGGGCCGATTACGTCGGTGGAGGTTTTCGATGTCAAACAGTCCATGCGCAACGGCGGCGGCCCGGCGTGTTTGCGTTTGCGGGTGGTGCTGAACGACGACGAGCTCAAGGCCATGCACCACGGCGTATTGCTAACCGACGCCTTGTATGAACGCCTGACTACCTGGGTCGAGGCGCATTACCGGGAGGAGCTGTCGCAGGAGGATCTGGGCGACCCGATGTTGCTTGACGAAGTCCGTAAGGCATTGGATGAGCTGACCGGGATTCTCGGGCTTGGGTCTATCTACGATTTCCAGCTCTAATCCGGTCATCGCCCTCTTCTCTCAGGACGAGATAGAGGAGGTCAGCATCTCCATGGTATGGCGGATCAGTGATTCCGCAGAAACGTTGTCTTCCTGACCGCTCTCAGTCATTTCGCTCTGACAGAGCATGATGACGCCGTGGAGAGCGCCGCGGAGGTAGAGCGCGGTTTCGACCGGATTGTGGATGCGCTCGCGGTTCATGGTGCCGTCTTCCAGCCCCAGGTGTATCGCACCAACCATCAGCTCCATGGTTTCTGCCTTGCAGCCAAACATCTCGCCTGCCAGCTCGTCATCTGCTTCTGACATCGCCGTGGAGGCTGTCGTCAGTGCGGAGAAGTAATCCGGCTGTTCGCGGTAGAAGTTGTAATAGGCCACTCCCATGGCTGATATCTGGGCCAGCCCGGTATCCGCCGTCTGGCGAGCCTCCTCAAAGCGGCGGCACAGGCTGTGGCCGGCACGAAGCATGATGCCGCGCTGGATCGCCGCCTTATCCTTGAAGTACACGTACAACAATGCCCGGCTGAGCGCGGCCGTGCGGGCGATGTCGTCCATGGATGTGCGCTCGTAGCCCTTCTCCGAAAACACCAGTTCCGCAGCATCCAGAATGCTGTCGTACCTGGCCTGCTTCTCTTTCTCTCTACGGGTTTTTAACGGCTCACTCATAGGGGATTCCGGGTAATTGAGGCTGCGCTCTCATGATACATGGTTAGGGATGAAATCCGATTATTGACAAGTTGTCAAATAATGACATTATGTCTGATAATGAACTTTTGTCCACCGGATGGATGCTAAAAACACCGTGACCATGGAAGAGAGGACTTCTCAATGAACATCGCCCGGCGCTCCGCCATCGTTTCCCTCTTGGCCGCTGCAAGCCTCCTTGTCAGCGCCTGTAAATCCAGTGAACCGGCGCCTGAACAGGGCAATGCCCCGGTGACGGTGCGTGCTGCCGAGGTGACGGGCGGCAAGACAGAGGGCGTGTCGCTACGCTTTTCCGGTATCGTTCGGGCGGCCCAACGGGCAACGCTGACGTTCCAGGTGAGTGGCACCCTTCGAGAGCGCGCGGTTGAGCTGGGGCAGACTGTCAAGACCGGTGACCTGCTGGCGCGGGTATATAACCCCGCACTGGAGCCGGCGCGGGATTCCGCAGCCGCCAGGCTGGACGAACTAAAAACCCAATATGATCAGGCCAAACGGGAATGGGAGCGCTCCCGCCAACTGCACGAGCGCGGGGTAGTGTCTGAGCAGGGGCTTGAGCAACTGGCCTCCCGGCGGGACAGCCTGAAAGCCAGTATGGCAACGGCCGAAGCATCTCTTGCCGAGGCCACACGCTTACTGCGAGAAAGTGAACTGAGGGCACCGTTCGACGGCCGGGTTGAAGCCTTGCTGGTGGAACGGGATGAGTTTGTGGCCTCCGGCCAGCCGGTGATGCGTCTGTCGTCCCCGGAGGGGCGCGAAGTGGAAGTGCGGGTGCCGGCGTACATGCTCAACCATGTGTCGCTGTCGCAACTGCTGCCGGTTTGGTCGGTGCAGAATCGTAACCGTGCGCCGGTTACCGGCTCCATTGTGGAAATTGCCCAGCCCGGAGGTGTTCGCGGCGAGCTTCATCCGGTATTGGTCAGCCTGCCGGCAGATACCCTCGAACCCGGGGAGCCGGTGGAAGTGGGTATTACGCCCCGTGAAACCGTGGCCACGACGGTGCCGCTGTTGTCAGTGATGAAATCCAACGGAGGCGCCAGCGTGTTCCGCATTTCCGATGGCGTTGCCCGCCGGGTGCCAGTGACGGTGCAGCGGATCATCGGTGAGCGTGTGGTGGTGGATGCCGCTGATCTTAGCGCTGGTGATCAGGTGGTTTTTGCCGGCATGACCCGTATTTCCGACGGTGATGCCGTGGAGGTGCGCTGATGTCACTGCGCCTGCTGAACTTTCAACGCTTGCTGGGCATGGTGGTGACCATGCTGTGCCTTCTGGGGATTGCGGCCTACAGTACCATGCCGCGCCAGGAAGACCCTTCATTTCCCTATCGCGCCGGCCTGATTAGCATTAACTACCCAGGCGCCAGCGCCGAATCCGTTGAGCGGCTGGTACTGCAGCCATTGTCGGACGAGTTGCGCCAGGTGGAGGAGGTCGATTATACCCAGGCCACTGCCCGTACCGGCGTGGCGATTTTCAACGTGCGCCTGAATGACACCATCTACGATACCGACTCCGCCTGGGATCGCGTACGCCAGGCCATGGACCGGGCGCGTCTGGATTTTCCCGATGACGTTGGCCAGATGGTGCTCGACGACCGCCTGATTGATATCCCCGCCATTATTCTTGCGGTCAGCGGTGCTGGTTCGGTCACCGAACTGAGCGACGTGGCGGAGCGCCTGAAACAGAACCTGGCGGACATTTCCGGCGTGTCCCGTATTGAGCTGGAGGGTGACGCGGACGAACAGATCACCCTGGCGCTGGACGACGCAGCCATGTACCGGCTGGGCATTTCCCCCGCACGCGTGTTGGACACGTTGGCGCGCCGCAACCAGACCACACCGGGCGGTTTTGTTGTCGCCGACGGTCGTCGTCTATCGGTGTTGCCAAACAGCGAATTCACCAGTATGGATGCCATTCGCGCGACGCCCATTGAACTGCCGGACGGCTCTCAGGTGCCACTGGCTGCTGCCGCAGAAGTCTGGCGCGGCCCGGCGGAACCACGACAGCCGGAGGCCTGGTACGACGGTGAACGGGTGGTACTGGTTTCCATGATTATGGAGGAGGGTAGTACCGACGCCATTCGGTTTGGTGAGCGTGTGCGGGAGCGGTTATCGACGATCCGTGAGGAGTTCGCTCCCTATGACATCCGCGAGATGTTCTTCCAGCCCGACAAGGTGGAAGAACGGCTCGACAACCTCGCCTGGAGCCTGGTGATGTCCGTCATCATCATTGTGGCCGTGGTGTTCACCGGTATGGGCATCCGCATGGGGCTCCTGGTGGCGTCGATCCTGCCGATGGTGGCGCTGATCAGTATCGGTCTTTATGACCTCGGGGGTGGCGTACTGCACCAGATAGCGGTCATTGGCATGGTGATTTCCCTCGGTATCCTGATCGACAACGCCATTGTGATTGTCGAGAGCATTCAGGGATACCTGGATGACGGCATGCGACGGCTGGATGCCCTTAAGCAGTCCGTAAAGGAACTGGCTGGGCCGCTGGGAGCCTCCACGGGTACGACCATTGCGGCGTTCATGCCGTTGTTGTTGTCCAAGGGTGGGACGGCCGATTTCACCCGTGGTGTGCCGGTGATGATCATGCTCACCCTCTCCGTCAGTTACCTGCTGGCGGTGTCCGCGGTACCGCTGTTGGCGGCTCGCTTCCTGAAACCCCGCAAGACAGACGCGCGGGAAGACAAGCTGGTTGGGCTTTCCCGTTTTCTCGGCGATCTGGTGGCCAGGCGCCCGGGCACTTTGATCCTTGCGGGTACGGCGCTGGTGGTGTTCAGCCTGTCACTCACGCCGTTCATGAAGCAGCAGTTTTTCCCCAACGCGGATCGTCCCCAGGTGGTGGTTGAGCTGTACATGCCCGAAGGCACGGACCAGGAGCGCACGTCCAGTGTGGCGGCCGATCTTGAACGTGCGATCCGTACTCGGCCAGAGGCCCAGGAGGTGCATCGGTTTGTTGGCTTTACCGGCCCCAGCTTCTATTACAATCTGCAGCGTGAGCCCCAGGCGCCGAACCGCGGGCGAATCGTGGTATCAACGCCCACACTGGAAGACACCACCGGCCTGGTACAGTGGATTCGCGACTACGCCGGGCGCGAAATGCCGGAGTTGCAGCTAACGGCAGGAATCTTGGGGCAGGGGCCGCCACGGGCAGCGCCGGTGGAAGTGCGGGTTTATCACGCCAGCGACGACACCCGTGCGCGTGCCGTGGAACAGGTGTTCTCGGCGCTACGCAGCGTTAAGGGCACGGTGGATGTACGCCACAACCTGGATATCGGCGTACCGAGCATCGCCATCAATGTGGACGATGCCAGCGCGGCCCGCTACGGCCTGAACCGCGCCGATGTTGCCCAGAGCCTCTATGGTCAGAGCTTTGGGGTGGTGGCTGAACAGTATCGACAGGAAGAGGATCCGATTCCCCTGGTGTTGCGCTCCCGGGAAGGCACCGGCCTGTCATTGCCACGGTTGTTGTCGGTGAATATCTACAATGATCGGGGCGACGCGGTGCCTCTTTCCGCTATTGCTTCGGTGGAAACGTCCTGGCAATCGGCGGCCCTGTTCCAGCGCAATGGCACCCGGATGAATACCGTCTGGTCCAACCTGATGGCAGGTTACAGTTTCAGTCAGGCCCTGGAGGGGCTGGAAGCAAGGCTTGCAGAAAACCCATTGCCTCCAGGTACCCGGCTGGACATGGGCGGTGACGCCGAGGGCTCCGGCGATGCCAACAACGCCTTGCTGACCACGGCACCCATTGGTGTGCTGCTGTTGCTGTTCTTCCTGTTGATACAGTTCAATTCCTTCCGGCGTGTCGGCATCATCCTGCTGACAGTGCCACTGGCCACCGTGGGTATCTTCCCGGGGTTGGTGTTCTCCGGCTCACCTTTCGGCTTTCAGTCGCTGCTGGGTGTCATCGCCCTGGTGGGGATTGTGGTGAACAACGCGATCGTATTGCTGGATGTGATGGATCGACAGTTGGAAAAAGGCAATGACATCCGCGACGCTGTTCGCAAGGCGGTGGAGCAGCGCACCCGGCCCATCCTTCTGACCACCGCAACGACGGTAGCCGGCTTGTTGCCGTTGGCGTTCTCCAGCTCCACCCTGTGGCCGCCGATGGCTTGGGCCATTATCTCTGGCCTGTTGGCCTCCACGGTACTCACGTTGCTGGTGGTGCCGTCGGTCTGCACCCACGTGATCAGCTGTAAGGTGGCAGAGCCAGAGAACGCTCCGGCCTGACGCTGACGCTAGCGTGTGGGCCTGATCATCAGGCCCACACGCTGGCCAACGGGTACGTCGCGGTTCGGGAACACTATGCCTTCGGGTGCGTCGCCTACCGTGTAGCGGGTGTTATTGTCTTCCCAGATGACCGTGCCCGGGTCGTACATGGTGAAGTTGGCGACGTCGTCTGGCACGTGGAATTGGAAGCTGTCGCCGGTGTTCAGGATTTCGTGCACGACTTCAAACACCGTTATGGGTGCTGCTCCCTTGTCCCTTTTTGGCGGCTCTTCGCCTTTCAGTCGTCGCCGCAGGGCATTGGCTATGCCCGTGAAGCGGCTGAGGTCGTTCTGCCCGAAAGGCCGTACCTTGCCAAGTTCCACAGTGAAGCTCTCGGCCCCCAGTTCGGACGAGGAAAACGAGGCAAAGGTGGTGCCTTCACGGTGCTGCAATAGCAAGGTTTCTACTTCCGCCTCCAGCAGGAAATCAATCTGCCCATCCGGAATGTCCCGTCCCTCAACAAACGGATAGAGTGCGAACTTCTCCCGCAATGACGGGCGAATGGCGGTGTGCAGGTCGTAGTGGCACACATTGGCAGAGTGCCTGGTGGCGAAGGCCCTGCAGGCGTCCTCCAGCAACCGGGCTCTTTCCGCCTCGGGAAATTTCCGGTATTCCGGTTTACGGTGGGCGCCACCGAACAGGCGGTTGAGGTTCACGTCAATAAAGCGCTGGCCAGCATCCATTGCTTTTGGGTTGCCAAGAATCAACAGTGCCGGGCAGGCCAGTTGCCATTGGCCATCGATCAGTTCATTCAATAGATGATTCAGAACCTCAATGGGGGCGGTTTCATTACCATGGATGCCAGCGGAAACAATCAGCGATTCATGGTTGGGGTTGGGGCGGCCAGCAGGGGGTTCCAGATAGAGGAGCCCTGAGTCCTGCAGCTGCAACCCCGTGCCGTCTTCCAGAACAACAATCTTTTCAGATGTTGCGTGCTCTGTTCGTGTGAGCGTGTGAGAAAGCCAATCAAGGCCAGGACCAAATATCATTTCACCTGCGCTCCGGACTTCCCTGCACTATGGATTTGTCAGCCACTCACCGGCCGTTGATGTTGCAACAGATAGTTTTCCAGCTTGCGGAAGGCGAATACCAACATGAACGTCAAAGCCATGTAGAGCAGCGCCACAAAGATAAACGCATCAAAGGGGGCGTAGAATCGGGAATAAATGTTCCGCGCCGCCCCGGTCAGGTCCACCAGAGTCACCACGCTGGCAATGGCACTGGCGTGAAGCATGAAAATGACTTCGTTGGAGTACGCCTGCACACCCCGCCTCGCCGCGCTCGGCAGGATAATCCGGCGCATCCGCAGTGCCCAGCTCATGCCATAGGCCTTTGCCGCCTCAATCTCCCCACTGGGTGTGGCCACAATGGCCCCCCGGATGATCTCCGTGGTGTAGGCCGCGGTGTTCAGGGTGAAGGCCAGCAGGGCCGGGTAGAAGGCTTCACGGAAGATGTCCCACCAGAAGGTTTGCTGGATACCCTCTATTTGAGCCAGGCCGTAGTAAATGATGTACAGCTGGATCAACAACGGTGTGCCCCGGAAAATATAGGTATAGAACCAGACAGGGCCGTTGATCAGTGGGTTCTTCGAAGTGCGCATGATCGCCAGGGGAACGGCAACCAGCAGGCCCAGGATCAGTGACAGAAAAACCAGTTGAACGGTGGTGACCAGCCCGCCCCAGTATTCCATGATCGTGGGGCCAGTGAAGATATCGTTCTGATTCAGTAGTTCAGCAAGAAATTCAGGCATGGTTCAGCTCCCCTGTACCACGCCAACATTGGCGCGCTTGTTGAGCCACTTGATAAACAGCTCGGAACCGGCTGTCAGGCTGAGGTAGACAAACGCCACCGGAATAAAGAAATGGAACGGCATGCGTTCGGCCTTGGCGGCTTCTTCAGCGACGCGCACCATATCGGTCAAGCCGATGATGGATACCAGTGCGGTGGTTTTTAACAGTACCTGCCAGTTGTTGCCGATGCCGGGAAGGGCGTGGCGCAGCATTTGCGGCAAGATGATTCGGTGAAAGGTACGCCATTGGCTGAAGCCATAGGCGCGGGCCGCTTCAATCTGTCCGCTCTCCACTGCGAGAAAGGCACCACGGAATGTCTCCGCCATGTAGGCACCAAAAATCAGACCAATGGTGATGACGCCAGAGATAAAGGGGTCAAACTGGAAGAAGAAGTCTATGTCGTAGGCGTCGTAGAGATAATCCGACAGGTTGTTCACAGCGACCTGACCACCGTAGTAAAACAGCAGCATCATGACCAGATCCGGTACGCCGCGGATCAGAGTGGTGTAGGTGGTCGCAATCCCAATGGCTACACGGCTTTTGGACAGCTTGGCGGAAGCGCCAACCAGCCCCAGAACCAGCGCGAGAGCAAGGGAAAAGAAGGCCAGTTCAATGGTGACCACAGCCCCTTCCAGCAGGGCCGGGCCGTAGCCTTTCAAGTCAATCATGGGTACATCCGGTAAGCGGGGGCAGCCAAAGCAGCCGCCCCCGGGCCAGTTTTACATCTTGATGTCGTAAGCGAAGTACTTATCCATGATGGTGTTGTAGGTACCATCTTCCTTTAAGGTGGCAAGCGCCTCGTTTACTTCCTGCGCCAGCTCCTCGTCACGCTTGCGCATAGCAACGCCCACGCCCTGACCGAGTTTGACCGGCTCGCCAACTTCCTTGAAGCCATCCTTGCTCAGGACGGTCTGCTCGCCAACCGGGTAGTCCACAAAGACCACGTCCAGGCGCTGGCCTTCCAGGTCAAGGACCATGTCGTCAGCGGTGGTGTAGCGCTTGATGGTCACAACGCCACCCATTTCTTCGGTCACAAAGGTATCCATGGTGGTACCGCGCTGTACGCCAACGGTCATTCCTTCCATGGCGGCCATGTCGGTTACGTCGGTGTTGAAGCTCTCGGGGCCGAACCAGCCACCCGGAGTGTTGTAGTACGGCTCGGAGAACAGTACACGCTCAGCACGCTCGGGCGTAATGGACATGGAAGACATGATCAGGTCGAACTTGCGTGCCAGCAGGCCCGGAATCATACCGTCCCATGCCTGGATGACGAATTCGCAGTTGGCGTTCATCTCTTCACACATGGCTTCGGCCAGTTCCACCTCGAAACCGGTCAGCTCGCCGTTTTCATCCTTGTATTCGAACGGCTCGTAGGGCACGTCGAAGGCGATGCGAAGGTTACGTTCCTGGGCGTGGGCGACACCGGCCATCATGGCTAGTGCGACGCTTGCTGCAACAATCAGTTTTCTCATGAGTCACTTCTCCAGTAGTCAGCCTTGTGGGCATTATTATCGGCAATGATTTGCCTTATTTTGCTGGTTTTGGCGTTTTCTTCCGGGGCGGATATATGCCCCGATAATGAAACATGGTTTCAAGATAGCATTGCACGTCAGAACTTGGGAGCCAGGAACTGCTTCATTCGTTCCGAGTCCGGATTGTCGAAGACCTTGTCCGGTGTGCCTTGCTCCTCAATCACGCCCTGATGCAAAAACAGGACCTGGGATGACACATCCCGCGCAAACGACATCTCGTGGGTTACCACGATCATGGTTCTGCCTTCTTCCGCGAGGTTCTGCATGACCTTCAAGACTTCGCCAACGAGCTCGGGGTCCAGAGCGGAAGTGGGTTCGTCGAACAGCATCACTTCCGGCTCCATGGCCAGGGCACGGGCAATGGCCGCACGCTGCTGCTGCCCGCCTGACATCTGGGCGGGGTAGTAGTCCTTGCGCTCATAGATGCCGACCTTCTCAAGGTATGCTTCGGCCCTTTCAATGGCTTCTTTCCTGGGCACCTTGAGCACGTGAATAGGAGCTTCAATGATGTTTTCCAGAACGGTCATGTGGGACCAGAGATTGAAGCTTTGGAAGACCATGGAAAGCCGGGCGCGAATCAGTTCAACCTGCTTGTTGTCCGCGGGAATTCGTTCGCCTTTGCGATTGGTGGTGAACCGAATCGGGTCGCCATGCACGATGATGTCGCCGGAGGTGGGTGTTTCGAGCATGTTGACGCAGCGCAGAAACGTACTTTTACCTGAGCCGGAGCTGCCGATCAGGGAAACGACATCCCCTTTTTTTGTTTCCAGTGAAATGCCCTTGAGGACTTCCAGTTGATCAAAGGTCTTGTGGATGTCCTTGCAGATCAGAGGCGCTGAATCCGCCATAGGTGGCTCCCGAGGCTATATAACAAAGGCGCAAGTTTTACGGGCTGTAGATGCGGAAATCAATCCCCTAAAGCGGGGTTTTGCCGTTTTTCACCACACATACCGCCTATTAATTGTGGATTATTGAACGTTCGATGCAAGCTTTTTGCCGTTTAGGTCCGTTGTGATGGATTATCCGGTGTTGCCGATGCGTGCAGGGAGACCCGGATAATGGCCGTTCCCTGTTGCTCGATCGTACGCATGGCGTCACTGACAAAACGCACGTGGGCCATGGCGATGCGTTTTGCCGCTTCAGGCTTTCCTGCCATCACCGCCTGGTAGATTCGCTTGTGCTGCCGGGAGATCTTGTTGCGCATTTCCTCGCGCGGATTCAGGTTGGCAACGGAGGCTTCCACGGTCAACAGCATGAGGTTCTTCAAGCCATTCAGAACATGCACCAGTACCGGATTGTGGGACGCTTCCACGATGGCCTGATGGAAACTGTGGTCCGGCCGGGCGTTGGTGAGTGGATCGGTCTGTTCAAGTGCGGAGTAGGCCTTGGTAATGCGATGAAGGTCCAATGCGGTGGCCCGTTGCGCGGCCAGGTAGGCGGCCTGGCCCTCCAGTTGTTCCCGTACCTCGAGCAGGTCGTACAGGGTTCGGGGGTGGCCGGTAAACATCTGCAATAACGGGCTGTCCTCGCCCTCATTTTCATTGCCGGGCACGATGCGAGCCACGAAAGACCCCTTGCCATGCCGGGTTTCAATCACGCCCCGCCCCTGCAGTTCGTGCAGGGCTTCACGGATGATTGCCCGAGACACACCAAGCCGGGTAGCCAGTTGTCGTTCCGACGGCATTTTCTGTTCCGGCGCCAGTCCGCCGTCGAGAATGAGCCGCTCGAGTCGATAGGAAATTTCCTGTGCGATTGCCATGATGTTTCCTGCCAGGAGTCACTGGTCGGACCAGTTGTTTTTGTCGTGCCTTGAATTGAAGAATCCCTTTCGGGACCAGTAAATATGGCTCATAACAGCGTTTTCGTCTATCTGGTATTTACAAAACTGGTCTGACCAGTTGGCAATCTTCTGGACTAAACCCGGCAGGACTACGAATATCGATCTAATACCAGCGGTTGCTGGTGTTGACCTGACCCCGATAAAAACAATGTCAACGGAGATGTGTCGATGAATACCAACGAGAACAGCGAGCAATTAAGCGCTCCAGATACGCAGGCCGGAAACGTTGCCCCGCGGCGGGGTTTCCTGAAGTCAGTCGCCCTTGCCGCTGCCTTCTGCGGTGTCGCGCTTGCGGGTGTCGGCCAGGCCCAGGCGGCCACCACCTGGAAAATTCAGTCAGTATGGGATGCCGGCACCGTAGGCTATGACCTGTTCGAGGAATGGGCTAATAGCATGGAGGAGAAATCCGGCGGC
This sequence comes from Marinobacter sp., assembly GCA_002726615.1. Lineage (GTDB taxonomy): Bacteria > Pseudomonadota > Gammaproteobacteria > Pseudomonadales > Oleiphilaceae > Marinobacter. Next base: position 17,437 of record PBRG01000194.1, read on the forward strand.
GAGCTGATCATCAAGCCCTACCCGGCCAAGTCGGTTGCCGCGGATAACAACGCCCTTTTCGAGGCGGTGCGCAACGGCGTTCTGCAGGGCATGAACCCCTTCACCCTGTATTGGTCCGGAAAAATTCCGGCCTCCGTTTTCCTGTCGTCATACCCCGCCGGTCCCGACCAGCCCCACCAGTGGGACATCATGTTCTATTCCATGGGTATGCTGGAAAAGACCCGTGAGATCTACAAGAAGTTCGGTTTATTTTACGTTGGCCCGATTCAGCACGACGCCAACATCATTCACTCGAAAAAGCCGGTTAACAGCCTGGCGGACATGGAAGGCATGAAAATGCGTGTGCCTGGCGGCATGGTCGCCGAGGTATTCCAGCAGTTTGGTGTGTCTACGGTGAGCCTGCCCGGTTCGGATATTTTCCCCGCTCTGGAGAAGGGCACTATTGATGCCGCTGATTACGTCGGCCCTGCCGTGAACTACGAGCTGGGCTTCTCCCAGGTGACCGACTACATCATGTTCGGGCCTCCTGGCGTTATGTCCATCTACCAGCCGGTGGATCTGATGGACCTGACCGTCAACCTGCGTGCCTGGAATGCGTTGGATCCGGAGCTTCAGCAATTGGTTGAGGACGAGGTTCGCATCTACTCCCAGAAGCACTACCTGACTATTCAAAAGCGCAATATTGAAGCGATGAAGAAGTTCAAGGCAGATGGTTCGAAGGTGACTCGTCTGAGCCAGGAAGACCTGGAGGAGTTCCGGAAGGCTGCCATCCCGATCTGGTTCAACTGGGCCGGCAAGAACGAGGATGCCAGGGCGATTCTGGATATCCAGCTTGAATACATGATGAACGAGACTGTTGGCTACCTCAACGAGGAAGACATCAAAGGCATGTAAGCCTGCAAAACCATAACAAACCGATCACGGGGAAGGCAGGGAGTGCGCCGATGGCACGCTCGCTGGCCTTCCCCGCTCTGTGATTAAAGGTGATAAAACATGTCTGACCTGAGTGCGTTCGGCTTTGTAATGCCTCACTGGTTTTACTGGGGCTGGCTGGCGGTCATGCCGCTGATCATGATGGCGCTGGATCGTTGGTTGTCCCAACGCGGGGTCGAAGCCATCGACAAAAATGCCGAGGCCAACCAGAAGCTTCAACAGATTGAAGCGGAACTGAAAAAAAGCGTTGATTACAGCGATGCGAGTAACGGGTTTACCAAGGCGGTGGACTGGATCAGCGAGAAATCCGGTGTCTTTATTTCCTTCTGGACCGTGAACGCGGTGGTGTTCTATTTCTTCGAAGTGGTGATGCGCTATTTGTTCAATCAGCCCACCATCTGGGTACACGAAGCCAGTTTTCTGCTGTTCGGCATGCAGTACCTGATGGCGGGTGCGTTTGCATTGCTTCACGGCGCTCATGTGCGGGTTGACGTGGTTTACAACTTCCTGCCACTCCGGGGCCGCGTGGGCATGGATATTTTCACCTCCATGTTCTTCTTCATGTTCGCGATTGCGTTGATGATTACCTCCTGGACCTTCCTTGAGAACTCTTATTCCATGGACGAACGAACCGTTGAGACATGGGGCATTCAGTACTGGCCGGTGAAGGGCGTCATGCTCCTGGGGTCTACGCTGCTGTTCCTGGCGGGCCTGTCCAAACTGCTCAAGGACATCACGATCTTCATTAAACTTGGCCGGGAGCAACACGCATGAGCTCAGAAACCATGACCAACCAGGCCACAGGCTCCCTGATCGGCAAGCTCGGCACCTGGCTGATGATCATCGCCACGATTGCTCTCGCTTTTGTCGTAGTGGTGGAAGTGATCAATATCCTGTTTTACGACCCCTGGAGCGACGAAAAATTCCTGTTCAAGCTGTCCGGCATGCTGTCGGATGTGAAGATTGGACCACTGACCTATATCATGTTCGGCTCCCTGGCCGTGCTGTTGATGATGGGGTTACCCCTGGCCTTCGTGACCGGTGGCCTGGGCGTGGCATTTATCTATCTGGTGGGTGATTCGATGATGCTGAACATCATCCCCAGCCGGATCTTCCCGATGATGACCAACTCGGACCTGGCAGCGATACCGCTATTCATCTTCATGGCCTCCATGCTGGAACGGGCCGGGCTGATCGAAGAGATGTTCAACGTGGTTTACAAGTGGATGGGTGGCCTGGGTGGCGGCCTGGCCATTGCCACCATACTCGCTTCCACGATTCTGGCCGCCATGGTGGGGGTTATTGGTGCGGCCGTGGTGACCATGGGCATTATTGCACTACCGGCGATGCTTAAACGCGGATACGACCAGAAGATTGCGTTGGGCTCGATCATGGCCGGGGGCACATTGGGCATCCTGATTCCGCCGTCCATCCTGGCGATCCTTTATGCGGTTGTAGCGCAGCAGTCGGTGGGTGAGCTGTATCTGGGGTCGGTGATTCCGGGGCTGATTCTGGCTGGCCTGTACGTGATTTATGTAGGTACCCGCGCGTGGATCAATCCGGAGCTCGGGCCGCCAGTGCCGGAGGAAGAGCGGATTGGCCTCAAGGAAAAACTCCTGCTGCTGAAAGACCTGATCGCTCCACTGGTGCTGGTCTTCCTGGTACTTGGCTTACTGTTCGGCGGTGTCGCCACTCCGGTCGAGGCTGCAGGCATTGGCTCCTTCGGGGCAATCCTGGTGGCCATGAAACACAAGGTGTTCTCTGTCGCCACACTGCGCGATGCGTCGGTAACCACTGCCAAGGCATCCGCCATGGTGCTATGGATCATGTTCGGTGCGTCCGTCTTTGTCGGCTTCTACATTCTGCAGGGTGGTCAGGACTTTATTACCGAAACGATTCTGGGGATTGGCCTGTCACCCTACGCTGTCCTGCTGCTGTTGATGGTCCTGCTGGTTGTGTTGGGGATGTTCCTTGACTGGGTTGGTATCCTGCTGCTGGCCGTGCCTATTTTCATCCCGATTGTGGAAGCGCTGGAGTTCCCCGGCCTGCTGGGTTTCCCGGCCGTGCCCGGTGAGGATGTGGTGTTGTGGTTTGGCGTGCTCTATCTGGTGAACATGCAGATGTCGTTCCTCAGCCCACCGTTCGGCTACGCACTCTTCTACATTCGGGGCGTGTGCCCGCCGGACATCACAATGGGAACTATCTTCAAATCGTCTCTGGTATTCTTGGCCATCCAGGCATTCGGTTTGTTTATCTGTGTGCTCATCCCGGGTGTCGTCACTTGGCTACCCAATCTGGTTTACGGCTAAAAATAGAGGAGTAATGGATTATGTTGACGGTTAAGCGGCTTGATCTGGCGGACGCCAGAATTTTGATCGAAGGTGCGGCTGAAAAGGCCCGCGAAATCGGCGTGCCCATGTGCATCGCCATCACCGATGAGTCCGGTAACTTGATCGCATTTGAGCGTATGGACGGCGGTAAGATCACCAGTGTGACCATCGCCCAAGACAAGTCCTTCACGGCATCGGCAGCGAAAAAGGCTACTCACGACTATAACGCGGTCAACGTACCCGGAAAGCTGGCATTCGGCATCCACACTGAAGTGGGTGGCCGTATCAGTTCTGTTGGTGGTGGCCTGCCGGTAATGGTCGATGGCGAGGTTGTTGGTGGTATCGGAATCAGCTCCGGTACGCCTCAGCAGGATATGGACTGTGCCCAGGCCGGGATTGATCATTTTGAAACCAAACGCGGTTGATGGTTGTCTCACAGGAAGCCATCACGCTCAGAGAATGATATGAACAGCAAACCGAAAATCAGCGCAGCGGAGCTGGCGGAACAGTTCCGTGCGTTCATAGACCCGGACTTCGTCATTACCGATGACGAAACCATGAAGCCCTATGAATGCGACGGTATGTCGATGTACTGCGAGATGCCGATGCTCGTGGTGCTACCGGAGACCGCCGAACAGGTGCAACGGGTGATGCGCATCTGCAACGAGCACGAAGTGCCCGTTGTGGCCCGTGGTGCCGGAACGGGCCTGAGTGCGGGTGCCATGCCGCACAAGGAAGGCGTGGTGTTGTCGCTGGCCAAGTTCAACCGCATCCTGGACATCGATCCGCTGGCGCGAACAGCCTTACTGCAACCGGGTGTGCGTAACCTGGCGATCAGCGAGGAAGTAGCCCAGTTTGGTCTCTATTACGGCCCGGATCCTTCGTCGCAGATTGCCTGCACCATTGGTGGCAACGTGGCGGAAAACTCGGGCGGTGTGCATTGCCTGAAATACGGTTTGACGGTTCATAACATTCTCAGCGTGGAGATGATCACGGCCGAGGGTGACCGGGTGACCATCGGCAATGACGCGTTGGATGCCTGTGGAATGGACCTGCTGGCGCTGATGACCGGGTCTGAAGGCTTACTGGGTATTGTTACCGAAGTGAAGGTCAAGCTGCTGCCAAAACCGGAAATTGCCCAAGTGGTGATGGCAGGTTTCGACAGTGTGCAGAAGGCCGGTGATGCCGTGGGAGGTATTATTTCCCACGGCATCATCCCTGGTGGATTGGAGATGATGGACGGTCACGCCATTATCGCGGCCGATGACTTCGCCCAGGCGGGGTATCCGCGTGACGCCAAGGCATTGCTGTTGTGTGAGGTGGACGGCACGGAAGAGGAAGTCCATGAACACATTGAGCAGGCCGAGGACGTGTTCCGCAAGCTGGGCGCCACCTCGGTCAAAACCTCCCAGAGCGAAGAGGAGAGGGCGCTACTCTGGAAAGGTCGTAAATCGGCCTTCCCGGCAGTAGGCCGTATCTCGCCGGATTACTACTGCATGGATGGCACCATTCCGCGCCGGCATCTGGCGCACGTGCTGCTGGAAATGGAGAGAATGTCCGAAGAGTTTGGCCTGCGGGTAGCCAACGTATTCCACGCCGGCGACGGCAACCTGCACCCGCTGATCCTGTTTGACGCGAACGTGCCCGGCGAGTTTGAGCGCACTGAAGCGTTTGGCAGCAGCATTCTCAATCTTTGCGTGGAAGTGGGCGGCTGCATCACCGGTGAACACGGTGTTGGCGTTGAGAAAATCCGCCAGATGGCCGTGCAGTTCAACGACGAGGAGCTGCAACAATTCCACGACGTTAAGGCCGCCTTCGACCCGGCTGGCATTCTCAACCCTGGCAAGGGCGTCCCCGCCCTGCGTTTCTGTCAGGAATACCGCTCTCTCGAGCACAAACAACACAAGCACGACACGGTGGACGCGGCGCATGGCTGATCTGTCTCAAGAGCTGCAGGAGCAGGTTCTCCAGGCCCGCAAGGCGGGCCAGAAACTGAATATCGAAGGCGGTGGCACCAAAGCTTTCATGGGGCGGGCCGCCGACGCCGATGCCGGCTATCTGAAAATGGGCGAGCACACAGGCATCGTCGAATACCATCCTGTGGAACTGATATTGACCGCGCGTGCCGGTACCACCCTTGCGGAGATCGAAGCCACCCTGGCTGAAGAAGGCCAGTGCCTGCACTTTGAACCGCCCAGATTTGGTGATGGTTCCACACTCGGTGGCACACTCGCGTGCAACCTGTCCGGCCCCGCCCGGCCCTGGTCCGGCTCGGTACGGGACCAGGTGCTGGGCATCCGCCTGCTCAACGGCAAAGGTGAGCACCTGCGCTTTGGCGGCCAGGTGATGAAAAACGTGGCCGGCTACGACACCTCCCGGCTACAGGCTGGTGCCATGGGCACACTGGGAGCGATCACCGAGATCAGCCTCAAAGTCATGCCCAAACCGGCGATGTCCCTCACCCTGGTGCAGGACATGGCGATGGACGAAGTCATCCACTACATGAACAGCCGCGCCAAAGAACCCAAGCCCATTACCGGCGCCGCTTGGGTCGACGGCAAAGTGTACCTGCGCCTCGCTGGCGCCAAATCCGCCGTCGAGGCCACTGCCGAAAAGTGGTCCGGTGAGGTGATGGAGCAGGGCGACTCATTCTGGCAACAGCTACAACACATGCAGCATGACTTCTTTGCCGGAGACGAACCACTGTGGCGCTTCTCCGTCGGCTCCACGGCCGATACCCCGAAACTCGACGGCCACTGGCTGATCGACTGGGCCGGCTCCCAGCGCTGGTATCGGGGCGAAGCCGACATTGCTCAACTGGAAGTGATGGCGCAACGCGCCGGCGGCCAGGTAAGCCTGTTTCGCGGCGGGGATCGCACCGACGAGGTTATGCACCATCAGCCGAGGGCGTTAAAAGAAATCCAGCAGCGACTGAAGAAGTCATTCGACCCCGACGGTATTTTTAACCCGGGACGGCTTTATAGCTGGCTATGATAGTGATTTCGGAGTTGGCAGAGCAACTGGGACACCCCTTCCGAAACACGCTCCTTCGGCACATCCATGTGACGCTTGGACTCCGCCATCCATGGCTCCGTACAGTTTCGGAAGGGGTGTCC
>PBRG01000195.1 GCA_002726615.1 Marinobacter sp.
AGGACCTGAGAGTGATTTTCCGCTCGTCTCCCGCCATCGGTGCCAACGCCATGGCATTGCCGGACGGCACGATGATCTTCACAGACGACTTGGTGAATCTGGCCGAAGATGACAACGAACTGACCGCCATCCTCGCCCATGAAATCGGCCATGTCGCCCATAACCATGGCATGAAAGGCATGGTGCAATCGTCACTGACTTTCTGGCTGATCGTGATGATGACCGGAGACCTGTCCGCGTTTTCCGACGCAACCGTGGTGGTTCCGGCAGTCATGATGAGCCTGTCCTACTCCCGCGACATGGAACGGGAAGCTGACGCCTATGCCCTGAAAGCAATGTCGGACCACGACCTGAATCCGACGCTCTTTGTCACCATCATGGAGCGCCTGATGGCCGCTCATGGCGAGGATCGGGGCCCAGAGGCCGAGGAGGACAATAGCCGGTGGGACACCCTGCGCGACATGCTGTCGAGTCATCCGGAAACCGGCGAGCGCATCGAACGCTTTAAACAGACGCGCTGATCGGTATAGTAGCGATACGTCCACCACCGGGAGCACACGCTATGCCATCCAGACCCGCCAGGCCGGTCTCGGCCTCTGCCATCGACAAACATGTCTACAAGGTTTTTCCCAATGACATGAACGCACACCAGACGGTGTTCGGGGGCATGATCATGGCCAAGTGCGACCGTCTGGCCCTGGTGGTGGCCGAACGGCACTCCGGCTATGTCTGCGTCACGGCAGCGGTGGATTCGATTCACTTCCGCGCGCCCGCCAAGGGCAACGATACGCTGTTGTTCAGTCTTGCCCTGAACCGCAGTTGGGGGTCATCCATGGAAATCGGCGCTCGGGTGGAAGCGGAAAACAGCTACACCGGAGAGTCCCGACACATCCTTTCCGCATTTTTCACCTTCGTGGCGCTGGATGAGAACGACAAGCCCGTGGACGTGCCTGCGGTAGAACCGGAAACCAACGACGAGAAACGCCGCTTCAACAACGCCGAAATCCGTCGGGAAGGTCGCCTCGAAACCCGCAAAAAGCTGAGCGAACGCTAAATTGTGTCGGCAAATTTTACAGAGATCAATCTCAGGCATAGCTTCGGCATCCTAACCTTCTGAAACCACCACAAGTCTCAAAACTGGCATGCAATCTGAATACGTGTTCCGAGAGGTTTCCCCTGTTGTACGAAGCCATTAACGATCACAGGGTAGTGGCTGGAGCAAGCCGTCCCGGCGTTATCAACATTTACTAAACGTATCGCAGTCCGTTTTCCTAAAACGAGCTCATATGGAGATTCGCCATGAAGGAAAAACGATCGCTCGTTTGGTTGTCGGCGGAACACACCGGTTCAGAAGCACGCAATAATCAACTGCCAGAATGGCAGTTGATTCCTATCACCGTCTCGTCCCAACTGCACCACGGCAACCTTTCCGGCGTCAGTGCTCGGGTTGGCGTGCTCGATCTCAGCGACGTTCCCAACGATCAATTTGGGAGTGTAAACAACTGGCTGGAAGCATTGCAGATCGAACACTGGGTAGCCATTCTTGAGCCTGGCCAGGTTTATAATCCCGAGGTTTGCAGACTTATCAACCACCATTGTGGGGATTACCACACATTACCGCTTCAGCCTGAACGGCTCCATGCAGCACTTGGCCACCTATGGGGCATGTCGGAGCTCCAGTCTCGGGCTTTCCACGACAAGCCTGTGAGCTACCACGAGTTTGCCCTGGAGGGTAAATCTCCTGCGATCACGCAGACGAGGGAGCTACTTGGCAGGTTCGCGCACACGGAGGAACCCGTACTGATCTACGGTGAAAATGGCACCGGAAAAGAAGCGGCCGCATCGTTCATTCACAACCACTCCCCCCGCAGACTCAAACCCTTAGTTGTTGTCAACTGTGCCGCTTTGCCCATTTCACTGACTCAGAATGAACTGTTCGGACATGAGAAGGGCGCGTTCACTCACGCCATGAGTTCTCGCAAGGGCAGAATTGAAACCGCCGACGGTGGCACTCTGTTACTTGTCGGCATTGATGAACTAAAACTGGAACAACAATCGGCCATTTTGCGTTTCCTTCAGGAAGGCCAGATCGAACGTATTGGGGGTTGCCATCCGATAAAAGTGGATGTCCGGGTCATCGCGACCAGCACAACCCCACTTGATCAACTAGTCGCCCAGGGGCATTTTCGCAGTGATGTTTTTTACCGACTCGGCAGTTTAAATGTTCTTCTGCCTCCTCTAAGGGCACGCAAGGAAGACATTCCTGAGTTGGCAAATCGCATACTGGCCGCAGCTCCGTCTTCTCTGGAGCCAAAACGGCTTGCTGAAATAACCACCATCTGCCTTGCAGAGCACCCCTGGCCCGGTAACCTTCGGGAGCTTCAGAACCGGCTGCGTCAGGCTCTGCTACTCGGGCAAGCCGCGTTCATTGAACCAGGCGATATGGGCTTTGGTCAGTCATCTGCCGACCATAATGGCCAGAGCGAGAAACTATCTCTGGACAGCTTCCGCTCTCAGGCAGATCGGCGGGCAATTGCGGTAAGCCTGGCGCTGGCTCAAAACAACATTTCCGCCGCTGCGCGACTGCTTAACATCTCAAGAGTTTCGTTTTACCGGTTGATGGACAAACATCATGTTATACACAGACCATCCCCTTCGCCGTCGAAGGGGACGCAAGGAGATGTCCAATGACTACAAAATTGCCCTGGCTGGTCCCTGTGGTATTCGCAGCGACGCCACTAATTGCAGCGGCTGCACCATCGGATAGGGACACAGCATCAACGGATGGCAGCACATCGGTAACATCGTCTGAGCACGAGCACGACCCTGCAACCGATATTGCCTCCATTACCGCAGATCGTGGCATTGTGACCCGACCGGGACGGTTTACCATTGAACCGTCTTTTTCTCATGCCCTTAGCAACTCAACGGCCGTCGCTGTGGAAGGTTACACCGTGATACCGGCCCTGCTCATCGGGCTGATCAACATTTCGGAAATTCAACGTGATATTTTCGTCGGCGCGATGTCACTGAAGTACGGCTTTACCAGCAAGCTTGAGGCAGCGATCCGTGTACCCTATCTCAGCATCAATGAAGACCTGCGGGAGCGCGAGGTTTTCCAGGGCACACCGGTGGATACGCTTCGCGAGTCGTCTGGCGAGGGCCTCGGTGATGTTGAACTCTCCGCTCGCTACCAGTTGACGGATGGCCTGGGTGGCTGGCCCTATGTTATTGGCGCAATGCGGGTGAAAGCACCAACTGGAGAAGGTCCTTACGACGTCGACCAAAGGATTATTCGAGACAATCAGGGCAACCCAATTGGTATAGAACTTGAAAATCGACCTACCGGTTCTGGTTTCTGGGCATTCGAACCAGGCTTTTCATTCATTTATCCGACTGACCCAGCCGTGCTATTCGGAAACCTGAGTTATGTCTGGACACTTAAAGAGGAGCAAGGCTTCGAAAATGGCGGCACGGTCGACCCGGGCGACATAGTGCGCTTCGGCTTCGGGATGGGGTTCGCCTTTAATGACCGGACTTCCTTTAGTCTAAGCTATGACCACTCGATCATCCGGAAAACAACGTTCGAGAGGAATAACGATCTGTTCGCCGCCAACTTTGACCGAATTCAGATCGGATCGTTATCGTTCGGCTTGTCCCAACGGCTGACTCGGTCCACAAGCCTGAGCCTGACAGTGAGCGTAGGAGTTACGGAAAATGCACCCAACAGCGAAATTACTCTGAGGCTCCCAATCAGCCTATAGACAGGACTCGAAGAGCCATCAACGACCCAGCAACTGTACCAACTGATCATTGAACCTTGCCGGGAACTGATTACCGACACCCAAATTGTTCAGTTCAATGTTCAGTTGGTGCATATTCTGTATGACGGTGCTATCAAGATTGTTCTGAACCACCGTCATCCATCCATTGGGGCCGCCCATATTGCTGAATACCCGTGCGCTGCCACTCCGGTCCGCACTGATCACCTCGAGAACTGTTTCCAGTTGATGATCAACCTGACGGTTGTTTACCGTCTGGTTGAGATTGGGGATGGTCAAACGGTTGATCACGAGGGTGTCACCGTTAATACCAACGATCTGCTCGAGACCGATACTGATCTCCAGGCTATCCATAAGGAAGCCTCCCCGGTAATCAGCCAGCTCCGGATCACTCAGTGGCTCAACACCAAGCGTGAGTTCTGCCTGGACAGACGGCGATATGGCTGCAAATGAAAGAGCCAATAGTGCGATAGCTGGCATTCGAACTATCATGATCATCACCATTCCCTTGTAGAGGGCCAGTAAGGCAGTATGTGCCCGAGTGAAGGATCGTCCAGGCCTTTTTGTACTGGCGCCCTGGCCACCTGAGGCCAATGTCCCTCGCCAAGAAAAGTGTCTCGACCTTGCTCAAGATGGCTACGGATAATAAAGGCGGTGCCATTCCAGTAATCGCTGAACTGTGCGTAGGAGTATACCTTCAGCCCCCGCGCTGGGTCCCCCACCAGGACCTCGTCCTCGCTGATACCTTTGATCAGGACGAAATGCCGGAAGCCTTCGATGTTCAGCAGCACAATCATCGGCAAGCGCACCTTCTCCCTGAGACCGCTCAACGCCATGCGAAACCCATCGGCCCGGTATCCTCGAGCCTCAAGATAGTGCTTCATATCAAGCATGGAGAACCCATGCTTACGTACTTTTTGCTCATCTGCCAACGCGAGCATTTCAACGAATACATCGTGCTCTGTTACCTGATCTTCGTAATGAAACGCCAATAACGACGCAACAGCTGCGGAGCCGCAACTGAAATCGTATTGCTGGCGAATGACACTATCGAAGCGCCTGTTCTCATAACTGTTTATATCTACCCGTACATCACCACCAATACCCGGCACCATGACCGAGCCGGCGAAGGCAGTGGACCATAGCAGCCCGGCACTCGTGCAGATCGCAACAAGAACCTTTCTGGCCATGGCCCACCTCCGTCAGTGATTTATCAGTATGTTGATCTGGGTACTGTCCTGAATGACCACCTGGTTACCGGTATTCTGGATCACCGTGGCAACCCCGCTCATGTTGCCGAACGCATTGTCGGAAATACTGTTATCACCTGTTACAACATTACCCGACAGCAGGTTATCGGACACATTCGCATTTTGCTGGTTATCGTTAATCTGCCACTGCATCGGGATTCCCTGGCGACCACTCGAATCCGCCAGCTGATCCGCCGACAATGGTGTGGCATCCATCCACTCCTCAGCCGATACAAATCCCGTTGCGCCGATCAATAATGCCAGCAAGACAGCCCTCAGTTTCCATTTGATGACTTGACCCATGGCATTTCTCCCGGAATAACCAAGCCGCATCGACTACCGACAGATGCGGCCTGAATTCCTCACTGGGTACCGCCACCGCCGCCGGTGGACAGGTTGGACATTACACTGACATTGGCCTGTGTAACGCTGCCATTACCTGCGTTCTGGGCAAATGCTCCGACACCGGTGTAGTTCGCTGAACCACCAGAGATTTCGTTGCTGTTGTGAACCTCGGTGTGTGAGGCTCTGCCATTGGAATCACCGTATGTGGTTGCGGTATTCGATACGGTACCGTCCAGATCTGCGTTGTTGAGGAACACGTCCAGATCCAGGGCCACAGAGTTATCGGAACTGTTATTGCCACTGTCAGACACGGTGGTGTTTCCACTGTCCGCAATGTTGGTGGAGTTATCCGAGTTATCCGAGTTATCCGAATTGTCCGAATTGTCGGAGTTATCGGAGTTATCGGAGTTGTCGGAGTTGTCGGAGTTATCGGAGTTGTCGGACATATCATTGCCACTGTCAGCGATTTTGAAGGAATCGCTCACACTGGTGCTATTATCCGAGTTATCAGAGTTGTCCGAATTATCGGAGTTGTCGGAATTGTCCGAGTTGTCCGACATATCGTTTCCGCTGTCGGCAATCTTGAACGAATCGGCAACGTCAGTGCTGTTGTCTGAATTGTCGGAATTGTCGGAATTATCCGAATTGTCGGAATTGTCATTACCACTATCGGCAATTTTGAACGAATCAGCGACATCGGTGCTGTTGTCAGAATTATCGGAATTATCTGAGTTGTCCGAGTTGTCCGAACTGTCATTTCCACTATCGGCAATTTTGAACGAATCGGCCACATCGGTGCTGTTGTCCGAGTTGTCCGAATTGTTCGTATTGTCGGTATTGGTGGAGTTGTCGTTACCGGAGTCGGTATTGCCGGAATGGTCATTGTTAGCCGTGGAGGTATCGTCCGCATTGGTATTCGGATCTCCGTCTCCTCCCAAATCCGCGTATGCGAAACCGGAAACACCCAGACTCATTGCGATGGCAGCTGCCAGCAAACTTTTTTTGGTATCCATGATGTCAATTCCTTTTCGATTATTGGCTTTCAGAGGGGGCTGACCCAAACCGCTAGCCTTCGGTAAGCCAAGGTTCGGCCCCGCCAGACGAACACAGCGATTCCCGTGCCAGTATCCGAAAGACAATCTCAACTTACTGTTTTTAATATTTTTAATGCGATAAGGAACAAACACTCAACACGACTGATCGAGATAAACTGTTCCAGTAATGAAACAGAGTCGGTGGGGGAAAAAATAAAACAGGCAGTTTATGTTTTAATTTCAGAAGCCTAGAGGAAAACGTTACTGTAAAAAAACAAAACCCTGCGCAAGGCAGGGTTTCGTGGTCTGAAACGAGCCTCTCAGCCCGCTTCAGTAACAACCGAACCGTTGTTTAGAACTGGTTCATGGTGTTGTCTTTACCACCGGCCTTCAGAGCCGCATCACCTGCGAAGAACTCCTTGTGGTCATCGCCGATGTTGGAACCGGCCATGTCCTGGTGCTTCACAGTGGCAATACCCTGACGGATTTCCTTGCGCTGAACGCCTGCAACGTAGGCCAGCATGCCTTCGTCACCGAAGTAGCCTTTCGCCAGGTTGTCAGTCGACAGAGCAGCGGTGTGGTAAGTCGGCAGAGTGATCAGGTGGTGGAAGATACCGGCTTCACGTGACCCGTCACGCTGGAAGTTGGCGGTCCACTCGTCGGCCAGCTTGCCAAGGTCGGTTTCATCGTACTTGGCATTCATCAGGTCGGCGCGCTCGTAAGCAGACACGTCTTTACCTTCTTCCTTCCATGCGTCGAATACCTGCTGACGGAAGTTCAGGGTCCAGTTGAAGGACGGGCTGTTGTTGTAAACCAGCTTGGCATCGGGAACCACTTCCTTGATGCGGTTAACCATGGCCGCGATCTGGCCAACGTGGGGCTTCTCGGTTTCGATCCACAGCAGGTCGGCACCGTTCTGCAGGCTGGTGATACAGTCCAGAACCACCCGGTCTTCGCCAGTGCCAGGCTTGAACTGGAACAGGCCAGACGCCAGACGCTTGGGACGAACCAGCTGACCTTTCTGCTTGATCACAACGTCGCCGTTGTTGATGTCTTCAGCCTTCTCGATCACTTCACCGTCGATGAAGCTGTTGTACTGGTCGCCCAGGTCGCCCGGCTCTTCCGTTACGGCGATCTTCTGGGTCAGGCCAGCGCCCAGGGAGTCAGTACGGGCAACGATGACACCGTCGTCCACACCCAGCTCAAGGAAGGCCAGACGAACGGCGTTGATCTTGGACAGGAAGTCGGCGTGAGGAACGGTCACTTTGCCGTCCTGGTGGCCACACTGCTTCTCGTCGGATACCTGGTTCTCGATCTGGATACAGCAAGCGCCTGCTTCGATCATCTGCTTGGCCAGCAGGTACGTTGCTTCGGCGTTACCGAAACCAGCGTCAATGTCGGCAATGATGGGCACGACGTGAGTTTCGTGGTTGTCGATCTGCTTGATCAGCTCGTCAGCCTTGGCGTTGTCGCCAGCGTTCTGAGCTTCTTCCAGGGCGCGGAACAGGTGGTTCAGTTCCCAGGCATCCGCCTGACGCAGGAAGGTGTACAGTTCTTCGATCAGACCAGATACAGCGGTCTTCTCGTGCATGGACTGGTCAGGCAGAGGGCCAAACTCGGAGCGCAGGGCGGCAACCATCCAGCCAGACAGGTACAGGTAACGACGCTTGGTGGTACCGAAGTGCTTCTTGATCGACAGCAGCTTCTGCTGGCCGATGAAGCCATGCCAGCAACCCAGAGACTGGGTGTACTGAGCCGTGTCCTTGTCGTAGTTCGCCATATCTTCGCGCATGATTTTCGCGGTGTACTTGGCGATGTCCAGACCGGTCTTGAATTTGTTCTGGGCACGCATGCGAGCCGCGTGCTCGGGCTTGATGGCGTTCCAGGTCGGGTTTTGCTTCAGCAGGGAAGCGATGGCGTCAACGTCTTTTGCGTATGGCATGGTCTCAGTCCTGTCTTCTAAGGTTTGAGGTGCTCTTTTATGAAGCATAAAAGCGACTTCGGCGAGCCAGCGTCCGTTCAAAAAACAACCAGACCGCTGACATTGACGATTACTTTAGTGGCTTTGATTTTATAATTGAAATTTATATTATCTATATTCGGCATTTTTCAAATGAATGGCAAATACTCCGTTCACGCGCTGCAAAGGACGACAAGGCGATCGGCGTGATTCAGGTCCAGATACTCGTCCCGGGGAGGGCTCAGCGCCAGATGCCGCCCCAGCGCATCGGGCTGTGCGCGCCAGACGCCCAGTGCCACTTCGCCCTCCGCTGCGACCGTTTTCTCCAGTACCTGAAAATCCGCACTGGCAGGCAACGGATAGTCCTGCGGATCCCGGAACTGCACCTCGGCACCGCCCACCGTAAACAGCTCATCCAGCACCACCCTCAGCTCCCGCCTCAGGGCAACCTGGGCGAGCACGTGACTGATGATCATCGGGCTGATCAGCATTTCACTTTGATGGCCCATCAACAGGTTGCGGTTGTCCGGGTCGCTCAGTTCCATGATCAGTTGCGGGCGTTTATCGCCTTCACTCAACAGGTCTTCCAGTTGCAGGTACCCCACCATGGCGCGGGCGTCGGCTTCTTCACCGGAAGCCAGGCGATCGCTGCTCAGCAGCATGATGGAGTCATAATTAAGTGGCCCAACGCGCCTCAACTCGCCTTCCACCATGTAGTCCGCCTCGATGTGGCGGCAGGTCACCTCCCGCTGCCCCCCGAGGTAACGGTCGATTTCCTGTTCTCGCTCCTTGGCAGGCACCACCGAGACGATGTCGACCTCAAACCGCCGTTGGCGGTAGCTGGAAAACTCATCAATCAGGCTTGGCAGCCGGCGGTTCCACCCCAACACGAGAACCCTGTGAACCCCGCCTGAAAGCGAGGCAGTCCGGCTTGTGGGTTCACCTCGATTGATGACTGGCAGCGGCGGCGCCTTCGGATCCGACTCGGTTTCGGTGTAATCCCTCGCCATCATGACTACCCGGTCCCCAGCCTCAATCACCGTGTCTGACGATGCCGGCATCCTTACCGCCCAAACCTTGCCCGACCGCTTCAGAATACCCAGCACAATCGCCTGGGACCGTTGGGAAGCCAATTCGCCGAGGGACAGCCCCGCCAGGGCATCGCCACCCCGGATGTAGATTTCGCAGCCCTCACCGGCGGTCAGCAGTTCATTGTAAATTTCCGACAATCCCGGGTGAAGGATGTTCTGCACCATCAGCCGGCTTATGGTGGCATCACCGGCGACGACTTCCACCTCCCCGGGATAGGCGCGCTCAATCACCGGCAGCTTGCGTACATCCTGTATTTCGGCAATCACAAAGGGCAGCGATGCCCCCAGATGCCGAGCCTGGGCGGCAATGGACAGCAGCGCCTTCACTGTCTCCACGTCCGACGTCACCAGGCTGCCCGCCTGATGCGAGGCACTGGGTACAATCACTGCCGCCGCATCCAGGCAGGCAACCCTCTGCAGAGCATCCGGCTGGATGGCAGCGCCTGCACGCAGGATGATCTGACGAGACTTGCGACCGATGCCAGGCTCGTCGCGTAACTCATGCACCTGGGCTGCCGAGGCGTTCTCCGAAAGCACCACAAGACGCAGGCGGTTGGTTTCGTGTTTCTCCAGGAAACGGCGCATGCGACCTGAAGACCCCAGCAACTCGCCCAGTAGCGGCAAGGTCTGACTGGTCCAACCCAGAACTACGATGTGATTTCTCAGGGTAACCGGGGTCAATCCACGCTCCAGGTCGGTCATTTTGGCGATCAACCAGCGCGTCAGGATCGCCACCAGCGTGCCCATAAAAACCACATAACCACTGACGGTGAGAATGGTTGACACAAAACGCTGCCAGTTACCCACATCGTCCCCCAGATAGCCTGGGTCCGTCAGCCGCAAAAAGGCCCACCAGATGGCGTCGCCGACATCTTCAAACGGCGTTCCGAGGGGGATCACCAGCAAGCCGCCGACAAGCGAAATAATGCCTATAAAGACACCCACCACCAACAACTGAAAGCCCGCACCTTTTACGAGTTGGCGCTCAACGATGAACTTCACGCGGTCAACAAAACGAAAGGGAATCATGATCTTCCTTCTGGCCAGATGGGGAATGTCGGTAGCATAGCGCAGAACGTATGGAATAAAACCGGAGCGTTGCCGTATAGCACGCTCGTTCATGAACAATTGACTGGCCATGCAATCCGCAGCATCGTATAGATGTCCATCAAGTTCTCCAACGCGGCCCTGAGCGGCTGCAAGGCTGGCCGGCTTTTCATGTCCCATGCGTCGATCACATTGTCACTTGCTGTCATCCCGCTGATGACGGGATGCTCCCTGCTGGCACCAACACCGGAACCGGCGTCACCACAAACCCACTATCATGCCCCCGTGGTGGAGGCCGTATCTGGCACGGTGGTCTCAGTACCGCAATTGGCCGGGCGGCTTGCAGAACAGGATGTGGTCATGATTGGCGAATATCACGGCCACCAGGGCGCTCACCTGCTCCAATCCCGCCTGCAGGCTCATCTGTACCAGCATCGCCCCGATCAGGTGTTATCCATGGAACAGTTTGAGGTGGACCAGCAAGCGGTTCTTGACCGTTACCTGAACGACGATATCGGTGAAATGGAACTGGTCAAAGATGCCGATGCCTGGCCAAACTACCAATACGCCTATCGCCCCCTGATGGAATTTGCCCGGCGCCAGGGCCTGCCGGTCATCGCTGCAAACGCGCCGGATGATATTGTTCGTTGCGTGGGGCGCGAAGGCCCCGACTACCTGGCGGACCTGAACGCGGCTCAGAAGCGCTACATCCCGGACGCGCCCTTCGCAGGCAGCGCGGCCTACCGGGAAAAATTTTTTGGCACCATGGGCGGCCGGCATGGTGCCGCAGACAATGAGCGGCTGCAGAACACCTATCACGCCCAGTTATTGCGGGACAACACCATGGCAAGCCGGATTCTGGCCGCACGGAAACGCCACCCCGGGCACCAGGTCATCCACCTGACAGGCACCTTCCACAGCGAGGAACGCCTGGGCACGGTAGAGGCCCTTTTGCAGCGGAACCCCGAGTTGTCCGTAGCAGTCATAAGCCCGGTTTTTAAGGAAGAGCAGTTCGACAGTGACGAACTTCCGGTCACCGCTAACCGGAACAAGGGCGACTATCTCTATTTCCTGCTGCCCCTGCCCCCGGAGTACCGAGACGAAGCACGGGGGCACGAAGCAATGATGGACGCATTCCGGAAGGTGCCCGAAACAACCTGTGACTAAGGACTAAGCCCCATCGGCCTTCGCGAAGGCCGACTCCAAGGCACGGGAAAAGACTGCCTCGTCCGCTTCACTGAAAAGTACGAAGCGCACGTACCTTACACGTCCCAGGCGCGGCAATACCTGTCTGACCGTGGCCATGGCAACCTCCGCTGCCCCTTCCACGGGGTAACCGAAAGCTCCTGCCGAAATGGCGGGAAACGCAATGGATTCAATGGCTTTACTGTCTGCTAACTCGAGGGCATTGCGATAGCATTCCGCCAGCCAGTGATCAGAGGGTTCATCCACCCCGTAGACAGGGCCCAGGCAGTGGACGACGTATTGGTTTGGCAGGTTATGCCCCCCTGAAAGAACCGCCTCACCCGGACGGATCGGTGCCATGGGCCGGCACTCCTCAGCCAGCCCTGGCCCTGCGGCCGCATGGAGCGCACCGGCAACACCGCCCCCGGACATCAACTGGGCATTGGCGGCGTTAACGACCGCTTCCAGATCATCCTGGCGGGTGATGTCGCCGCGAACGCATTCCACGGTTTTGCCATTCAGTTCAACCTGTGCCATGGAAACCTCCCGGCCATTGCCTCAGCGTCGCCGCTTCAGCGAGCGGTTTATAATAACGGTTTCCGGCTCGCCTTGACCTGCGATGGCAGCCAGAGCCCGATCCAGCGTTGCCTCCGCAATGGCTTCGTGTTTTTGGGGTAACGAGTGGACTTTGACCGGCAGAAAATCCAGCAGCCGATCATCTCCGAAGGTAGCCATCCTGAGCGATTGCGGCAAGCCTCCCGGCTGCTCCAGCAGCACGTCTAGCACCCCTTGCAAGAGGGTGTAAGAGGCAGTAATCAACGCATCCGGAAGCCCCTGATCCGCCAGCACCTGCTGCATCAGTCGGGCGCCGGAGGCTCGGTCATAGCGTTCACCGCTGTAGACCGCCCACTGCCCACTACGACTCCGAGCCACCTCCTCAAAGCCCTCGCGGCGCTCCCGTGTCATCGCCAGCGCCGGCACCGCATCAAGCCAGACCACCGACCCGGTGCCCGGTTCCAGCACTGAACGGGCCAGTGTGGCTGCGCCCTTGCGATTGTCGCTGACCACGCAACTGATCACACCCGGTGATTGCGATCGGTCCACCGCGATCACCGGCAGGTCTTCCTGCTGCAACTGCTCGTAGAAAGTATCGTCCGGGGCCAGAGCGCTGGCGACGATCAGGGCATCGCATCGCCTTGCCTTGAGAGAACGGGCCAGCTCGAGCTCGGTATCCGGGTCATCCCCGGAGCCGGCAATCAGCAATTGATAGCCTCTGGCACGGGCACCCTGCTCCAGCAACTTTGCCAGGCGGGCGTAACTGGCGTTCTCCAGGTCCGGCAGGATAAACCCCAGGGTACGGCTGGCCCCGCCACGCAGCGACGCGGCTTGCGGGTCGATCTGGAAGTGGTTGTCCCGTGCAACCGCCATCACCTTTTCGATAGTCGCCGGCTTGATCCGGCGGGCTGGCCCCTGGCCATTGATCACGTAGCTGGCGGTGGTGCGGGACACCCCCGCCAGGAGGGCAAGTTCTGCAAGGGTCATGGGGCCGATTCCTCCTGGGCACAGATTGCTTGATTTCTGATCATATCTGTTTCATGATTCATTCTATGTTTGCTGACACGATTCAGCAACCCAGATTTTACTGGTATTCACAACAACAAGGCGAGCCCCCCCACATGCTGACGCTAACAGCCAATGATATCCGCCTGGGCTGCACTGCAACCGACTGGCAGGATGCCCTGAACCAGGCCAGCCAGGAACTGCAGGATGCAGGCCGGACCACTCCCGACTACCACGCGGGCATGCTGGCCAGGGAGCAACAGTCCTCCACCGTCCTTGGCAACGGCATTGCCATCCCCCACGGCACACCGGAAAGCCGCAACGCGGTTACCAGCACAGGCATCCGCGTGTTGCAGTTTCCTGGCGGCGTTACCTGGCATGACAACGCCACGGTGTATGTGCTGGTCGCCATCGCGGCCCAGTCGGATGAGCATCTGGATATCCTGCGCCACCTGACCCGCGTACTGGACAAACCCGGCCTGTCGCGGAAACTGGCCGAAGCCGACGACACCGAGGCGCTGGTGACTCTACTGTCGAAGGAGCCGGTGGTGCCAAAATGCGACGCGCAGACCCTGTGCCTGGGCGTCAACACTCAGGCCACCAGCGAACTGGCCGTCAGCGCTGCTGCCCGGCTGCAGGGGCTGAGTTGTGTCGACGCCAGCTTTATGAAGGAAATTGTCAGCCAGCCACCCGTCGGGCTGGGCCAGGGATTTTGGCTGGTGCACCACAGCGTTGGCAGTATCCGACCTGCGCTGGCACTGGCAACACCCAAAGAACCCAGCGACGACCTCGCCGGGGTTTTCTGCCTGGCGGGCCCTGGCGACGACTGCCGCGAACTGCTGGAGCGTATCGATAATTTCCTGGCACAGAACATCCCTCTGGAAGGCCAGTCCGTGGATGCTGTACTTTCCCGGCTTTCCGGCGAGCAGGCCAATGCGGTCAGCGACCGAGTGCGCCTGCTGAATACCCATGGCCTTCACGCCCGGCCGGCCAAACAACTGGTACAGGAGGCTCGCCAGCACAACGCTGACATTCGCATCCGCCTGGAAGACGGCGATGGCAATTCGGTATCGGCGACCAGTCTCACCCGGATCATCGGCCTCGGTGCCCGCAGGGGGCAAACCCTGATCATCTCCGCTACCGGCGACGATGCGGAACAGGCGGTAGCAGCCGTTTGCCAGGCCATCAATGACGGGCTCGGAGAAACCGTCTCCCCGCTTCGACAACAACAGAGCCAGCCGGCGCCTGCCGAGCCGGAACCCGAACCTCTGACCGATGACGAACCCCTGAAAGCGGTCGCCGCCTCACCGGGCCTGGCTCTGGCACCCGCCTTCGTCATGCGCCAGCCAACATTGGACTACCCCGCCATCGCCAGCGATGCCGCTGAACAGACCAGCCGACTGGGCCAGGCCATCGACGAGGCCGACGGACAACTGCGTACGCTGATTCGCCAGGCCGAAGGCGGAGAGGCGGCACCAATTCTGTCGGTACATGTGGAGATGCTCCAGGATGACGATCTCTACCAGGCCGCCCTGGAAGCCATCAACGAAGGTGCGTCCGCCGAAGCCGGCTGGTGGCACGCCATTGATACCGCCGCGCGGGCCCAGGAAGCACTGGCGGACCGGCTTCTGGCCGAACGGGCGGCAGATTTGCGGGATGTTGGCCGGCGCGTGCTGGCCAACCTCTGTGGAGTGGCCATGCCGACACCGCCGGACGAACCCTATGTACTGGTAGCGGACGACCTGGGCCCTTCTGATGTGGCAAGGCTGGACACCCAACGCGTTCGAGGCCTGATCACGGCACGTGGTGGCGCCACATCCCACAGCGCCATCCTGGCTCGGGCGCTGGGGCTCCCAGCCGTGGTCGGGGCTGGTGACCGTATTCTGACCATCAGCGACGGAACGGACCTGGTGGTCGACGGCGAACGCGGCTGCCTGGTGCCCAACCCCGGCGCCGAACGCCGCGACCGCATTGACCGTCGCCTGGACCAACTCACCCGCCTGCAGGCGGACGCCCACGAGTGCCGGAACGAGCCAGCCACCACCACCGATGGCCACACCATCGACGTATGCGCCAACCTTGGCAACACCGCCCACACCCCGGATGCCGTCGACCGGGGCGCCGATGGCATTGGCCTGCTGCGTACCGAGTTCATTTTCATGGAACACCCGGAAGCACCTGACCTGGACACCCAGGTAAGAGAATATCGCGATGCCTTCGACGCCCTCAACGGCCTGCCACTGGTCGCA
>PBRG01000196.1 GCA_002726615.1 Marinobacter sp.
AGGCAGGCGCTCGGGGCCGAGAACCAGTAACGCAATAACGCCGCAGATCAGCAGCTCGACAAAGCCGATATCAAACATTCAGCCCGTCTCAGCTGTGGGACTTGTCCCGTGGCTTCTCTTCGGCGCCGGCTTCATGGGCCTTCGCGTCGGACTCTTCTTCGATGGTGCCCGGGCTGTCGTCCTTCTTGTCGTCTTCGTTCATGGATTTCTTGAACCCACGAATGGCACCGCCCAGATCACCGCCGATGTTGCGGAGTTTCTTGGTTCCGAATAACAGGATCACAATGCCAAGTACGATTAGGAGTTGCCAGATACTGATGCCCATGACGGGACCCTCGTCTTAAGTTTCTGTTACGTTTGATTGTACGCCACTTCGGGGGGCTTCCGGAAACCCTCTTTGGGGGCTACCCGGGTTACTGATCCCGGGAGGCTTTCTCTTCAAGGCCAGACAGATCAAATCGGCTGGCGAGTTCGTCGATGACGTCCTTGGGGCCAAGGCCTAGCCGGGACAGCATCACCATGCTGTGAAACCAGAGGTCGGCGGTTTCATAAACCACGTCCCGGGTTTCGCCCGAGTGCTCCGCGTCCTTGGCGGCCAATAACGTCTCAGTGCACTCTTCCCCTACCTTTTCCAGGATTTTGTTGAGCCCTTTCTGATGCAGGCTGGCGACATAGGATGTCTCCGGGTCTGCTTCCTTGCGGGCTTCCAGCACCTGAGCCAGTTGCTCGAGAACGTCACTCATGGTTGCTACCTCCCTGTTTTTTGCCGTAAATAGCCTCGGGGTTCCGCAGAACCGGGTCGACGCTCGTCCATTGTCCGCCTTCCAACCGGCGATAGAAGCAGCTTCGTCGCCCGGTGTGGCAGGCGATACCGCCTTTCTGCTCGACCTTCAGAAGAATCACGTCCTCATCGCAGTCCAGCCGGATTTCCGAGATCACCTGCTGGTGGCCGGAGGTTTCCCCTTTGCGCCACAATTTTCCGCGGGACCGGGACCAATACACGGCCTGGCCTTCCTCGGCGGTCAGCCTGAGAGACTCTGCGTTCATCCAGGCCATCATCAGAATGTCGCCGGTAGCGGCATCCTGGGCAATAGCTGGTATCAGTCCATCTGTATTCCAGCGAATTTCCTTTAACCAGTCAGGCGCCCCGACTCTAGCGTTTGAATCTTGCATTTAGATGACGTCCGTCAGTTGTTTCGTTCACGGCCAACAACCAGCCAGGCCGCTGCGGCCAGTAAGGCCCAGCCATGAATGGGCATGGTCTGTGCCAGGGTGGCAAGGTCATGGTCGAGGCTCAGCCAGGCCACACCAGCCAGGGCGACTGCGGCCATTCCTCGTCGCCAGCGCCGGTCGGCCCGTGCACGGTTTTCACGAATAAGCTCCAGTGTAGCGCGACTGGGGTGGTCGTTGGAGCCCGTGTTGCGTAACTGCACCAGCGCGTCGTGTACCAGTTGTGGCATTTCCGGCGATTGCTCCAGCCAGGCAGGCAAATGGGACTGCAGGGATTTGATCAGGCCGGACGGGCCGATGCGTTTGCGCATCCAGGCTTCCAGGAAGGGTTGAGCGGTGCTCCACAGGTCCAGATCCGGGTAAAGCTGGCGCCCCAGACCTTCCACGTTCAACAGGGTTTTCTGCAGCAGCACCAGTTGCGGTTGCACCTCCATGTTGAAGCGCCGCGCCGTCTGGAACAGCCGTAGCAAAAAATGGCCGAAGGAGATGTCTTTCAGTGGTTTCTCGAAAATTGGCTCGCAAACGGTGCGTATGGCGGCCTCGAATTCATTGACCCGGGTGTCCGGTGGCACCCAGCCGGACTGGATATGCAGCTCGGCGACCTGGCGGTAATCGCGGCGGAAAAACGCCAGCAAATTGCGGGCAAGGTAGCTTTGATCATCCGGTGCAAGGGTGCCAACGATGCCGAAATCGATAGCAATGTATTTCGGGTCGGCGGGGTTGCTGACATCCACAAAAATATTGCCCGGGTGCATGTCGGCGTGGAAGAAACTGTCGCGGAAAACCTGGGTGAAGAAGATTTCCACCCCTTTTTCCGCCAGTACTTTCAGATTCACGCCGGCTTCACGAAGCGCCGGAACATCGGCAATAGGAATGCCGTGGATACGCTCCATCACCAGCACCGACTTGCGGGTGTAGTCCCAGTCGATGGAGGGGATATAAATCAGCGATGAGTTCTCGAAATTACGACGTAGCTGGCTGGCGTTGGCGGCTTCGCGCTGCTGGTCGAGTTCGTCATGAATGGTGGAGTCGTAGTCTGCCACTACTTCCACCGGGTGCAGCCTCCGGCCTTCCGACCAATAGCGTTCAAGCAGGCCGGCCATCATATACATCAATGCCAGATCCTGGCGGATGACCCGTTCAATGCCGGGGCGGATGACCTTGACCACCACTTCCCGGCCGTCAAGGAGAGTAGCGGCATGCACCTGGGCGACCGACGCAGAAGCCATGGGTTCGCGGGAAAACTCTGCAAACAGTTCCGAGACCGGTGCACCGAGGGATTTTTCAATAATGCTCTGGGCGGCATCGCCAGGAAAAGGCGGCACCCGGTCCTGCAGGTGCTTGAGAGAAAGCGCCATGTCGTCGGGAAGCAGGTCCCGGCGCGTTGACAGGATCTGACCGAATTTGACGAATACCGGCCCCAGCTCTTCAAACGCAAGGCGCAGGCGGTCCCCGCGGTCCAGCTTGGGTTTCGGGAACAGGTGCCAGGGGGCCAACAGGAAAAACACCTTCAGCGGAACAGGCAGTTCCGCCAGTGGTAGAAAGGTGTCCAGCCGGTAGCGGCAGAAAACCCAGGCAATGCGGAACAGGCGTTGCAGGCGCGTCACGGCGTCTCCGTTTGGTTTTGTTCTCTGGAATGCTCCAGCCGCTTGATCCTGGCTTCCAGGCGTTCAGTCTTCAGGTTCAGCCGGTCGATATCGGTAAACGTGGCTTCCAGCTCCCGGCGCCCAGGCAGGCTTCGGCTTTCCTCATGAATGTATTCTTCAACATTGGCGTTCAGGGATGTAAACGCCTGTCGGCTCCAGCGAACAGCCCCGCGAACGCGCTGGCCGATAAAATGCGCAGGCACATCACCCACATACCCGGCCATGGCGGCTTCCCAGTCAGGGTTGAGTTGGTCGATGGCGCGCTGGAACTGGTGCGCCATGGCGGTATCGCCAGTCACGTGAATGCGGCCTTCGCTGAAAACTCCGTCATCGCCGGTGGCCAGGGCGGCAAATGCCATGGGGCGGCCGGACAGGATCAAAGCAGGGGCTTCCGCCGGCTGGCTGGCAACCCGAATGAGATTCCCCGCCTGTTGCAGCGTCAGTGTGAGGCCGAGCCCGTCCAACGAAAACTGTACCGGCTCCGTGAGCGCTGACATCAGCGCCCGCCTGCCAGCGGGGTCCAGCGCCAATGCCCGGTTGAGCGCGCTCTCAATGATAGAGGTGGCGGCGGACAACAGGGTCGGGCCGGGAAACATCAGGGCTTGATTCCCACATGCAGGGCGACCACGCCGCCGGTCATGTTGTAGTACTTGCAGTTCACCAGGCCGGCCTCTTCCATCATCGCCTTGAGCGTATCCTGGTCCGGATGCATGCGGATGGACTCGGCCAGGTATTGATAGCTGTTGGAGTCACCTGCAATCAACTGGCCCATCAGCGGCAGCGCGTTGAATGAATACACGTCATAGGCTTTGCTGAGCAGAGGGTTCTTCGGTTTGGAAAACTCCAGCACCATCACCTTGCCACCGGGTTTCAGTACCCGGGTCATATCCCGCAGGGCCTGGTCCTTGTCGGTGACGTTACGCAGGCCAAAGGCAATGCTCACAGCGTTAAAGCTGTTGTCCGGGAACGGCAGGTGTTCGGCGTCCGCCTGTACGTATTCGATGTTGCCAGCGTAGCCACGGTCCATCAGCCGACCCCGCCCAACCTGCAGCATGGACGCATTGATGTCGGCCAGTACAACCTTGCCAGTTGGGCCGACCAGGTCGGAGAACTTCATGGTCAGATCGCCGGTACCACCGGCAATATCCAGCACCTGGTGCCCCTTGCGCACGCCGGAAAGCTCAATGGTGAAACGCTTCCAGAGGCGGTGGATTCCCATGGACATGAGGTCGTTCATCAGGTCGTACTTGCCGGCCACGGAATGGAACACGTCAGCGACCTGACCCGCTTTCTGGCTTTTCGGCACGTTGCGAAAGCCAAAATGGGTAACGTCGTCTTTTGGTGCTTCCGCCTGCGGCTGGTCGGTAGACGGTTGTTGCTCGCTCATGGGCCTGTCCTGTCAGAATCTGAACCCCGTATTCTAACGCTTGCGGGGGTGGCTACAAGTTTAATGCCGCCTTACACTATAAATTGCGTCCGAAATCCTGGAGATATCCGTTTCATGTCCACAATTGATGTACGCCGTACTCATTCCCTCGACAAAGAACACGCCCGTCAAGCGGCGGAAACCCTGGCTGAGGACCTGTCAAAGCAGTTCGATGTGAACTATCAGTGGGAAGGGGATCACCTCAAGTTCAAACGCAGTGGCGTTAAAGGCCAGTTGGAAATCACCGATAGCAATCTCCATGTTCATCTCGAACTGGGCATGATGCTGCGGCCGTTCAAATCGCGGATTGAGCAGGAAATCCACTCCCAGCTTGACCAGATCCTGAAGGCCTGAGTTCCCCTCTGTCGTTAAAGGTCACTCGGCAGCTCAAACGGTTTCGGGTGGCCGTCCAGGATGTTCTTCATGACCCGTTTCTCCCGTGTGACCAGCCGGTCAATCAGCAGGTCTACATCGTCCATTTTACGGAACGCGGAATAGCCCCGGTGCAGGAAGCTGTGCAGGTCGCTGAGGTCCGCCATTTCTGCGGGTGCCCGGCTCATTGATAGCAGCCAGCCAAGGGAGCGGTTACGCACATAGCGGTCGAGCTGGCGCCCCACTTCAGCCACCAGGGTAATCTGCCGTTCCCGCTGTTCCAGTTTCTGGCTGCGGCGAAAGATCTCGCAGTAGGCGTCGCTGGAAAGTTCGCGGGAAGAACAACCGTGTAAGTGGCAGAGTTCGGCCAGCTCGAGGTCCAGTTGCTGAGTGATCAGATTCAACTCCACCAGCCCGGCAAAGGTGTCCAGTAGGTTGTCCGGCAGCCACTTCACCATCTTCGGGAATACGCGGTCGATGTTGTCGTCGCGTCGGGTCATGCCGGCGGGGGCGTAGAGGTCCGTGAGCAGGAACTCCAGGCCGGTGTGATAGCCAGGGTGTCGATAGAGGTCCGCGTGGGTGGCCTTCAGGCGCTCCGCTTGCCAGTCCGCTATCCGGAAGGTGTGTTTCAGCAGGGGGTGGGTGGCTTTGTACTGGCGGAAATCGTGGTAGTCCAGCAGCAGCTGCTGCAACCGGCGGGCGCTGGCGGAATGGGTTGGGGTAGCGACTAGGCGCTCACGATACATGGGGGTGTGGCTCCACTGGACCTGCAATAGAAGCGCGCCAGTTTAGCGGAGCCGGAGCTTGAGTGCAGCTGTGCTAACCCTGGGCCGTTGCCGGCAGACTCTCAAATCCCGGCACCCATTCCTTGCTGTCGAGGGTGATAAAGTGGCTGGGTGCCTCGGTTTCGACAATCCGCATGGTGGTTGGGCTTTGGCGTGCACTGGCCAGCATGGCCTGTCGATCCAGTATTCTGTCCACAGCCGGTATCAGGAAGGTGCCGTAACGAACCTTACTGTATACACTGGTGTCTGTCCTCTCCATCCAGGCCATCAGGTTCTCAATGTTGCGAACAATGGTCAGGTGGTCCTTGGTGGCGGAAAACAGTTTACCCAGCAGCTGCTTCTTGCGTGGGTTCATCTTGCCGAAGAAAGTTTGGCCATAGGCGGAGGAGGGCGCGCTGTTTATCAGGCGAATCAGCCAGGGCCACATGCCGTGGCTCACCGGTTCGAGTACCGCAGTCACCAGTGCAGAAAGGCGCCCCTGGGGCAGCACGGGGGCTTCCAGCACCAATTCCACATTTTCATACAGTTCCGGCCATTGATTGATGGCTTCAAGAATGACAGCTCCGCCACGGGAATGGCCGTGCACGCGAATGTTGTCGGTATTCGGCAGATTCGCCAGCGCCTGATTGAGTATGCAGGCGTCGTACTCGATCGTGCCGTCGAGGTGTTTGATCGGCACTTCCCAATCCGGTGCTTCGGGCGTCACGCCGTTTACGGGAATATGATAGTTGCTGCAGGTCAGCAGGATCAGTTCGGTTGTCGGTGCTTCGTAGGCCTGGGTGAAGTAGCAGTGATTTTCCAGAAAACCGTGGACGCCAATCACGGTCTGTTCGGCCTTGCCGCTGTGATTGCGGACCGAAACAGCGCCAGTGCCGACGCGGTAGACTCGCCCTGAGAACATCTCCGAGTAGGCGCTATCGATCGGTTTTATCAGTTTTCGTACATGGCTCGCTTTCATGACTGCTCTCCTTCAGCACCTGATGCCTGCCTTTTTGGGTCTTTATGGGCGCTGGTACATTCAGTTGTACCGACTTCTGCCACCGCAGGTATTGGCACTGATTACTGTTTTTACGCTCAGTCAGGGCCAATAGACGTTTGGCGAACAGTGCGTAAAGGCACGTGCAGTGCCTAATAACCATTTCATCAAGCTTTATCCCGAGTATAGGGGGGAAAGGTTACTTCCGTGTAACTTTTTGTAACTCCGTGACGTTGGCAGCCTTATGGAGCCTTCAGTGCTTGTCTGGCACAATGCGGCGTCAACTTTTCATTTCTTGCAGCATTTATCCGGGGACAGACAGGTTTGAGTCAAAAGGAATCGCATCTGCTGTTGCCTGTGGACTCGGCCTGGTTGGCTCTTGAGCGGCCCGACAACCCGATGACCATCACCGTCATGTTGCGGGTGGAAGGGCTCACGGAAGCCCGGTTGCTGGAATTCCTGCGTATTTACTGGCTCGCCTGGGAGCGTTTCCGCTATATACCGGTTCGCCGCGCCCCTGGCTGGTGGTGGGAAGAAGATCCGGTATTTTCGCTCCATCATCACCTGGAGGTGGTCGGCGGCCAACTGGATCGGCAGGCCTTGCAGGACTGGGTATCAGCAAGGTTGAACCAACCGTTGCCCACGTACCGTCCACTCTGGAAATTCTGGCTGCTTCCCGATGCCGAAGGCGGCGCAGCGCTCCTTCTGCGTATGCACCACTGCTACGCTGACGGGCTCTCTCTGCAGGGCATATTCGACCGCTTGTGCCCGCCGTCACCGCAACAGGCACCGGTGCTTTACGGTGCCTCGGAACAGGCGGATACCGGGCGCTGGGGAAGAGCCGCCAACGCCTGGTTGCGTGAGCTGACGGCCAGTGAGTGGCCGCGGGAAGAGGTTGGTCCGGGTGGCGACATACCCCGCAACGGCGGCACCGCCAGCCGCAATGCCCTGGAACGGGCAACCTGGAAAAGCCTCAAGCTGGTCAATGAACTCAGCCAGTTCCTGGTAGAGCCGGAAGACACGGATTCCTCACTCAAGCGGTCACTGCTGGGTCGTCGCCAGTGCCGCTGGTCGCAACCCGTCGAACTTGAACGCTTTCGACGGATTGCAACGCATACCGGCGTTACCATCAACGATGTGCTACTCAGTTGTGTGGCGTCTGCAGTCCGCAACCGGCTTGTTGCGGACGATACCGACATGGATGAGGCAGTGCTTCACGCGGCGGTTCCAGTGGATATCCGCAACCGTCTACCGGAAGGGGTAAAGCCGGAACCTGGTACTCTGGGCAATTATTTCGGAACCGTATTCGTGCCGTTACCGGTGGATGGTGAAAGCGCCCTGGAGCGGCTGTTCCGCATCAAGCATGAAACCCGAAAACTCAAGAAAAGTTGGCAGCCTGGCCTGTCCTG
This sequence comes from Marinobacter sp., assembly GCA_002726615.1. Lineage (GTDB taxonomy): Bacteria > Pseudomonadota > Gammaproteobacteria > Pseudomonadales > Oleiphilaceae > Marinobacter. Next base: position 7,845 of record PBRG01000196.1, read on the forward strand.
GGCGTTGACCGGCAGCGCGTCGCTGATTCCCGAAGCCTGGCGTCAGCCGGTAGCCGACCTGTTCTACCGCAAAGCCAGTGCGGTGGTGTCCAATGTCCCCGGTACCCGGGAACAACGCTACCTGGCCGGTTGCCGCATTCTGGAACAAATGTTCTGGGTACCCCAGGCCGGGGATATCGGGCTCGGCGTCAGCATTGTCAGTTACGCCGGCCAGGTCCAATTTGGTGTGGTGGCCGATGAGGCTGTCATGGCCGATCCCGAGTCCTTCCTGGATGACTGCCTGCAAGAGTTGGAATGCTTCCCTCTCTGACGGGTCGTAGTTCCAAAGTCCTGTTTTTATAGCCTCCTAAAAGATCAGAAAACCTGCCCCCTTGGCGCATTTTCCACCCCCGCTGCTTCACCGACCATTGAATTCAGGCGAAAGAATGCGCCTGAGACACGGGTAACCACCCGCTGCTCAACACCCAGATCCAATAAAAACCGGGGGAGTTTATGAACAACAACAATTTCCGAAAGTCAGGGCTGGCGATTGCAATGGCTGGTGCGATGTCGGTCAGCGCCGGCGCAAACGCGGCCATCGAAGTGTACAACGAAGACGGAACCAGCTTTTCCGTGGATGGCTATTTCAACGCCTTCTATGTCAATCGTGACGACAAGCTGAACGACACCCGCAATTCCGACGTTAAAATGGGGTTCCTGCCCAACACGATCGGTTTCAACTTCAGCAAGGAGATGGGCGACCTGACCCTGGGTGGCCGGTCTTCGTTCTGGTCCACCATCAACGACAGCCTTCAGTCACCGACGGATACCGCCATCGATGTGCGTCAACTGTACGCCACGGTAGACGGATCTTTCGGTCAGGTTCTGATTGGTAAGGATTTTGGTTTGTACGCCCGCTCCAACATCTTCCTGGACGAAATCCTGATGGGTTTCGGTTCTCCGGGTGCGTCAACTGGCGTCTCGTTTGGCAACATACGCACGGGCTATCCTTACCCCAATCCCTCTGCCCAGATTACCTATCGGACCCCGGATATGGGCGGTTTGAAGGTGGCCGCTGGTATTTTTGAACCTGCCAACACCACACCGGGTGCGGAGTCAGAACAGTCCGCGCCGCGTTTTGAAGCAGAGGTTACCTACAGTGCGGACCTGAATGGCCTGGCGTTGACAGGCTGGGTAAATGGTCGCCATCAGAGCTCTGAGAACGCAACCACGGAAGTGGATAGCCAGGGCCTTGGTTACGGCCTTAAAGCCTCTGTTGCAGGGCTGTCGCTGACGGCTTCTGGCTTCACCTCCGAGGGCGACGTTCCGGTATTGCTGACGGATGCGGCCCTGGCTTCGGAAGAGGACGCCGACGGCTACCTGCTTCAGGGGTCTTATACCCTTGGCGCCAATCGTTTGGTGCTGTCCTACGGTGAAACGGACTCTGACCAGGGAAATTTTGAAACCGAGAACACCTCGGTCGCGGTCTTCCATGATGTAAACAGCAACTTCAAGCTGGTTGCCGAATACAACATGTTCGAGCAGACCACGAAGTCCACCGGCGCGGATGCAGCAGAATTCGACACCCTGGCGCTGGGTGCTGTGATCACGTTCTGAGTGTTTGAAGAGTGCCCCGGCACCGGCAAGGATTCCTGGTGCTTGGGCCTTGCCCCTAAGACTAAAGTGCCGGTTTGCTTTACCGCAAACCGGCAGCGCCAGCAGGCATTGATTCAGGAGGGTTTTTAATCAATGGCTTACGATCACTTTGGCGCGCCAATTAAAAGCACTGAAGTCGCATTGGCTCCGTTTGCGGATTCCGTAGAATCGAGTGAAAGCCACTCGGTTTCGGAGCGCGTATCCATGAAACCCGTTACCACGCTGCCAGCTGTTCGGGTAGCCAGCTCCCATGTTCGTGACCCGATGCTGGCCGCCACCAATCTTGCCAGCGAGCTCAATCATGAACACCTGGGTTGTGTCCTGTTTTTCTGTTCCGCTGAATACGATCTTGGCCGTCTGGGCATTGCGCTTGAACACGTCTTTGACGGCGTGCGGGTCAGTGGTTGTACGTCTGCGGGGGAGATAACACCGGAAGGTTACGGCCGGGGTTGTATCACCGCCATTGGTTTTGACCGACGGTATTTTTCCATTGAATGCGCCCTTATCAGTGAGCTTGAGCATTTTACCCTTCATGACGCTCAGGGGGTCATTGATGGCCTGCTGTCCACCTGCCGTGATGCTAGCCTGGCATCGGTCAAGGGCAACACCTTTGCCATAACCCTGCTGGATGGACTGTCTAGTCGGGAAGAGCTGGTGCTGGCGACACTGAATGCCGCGCTCGGCACTATCCCACAGTTTGGCGGGTCCGCGGGCGACGACGAGCGCCTGGCCAATACTCACGTGTTTTTTGAGGGCCGCTTCCATACCGGGGCTGCCACCGTGATGCTGGTCAATACGCCGTTGGACTTCCGGGTGTTTTCCACGCACCACATGCAAGCCCGCGAAGAAAAACTGGTGGTTACTCATGCGGACGCGAAGAGCCGGACAGTGTATGAGTTGAACGCGGAACCGGCAGCGGAAGCATACGCCCGTGCAGTGGGCGTGGCGGTGGACGAACTCGACCGTAAGGTGTTCGCGCTCAGACCGATGGGGGTGAGGATCGGGGGGCATTATTTCGTGCGCTCTGTGCAGCGGGTGAACGCCGACGGGAGTCTGACGTTCTACTGCGCGGTGGAGACTGGCATCGTGATGACCGCCATGGAGCCCGGCTCGCTTCTTGACAGTGTACGCACACAAATTGAAGCGTCCGAGCGGGTCGTGGGGCCGCCGCTGGTCACCATAGGCTGCGACTGCTTTCTTCGTCGCCTGGAGGCGGAATTTACCGGTGTGGTGGACGAAGTGTCGGACTTCCTGCGCCACCATAAAGTGATCGGATTCAACACCTACGGTGAACAGTTCGATGGCATGCATATCAATCAGACGTTTACGGGGGTGGTGATTGGTCAGCCCGATGCCGGTTACGGTCATAGCTGAGTCTGATCCCGACGACCGCAGGGATCAGCGGATTGCCGAGCTGGAGGCAGAGAACGAACGCCTCCGAAAAATACGGGACGCACTGATTGTTCGAGTGGAATCCGGCTCGGCCCACAAACCCGAACCCTATGCGGCGTTTGAACACTCTGTGGTACTGGCGGAACAGGTACGGGAGCGCACGGAGGCGCTCAACCAGACCATGGACGAACTCAAGCACAGCAACAAGGCCTTGAACCGGGCCCGCGAGGAGGCTGAAACCACTCGCCAGCGCCTGGCGGACGCCATCGAAAGTATTGCTGACGGATTTGTGCTTTTTGATCATCAGCACCGTCTTATCCAGTGCAACAGCCGGTTCCGCAGTTACTGGACCTATGCCCATCTGGACGTTCCTCCTCCTGGCACATCAATCGCAGATGTAAAAGCTATGGCGATCAATTCCGGGCTGGTGGTCGAGGAGCATGTGAATGAGTCCTCCGAAGGGGCGGTGTTCCTGCTGTCGAATGGCCGTTGGGTACAGATGACGGAAAGGAATACCCGCGAGGGCGGGCTGGTTGTTCTTTATTCTGACATCACCGACGTCAAGAACAGTGAAATGGCTCGCCGAATCAAGGCGCTTGAAGAGAGTGAGCGCTGGATCCGCGTGGTGACGGACCATGTGCCCGCACTGATCGCCTACGTGGGTGCGGACATGACCGTGCAGTTTTGCAACAAGGTTTATGAAGCCTGGTATGGCCGCAATGGCGAGTCTCCACTCGGTAAACACCTGGAGAATATTCACCAACCTGAGCTTTACCAACGGCTAATGCCTCATATGCAGGCCGTGCTCAGGGGTAACAGCGTTAACTTCGAATTCGAGGAAACCAACGACACCGGAGAGACCCGCTACATGCTCCGCGCCTACGTGCCCAACGTGGACGAGCAAGGGCAGGTCATCGGGTTTTTTGTGCTGATCCGGGACATTACCGACCGCCGCAAGACCGCGTTGGCACTGGAGCAGGCGTACGATAATCTGGAACGGCGGGTGAAAGAACGTACGGCAGCTCTTACCGGCCTCAACAGTCAGTTGCGACAGGAAATCAGTGAGCGGGCGGCGGTGGAAGCCCGACTGCGTGACGCCAAGATGGACGCCGAGCGCGCCAATCTGTCCAAAACCAAATTTCTGGCGGCCGTCAGCCATGATTTGCTGCAGCCACTGAATGCTGCCCGCCTGTTCACCAGTGCTTTACTGGAGCACTCTTTCGGGCCCAAAGCCGAGGGGCTCGTGCGCTCGGTGAGCACCTCCCTGGATGATGTGGAAAACCTTCTGGGCACCCTGGTGGACATCTCCAAACTGGATGCTGGCGTGATCAAGCCGGACATCATGGCCTTTGACCTGCGGGACTTGCTGAACAACATCGCTCGCGAATTTCGCCAGATGGCGATGGCGGAGGGGCTGACGCTCGACTTCGTGCCATCGTCGGCAATCGTGGAGTCAGATTCCCAGCTGCTGGCGCGGATTCTGCGCAACTTCCTCACCAATGCCATTCGCTATACCGGTAACGGACGCATTCTGCTGGGGTGCCGCCGGCATCGGGACCATGTATTGCTGCAGGTATGGGACACCGGCCCCGGCATTCCGGCAGACAAGCTGACCGAGATTTTCCAGGAATTCAAACGCATTCGCCCCGCTGGCTCTCAGCCGGACAAGGGGCTTGGGCTGGGATTGGCGATCGTCGACAAGATTTCCCGCATGCTGGGCCACGAAGTGACAGTATCCTCGATAGAAGGGAAAGGCTCGGTCTTCAGCGTAAAAGTGCCGTTCGGGCGGTTGTTGCCCAAACGGCCGGCAGCGGATGATGACCGGGTGGTGTCAAACCACGGCGGCCTGGGCGGCGCCAGAATCTGGGTGATCGACAACGACCACGCCATCTGCCAGGGCATGCAGACGTTGCTGGAAGGCTGGGACTGCCAGGTGGTTTCAGCGGTGTCTCTGGAAGATCTTGAGCGACAGTTGGACCCGGCCAAGAGCCCCGTGGACCTTATCCTGGCGGATTATCACCTGGACAACGACGAAAACGGGGTGGATGTGGTGGCCGAGATCAACGGTCGTCGCCATTGCCCGGCGCCGGTGGTCATGATTACCGCCAATTACACCAACGAGTTGAAGCAGCACATCCGTGAGTTGGGGCACGTTTTGATGAACAAGCCTGTGAAGCCGTTGAAGTTGCGCAGTGCGCTGAATCACCTTTTGAGAGGGTGATCTCCTACCGTTTCAGATACTGACTGAAATCCACATCGCTGGCCGACAGAATCGCCTGCACCCGGTTGTGAACCCCCAGCTTACGAAGAATCGCCGAGACGTGGGCTTTTACCGTGGTCTCTGCAATGTTCAGGTTGTACGCAATCTGCTTATTGGATTCCCCTTTGGACATGCGCTCCAGCACCAGCAACTGGCGGCGGGTCAGGGAGTTCAGCAGCTCTGGGGAAATAGGGTTGTCCTCATGACGACTGCGGCGATGGGTGCTTTCCTTGCCGGTACGGATAATGTCGGAAGGCAGGTAGACATTGCCGTTGAGGATCTGCTGGATGGCATCGGTCATCTGGGCGCGGGGTGATGACTTGGTAATGAAACCACAGGCGCCATAGGTAATGGCTTGCAGGACCACCTGTTTATCTTCCTCTGCTGACACGATTACCACAGGAATGGTCGGTGCTTCGTTCCGCAATGTGATCAGGCCGTTCAGGCCGTGCATTCCCGGCATGTTCAGATCCAACAGGATCAGGTCCAGGTCATCGTTTTCGCGGGTAATGTCCAGGGCGCTGTCCAGATCAGCGGTTTCAATGATCTTACTACCGTCAAAACCGGTCGGTATTACGCTGCTGATGGCCTCGCGAAACAGCGGGTGGTCGTCTGCAATCAATATCTTGTAGGTTGGCTCCATCACTGGTTCCACTGGCTTGTTTTCGTTATCAGGGACGGTTTCCGAGACATCATAGCGCTTTTCGGGAGAGAGTGTGGCATCGGGCTCATTCAGCATGGCGGCCTCCTGGGACAGGGGATCTCCCAAGTGGGATTCAATCCTCTGTTTATTATTGTGATGATTGCATTACACGCGATCCTCGCCCTGGGTTGAATGCGACCATCGCACCAAAAAACAGGCACCAAAGTACTATTCTTGATG
>PBRG01000197.1 GCA_002726615.1 Marinobacter sp.
AAGGCCTTCAAGCCCCGGCAGCGACTTGATCTCATCCAATGGAATCAGTCGCGGCAGCTTTTTCTCAAAGGCCATATCCACGGCTTGCCAGCGCGGCTTTTCCGGTGTGCTTTTTGGGTCGTAGTAGGGCGAATCTGTCCGGAACTGGGTCGGGTCCGGATAGGCGGACGTGACGACGCGGACAATCCCTGCCACGCCAATGTGTTTGCAGCTGGAGTGGTAAACAAAGACGTCGTCCCCCTCAGCCATTTCCTGCAGGAAATTTCGCGCCTGATAGTTGCGCACACCGTCCCAGGGAATGGTTTGATCCTTCGCGCTCTCAAAATCATCGATGCTGCATTCGGACGGTTCGGTCTTAACCAGCCATTTTGCCATTGCTCGGCTCCCGACATGGTGAGGTTATACAGTATAACCAAAATCCGGCTCGTCAGGCCGCTATGGCGAGGTCACACCGTCACAGTGTATGCGGCAGGACGCCGTAGTAGATCGCGCTGAAGTGCAGGGCGCTGCCGCCGATGACGAACAGGTGCCATACCGCATGCATGTAGGGAATGCGGTCCGCGAGGTAGAAGCCGACACCGACGGTGTAGACCACGCCACCCGCGATGGTCAGGTAGAGAGCTGTATCGCTGATACTCGCCACCAGGTCTGATGAGGCGAAGGTGATCAGCCAGCCCATGGCAATGTAGATACCTACACGTGCCAGTTTGAAGCGGTTCTGGAAGATGACTTTCAGCACCACGCCGGTCGCAGCCAGGGACCAGATGATGGCAAACAGCGTCCAGCCGCTGGTGCCGCGCATATTGACGAGGAGGAAAGGGGTGTAGGTGCCGGCAATCAACAGGAAAATGGCGCAGTGATCCAGAGTCTTGAACAGCGCCCGTAGCCTGGGGTGGCGGGCGCCATGGTAAAGCGCTGATGCCAGGTAAAGCATGATCAGGGATGCGCCAAAGATGCTGAAGCTGACGATCTTCCAGACATCCCCCAGTTGGCTGGCCGCGACGATCAATGCAATTGTACCGATCACGCTAAGAAGGGCGCCCAGACCATGGGTGGCGCTGTTCAGCCATTCCTCGATACGGTGATGGACGGATTCTTCGGGGTTGTCGCGAGCTTTCATGGGGGCCTGGTTCGGTTCTGTCATGCCGACACGGTACTTCAGCGTACAGGTGTACGCAATAGACGAAGTGTGACGTGTTGTTCAGCCTGAACCTGAAATAACGCTATTCGATGAATTATCCCGAGCCGCGGCCGTTGCCGGTGGCCTTCTTCAGCCTTGAGAAGGTTGCCGGAACCACACCCAGCCAGGACGCCAACTGGTTGTCCGGCACCCGCTTGATCAGTTCGGGATACTCGTCCAGCAGTAGCCGGTAACGCTCCTGAGCCGGCATGGTCTGCTTGCGGAATTCCCTCATGCTGGTCAACTCGGCGACTTCCTCAGTCAGCACAATGGCGAACTTTTCCCAGGCGCCATCCCCCTGCGCCTGAACCGCCGCCCGGAACGAGGAAAAGTCGGCCACCCAGAGGGTTGCAGGGGTAACGGCTGTGAGGCACAGGGTGTTGCGGGAGGTTCGGCTTCTGCCAAAGACAGGCCAGATAAGGTCCCCTTCCGTGAAAAAATGGTGGATGGCCACCTTTCCCGCCAGTGATTCCCGGAACAGTCGAAGCACGCCGTGCTGGATCAGATAGACATTACCCCAGGGGCGGTTGTGCCGCTCGAGATCGGTTTCAGCGTCCACCCGGCATTTCTGGAACAGTCCGCCCAACTCACTGACGAAGCGCTGTTGGGGGCTGTCGCTGTCGTTGCTCAGATGAATGCCAAAACAGTGGCTGAGCCCGCTGAGTAACGCATGGGACTCGGGCGCGGGCTCGTGCCAGACAATATCCCGGTGTCGCTCTGCCAGCATGCATGGGGGCGATGAACTGGCAATCGGTTCCTGTTTCATGGGGGCACCTTGGCTGGGTCAGTTGTCGGAGTTTGGCATCTGGATAGATACATGCAAAATAAATTAAACCAGTTTGTCTTAGCGGCTGAATCAATATTCCTGCTGGTGTTAAACTCGGTGCCTTTCTTGCCCTCTACCGGAGTCAGCATGGCCGCTGCCCTCGCACTGTTCTATAAACTGCTCCCCCTGTATATCACGGTTGCCCTGGGTTGGGTTGCCGGGCGTTATCTCCAGGCCAGCGGTAAACACATCGCCGGTATCATGCTCTACATCGTCACACCCTCTGTGGTGTTTTCCGGCGTTATGGCGGCACCACTGTCGATGCAAGTGATCCTGTTGCCATTACTGGTTTTTACGCTGTGCTCGGTACTTGGTTTTGCCCACATGAGGATTGCTCGCGGGATTATTTCGGACGGCAGCGCCAGTCTTATTCCGTTGTCGGTGGGCACGGGCAATACCGGTTATTTTGGCATACCGGTGGCATTGCTGCTGTTTGGCCAGGAGGGGCTGGCGCTTTATATCGTGTGCATGCTGGGTACGACGTTGTTCGAGAATTCCGTGGGCTTTTATCTGGCTGCCCGGGGTCGATACAGCCTCAAGGACTCTTTGGTCAGGGTGGCGCGGCTGCCTTCGGTCTACGCATTCATGTTGGCGGTTGTGCTGAACCTGAACGGATTCTCCATCCCGGACGTTTTTACGCCGCTTTTCGACAACCTTCGCGGTGCCTATAGCGTCCTTGGCATGATGATTATTGGAATGGGAATTCTCAGTTTTCGCGGGCTGGCGGGCAACCTGCGCTTTACCGGCCTGGCGTTCTTCGGCAAGTTTGTGTCCTGGCCGCTGGCGGCCATCGTGCTGTGGTGGCTGGATGCCCGTTTCTTCGGTATCTACAACCTGGCCGTCTACCAGGCGGTTTTCCTGATCTCCATAACACCCATTGCTGCCAATACCGTGGTGATCGCCACGCTGCTGGACACCGCACCAAAACAGGCCGCTGGCACCGCTCTGCTAAGCACCTTGTTTGCCCTGCTGTTTATACCGGTGATGGTGGCCCTGGTTATGCCGTAACCCGGGGCGCTCGAGACAGGGTAAGCAGGCCGGCTGCCAAGCCGGCAAGTGCACCAAGCCAGTGGGACTGGACGATGACTCGGCCACCGACCAAAGGGTTTTCTCCAACAGCCGGATAAAGAAACACTTCTGTTGCCAGCTTTATCAGGAGGAATCCGAGAGTGATGAGGCTCCAGCGTGTCTCTGCTCTTATATTATAGAGCGCCGTAAACACCAGGAGCCCGTGCAGGCAGCCTGAAAAGCCTCGATACCAGTCAAGCTCGGGCGCTGCCAGAAACAGGCCTGAAGAGATGGCGAGAGGCGAGAGAATCAGGTAGCTTATCCAGCTCGGCAGGGGCGGGTGCCTTGTGAACAACAGGCCGGTTACCAGGAGTCCTGCCAGGTTGAGTAGCAGGTGGTTCAGACCGAGGTGAACCCAGTGGCCGGTCAGCAGTCGCCAGTACTCGCCTTCAGGAATGCCCTCACGAGACCATTCCAGAGTGCTTGCCGGCAACAGGAAAGCAGCCACCAGAAGCGCTGCCAGCACCGTGAATCTTGGCCAGTAAGGGGATAGTTGTGACACTAGTGTGTTGGTCATAAATACACGACGTCACGCATAACGCCTGGTGCCCTGTTTGCGAATTGATTGGATTTTGTGCAATCCCCTCTGATGAACCAAACAGGGATGTTCAATGCGCTTCAAGTTTATACAGGTTGTCGCGTCTATAACCACCCCCAGTACGACTTATCGGACTTCCGGGCTGACGGGATGGGCTGACGCCTGTTTTGCGCCGTCGATGTCCTTGCGGGCATGGCGCACCACGCTGACCCCCGCCGTAATGGCCAGACCACCCATCACCGTCGCCACGGCCAGGTCGGGCCAGGCGGTACCGGTGCCGAACACCCCCAGCGCTGCGCCCATCACGGCGACGTTGCTAATGGCGTCGTTGCGGCTGCACAGCCACACCGAGCGCATGTCAGAATCACCGTCCCGGTAGCGGAACAGTATCAGTGCCACGATGACGTTTGCCACCAGTGCCACAAGGCCTACGACCCCCATGGTCAGAGGCTCCGGTGTCATGCCACTCTGAAGTACCCAGATGGCCCGGGCGAGCACGATGACACCGAACGCGGCCATCGTAATGCCTTTCACCAGGGCAGCCCGGCCGCGCCAAAGCATGCCCATGGAAAGAACGGTCAGGGACAGGACGTAGTTGGCACTGTCGCCAAAGAAGTCGATAGCATCGGCCATCAACGACACCGACCCGGACTGAAGGCTGGCAATGCCTTCCACTAAAAACATTGCAAGGTTGACCCAAAGTGCAATCCACAACGCTTTTCTAAAGCCTGGCGCGGGGGATTTTGGGTTGGGGGCGGAGCAGCTACTGCAGGCCATGAATACCTCCTTATGTGAGACTGTATTCATTAAAAACCCTGTAGCTACTACAGAGTCAAACCGCGTCGCGAAAAGGGTGTTCAGCGAGTGCCGTGAGTGCCGGGAATATGGTTGTGGTTGCCGGAGGACGCTTCATGGGCCGGCTCCGAAGTCAGTCCGCCGAGGATACCGCACTCGCTGACAGTGCGGCCTTCGGAGCAGGCATGTTGAAGTTGTTGTAGGGTGTCTTCCAGATTGGCCAGTTCCTGAAGACGCTCCCTTACATGGCTGAGATGGCGGGCCAGCAGAGCGTCGACTTCGCTGCAATCAGCGTCTGGCTGGTCGGCCAGCCGTATCAGTTCGCGGATTTCATCCTGTGCCATATCCAGATTGCGGCAACGTTTGATGAACAGCAGGCGATCAAGGTGGCTTTGCCGGTATTGGCGATAGCCGCTGGCCAGGCGGTCGGGAGCTGGCACCAGCCCGATTTTTTCGTAATAGCGAATGGTTTCTACCGGAATGCCTGTGGTTTTCGAGATTTCGCCAATTTTCATGGTTGCTCGCCTGCCGTTTGTCCGCCAAGTGTGCCAGGGCCGTTACGGGTTCCTGACCGGCTTCAGCGGTTCCAGGTTCTTCCGGTTGGCCAGGAATTCAGGCCGTGGTTTGTTGCCACAATAAGGCTCTTCCAGAGTATTGTGAACGCTGTTGTAAACGAAAAACAGGTTGCTCCGCGGCCAGCACGACATATTCACGTTGGAACCATGCAGTGTGTTGCACTCAAAGATGATCAGTGAACCGGGTGGTCCCTTGGGCGCCTCAATAGCGTTCTCGTCCATCAGGCGGGTCAGACTGGCGGCGTCTGGAACACCGAGATCCTGACTCTTGAGGGATTTCTTGTAGTTATCCTCCGGTGTGCGACCGACACAGGGAATGAAGTACTTCTGGGAACCCGGGATCAGCATCAACGGGCCATTGAACTCGTTGTTGTCGGTCATCACGATGGAGCAACTGAGGCTGCGCATACGTGGCATGCCATCCTCGCTGTGCCAGGTTTCAAAATCGGAGTGCCAGTTGAATCCCTTGCCTTTGAAGCCGGGTTTGTAGTTGATCCGCGATTGGTGGATATAAACGTCGCTGTCCAGCAACTGGCGCACGATGTCGAGCAAATGCGCGTCACGGGTCAGCCGGTCAAAGCGTTCCGAGATGTCGTGAATGCCGAAGATGGATCGGATCTCCTCCTTTCCGGGCTCAAGAATGGTGCCCTCGGAGAGCTTGAGGTCGTCATCGTCCTCATAGTCTTTAAGCTCTTTGATAAATCCGTCCATCTCGTCCTTGGAGAAAAAGGAATCAAAAAACAGAAACCCCCTCTCATCGAATTCTCGCACCTGTCTGGCGGACAGTGGGCCGTCTGACAGGCGCTCCGAAGGGGTATGTACCACAGGATCCAGTCGCTCAAACATGCCCAGTTTGCGTTCAAGGCGTGTTGGAAACAGGTCTTGTGGGCGCGACATAAGTGTCCTCCTTATATTGCATCGACACCGCAAGACCTATAGGTGAAATGACGGTTTTCAACCCGGTAGTGGTTGAACCATGGCCGGTGGTTTAGGGGCGTTAGCATTGACGTTTACGTGCTTTTTACGATTTCCGGGTGCCCATGACGTTGCCATCCTTCTAGTATGGAAGGCTAGGCGCCTTTTGGGAGGGCAAAGGTATGCGCGTGTTTTGTTCGATGAAAGTGCTGATGTTTTTGGTGTTCCCGGGGATAGTCGCTCTGCCGGGTGCAGCCCATGGCGCTTTTCGCTGCGGCTCGTCGTTGGTGGATGTTGGCGACTGGCCGGTAGAGGTTGAAGAGCGCTGCGGTGCGCCGGATTACGTAGCGACCTATCCCACGGCCACCGTTCCCGGAATCGGTATTGTTGGCGAAGTCGAGCATTGGTACTACAACCCCGGCCCACAGGGATTTATCCGCCGCCTTGAGTTCAGGAACGGAAAGCTCCGGCATGAGCACAGCCTGGGCTATGGCTTTGCCGGCGACAGTGCCGGTGACTGTTCTCCGGCGCGGCTGCAAAGCGGGCTCAGCGAGTTCGAGATGGTGGCCTACTGTGGCGAGCCGCTTTCCCGCAGAGTAACCTGGGAATCCGTTGGCCGTGGATCCACGGCCCCCGGTCATTACCGTGCCGATCAACTGGTACCAGTGGAAGAATGGCTGTACGAGACCGGAAAGACCCAGTTTCGACGCATCGTGAAGTTGCGCAACGGTCGGGTCATTCAGGTGAGAACCACGAAGAAGCCCCAGTGACGCGTTGGTGCCCGGCGCTTCACTCCACAAAGATCCTGGGCATGGCCGGCTCATTCGTCTCGCCGTCCCCGACAGGGCTGGCGACTAGCTTGATCTTGCGGCTAATCCGTTCTGCTATCACCCCGTAAGCAGTTGCGAGGGGGCCTCCGGGGTCGCTGACCACAATAGGCCGACCCGAATCCGAGCCGGTGCGGATGCGGATATCCAATGGCAGTTCGCCCAGAAGTTCGGTGCCGGATTCCTTCGCCATTCTCTTTGCCCCGCCTTCGCCGAAGATGTGCTCCTCGTGGCCACACTCGGAGCAGACGTGAGTGCTCATGTTTTCGATGATACCGAGCACGGGAATATTCACTTTCTCGAACATGCTCAGACCTTTGCGAGCATCCAGCAGTGCAATGTCCTGGGGTGTTGTAACAATTACCGCACCCGAGACCGGCATACGCTGGGCCATAGTCAAGTGGATATCACCGGTGCCCGGTGGCATATCCACTATCAGGTAGTCCAGGTTGTTCCAGTGTGTCTCATACATCAGGCGGGTCAGCGCCTGGGTGATCATCGGGCCACGCCAAATGATGGGGGACTCGTCATCCACCAGAAAGCCGATAGACATGGTTTGGATGCCATGGCCAATCATGGGTTCGAGGACCTTGCCATCCAGGCTGTCGGGCATGCCTTTCAGGCCCAGCATGCGGGGCTGGCTGGGACCGTACAGGTCCGCGTCCAATATGCCCACGCGGGCACCACCGGTGGCGAGCGCGAGAGCAAGGTTGGCGGCGGTTGTTGATTTGCCGACGCCGCCTTTACCGGACGCGACGGCGATCAGGTGTTTCACGCCGGGAACTGACCTCTGCTCCGGGGGCTGCCGTTTCTGCTGATGCGCGGGCAAGTACGACACTGGACTAGACATAATGATACCTCCGGTTATTGTTCCACGAACGCGCGTTCAATGACGTAGTCGCCTGGTTCACCCTGCTGGGGTGAGGCTTTGAATCCCTGATTGTCGAGCATGGTGGATAGGTCTTTCAGCATGGCGGGACTGCCACAAAGCATGACCCGATCATGGTCCGCGTTCAGTTGCGGCAGGCCGGTGTCACTGGCCAGCTGGCCAGACTCAATCAGGGTAGTAATGCGACCCTCATTACGGAAGGGTTCGCGGGTAACCGTGGGGTAGTAGATCAGCTTGTCACCAATGATTTCCGCCAGGAATTCATGGCCGGGCAGTTCGCTGGTCAGGTAGTCATGATACGCCAACTCGCTGACTTCGCGAACGCAATGCACCAACACCACTTTGTCGAAACGATCATAGGTTTCCGGGTCGCGGATAATGCTCATGAACGGTGCCAGGCCAGTGCCGGTGCCGAGCAGGTAGAGGTTTTTGCCAGGGTTGAGGTCGTGCATGATCAGGGTGCCCACCGGCTTGCGGCTGACAAACAGCGAGTCGCCTTTCTGGATGTGCTGCAAGCGTGAAGTCAGAGGGCCGTCCGGTACCTTGATGCTGAGAAATTCCAGGTATTCTTCATGGTTGGCACTGACAATGCTGTAGGCGCGCAGCAGGGGTTTGCCTTCCACTGGCAGGCCGATCATGACGAAATGGCCGTTTTCAAAGCGCAGGCTCTGGTCCCGGGTAGTCCTGAAACTGAACAGGGTATCGTTCCAGTGATGGACGCTGATGACGTTTTCGGTTCCAAGTGCAGCCATGGGGTAGTCCTCCGTTTTGGCCAGATGTAAACGTGGTTAAAGTGAGTAAGTGGCCAGGGAAGTCATGGCCGTAAGAACAAGCAGGGCACTGAGCAGGGCCAGCAATGCAAAGGGTTTCCAGCCCTGAGCGATCAGCGATGACAGGCTGGTGCGCATCCCAAGGGCCGCCATGGTTACCAGTAGGCAAGCCTGGGAAGTTGTGGTCAGGGCGTGACGAAAGTCGTTGGCAAGCCAGCCCAGGCTGTTCATACCGAACAGAACCACAAAGCCCAGTAAGAACCAGGGATGTTCTGCCTTGCCGGCACTATTGCGGTTAAGCAGAGCCCCCAGTAGCAGAACCAGCGGCGCCAGCAGGGCAACCCGTAACAGTTTGGTGAGCGTGGCAATGTCGCCGGCAGTATCGGATACCAGGTACCCAGCTCCTGCGGCCTGCGCCACGTCATGGATACTCGCACCCAGCAACAGGCCCGTTTGTGGATCGCTGTACCCCAAGAGACTGAACAGCGGCGGCAACGCTAACATGCTAATGGTGCCGAGAGCGGTGACACCCACCACGACACCCAGCAGTCGTCTGTCTTCCAGCTTGCCCTGGGGGATAACGGCGGCAACGGCGATGGCAGCGGACACACCGCAGATTGCGACCGCCACACCGGCCACCAGGCTTTGCAACCGGGGCAGGCCAAGCCAATGTCCGAGCAAAAGCGCGGAGCTGATGATAATGGGCGTACAGGTCAGGACCACCAGCAACGGCAGGCTGCCGACGGCCATCAGTTGTTCCACGCCGATTCGTGCACCGAGTAGGGCAATGCCCACGCGGAGAACCTGCCGGCTGCAGAACTCCACACCTGGTCGCAATCGGGTATCCGCTGCCTGGCTGGCAAAACCAAAGCCCAGCAGCAGGACCAGCACCAGCGCTGGAGCCCCGTAATGCTCCGCCAGGAAGCTACCAGCCAGTGCCAGCACGACACACAGGGCCGTTCCGGGATAGCGCAGCCGTGCTGGAGCCCACCAACGGGTGTCCAGGGCGCGAAGGGTCTGGTTCATGACACTTGCTCGCTCAGTTCACGCAGGAAAGCCCAGGGATAAAGCCCCCGGTAATGGCCATCGCTGAAAAAGAACTGGAGACCACTGACGCCAGACAGTTCCACACGTTCGACACTGATGTCGGCGTCAATCAGGCTAAGTCGGCCAGAGCGTTTTGCCTGCGTGCAGTGTGAGCAGGCGCAGGACTTTCTCAGCATCAAGCAACTCAGCCGCGTGGACAGGCCATCGTGCCAGCTCAGTTCCAGCGCGTTGAGTTTGCGCTTCAGGCGAACTTCTTTGGGGGGAGCAACCAAGGTTTGGTTAGGCATGGGGGCCTCCTACCTGTGTGGACGGGATCACCAGTTCCGGCGCCTCCGGCAGCGGAACATGGCGATCAGGCAATTCCATTGGGCGAGTGCTGCCCAGAGCGGCGGCGGACAGGACCACCAGGGCAAACGATAACGCCCGAAAACAACTCGTTATGACAAGTTGAGGCATGGCTCAGCGCTCCAGGAATTGCATTTTATCGGGACGGTCGACCCACTCCTCAGCTTCCGGTAGCGGCGCGGACGTCGAGTCGATGACCGGCCATATCTGAGCCAAGTCGGCGTTCAACTGGATAAAGTGGCGCTGATCCTCCGGCAGGTCGTTTTCATCGAAAATGGCATCGGCCGGGCACTCGGTGACGCATAGGCTGCAGTCGATGCAAGTTTCCGGATTGATCACCAGAAAGTTGGGGCCTTCGTGAAAGCAGTCCGTGGGACACACATCGACACAGTCTGTGTATTTGCAACGGATGCAGTTTTCGGTAATAACAAAGGTCATGGCGTTCTCCTCTCGGGTCGTTGGCGGATGCCGGGCCAGCCTGGTGCGGAACAGGCTGGCCGGCATCTCAGGCCGCAGCGTCCAGTTTCGAGATGGCCCAGCGGGCCAGCTTGCGCACATCCGGGTCGGGATCGTCGAGAGCGGTCACCACGAAAGGGCGTCCATCACTGTGGGCGATGGTGCCGAGGGCACCGATGGCGGCCTTGCGCAGGTTGCTCATGGCGTCTTTTGAGCATTCTCCCAATACTGGGATGGCATCTGTTGAGCCCAACTTGCCGAGGGCGTCCACCGCCTTTTCACGGACCTGCCATAGTTCGTCCCTGGTGGACTCCATCAGGGCCTGTACCGCTTCCTGATGATCCAGTTTGCCGATGCTGTTGGCGGCCTCGCAGCGCACCTGCCAGTGCTCGTCTTTGAGCAGAGCAATCAGCGCCTGTCCTACCTGTTGCGGGCTGGCGTAGACCAGCGCACCGGTGGCTGCACGGCGTACCTCCGGGTCTTTGTCATGCTGGGCGGTTTCCACAAGGGCGGGCAGGTTCTCCGGCTGTTTCAACCAGCCGATGACGGCCACGGCCTCACGGCGAACACGTGGATCCTCATCGCCGAGCCTCTTCAAGGCAGGCCGCTGGGAGCCCGGGTTCCGCAGAGGCTTTAGGGCCCGAAGGATTCCCGACACCACAAATCCGTCAGTGCTGGATTCCAGAGCTTCCAGCAATGGCGCGGCGGCAGCCGGGTCTTTCAGATCGGCCAGTGCGTGGGCGGCACTGTTGCGTACCACTTCATCGTTATCACTGAGGGCCGCAATCAGGGCGTCCGCCATGTCAGCCGCTTCGAATTCATCCACTACCTTGGCGGCTTCCTGGCGCACGTTGGTGTCCGGGTCATTCAGGGCCTGGATGACCAGTTCAACGGCTTCCGGCTCACCGGAATCCACCAGGTCCATGACGGCGACACGTCGTATACCGGGATCCTCAGAAGTGAGTTTTACGGCAATGGCCTGTAGTTCGGGATCGTCGTAGGTTTTCATGGCTTACCTCAGCGCAGCAGGTAGGGAATGTTGACGGTCACGGCGTCCGTGGGGCAGTCCGCCTCGCAGGGCATGCAGTACCAGCATTCGTCGTATTTCATGTGGGCCTTGCCGGTTTCCTCGTTGATCCACAGCACGTCCAGCGGACACACGTCGATGCACACGGTGCAGCCCTTGTCGGCAATGCATTTGTCCTCGTCAACAATGACGGGAACGCTTGAGTGGTGATTGGCGATAGGCATGTCGGTCTTCCTCTCTCGTCAGAAAATTCTTTGTCAGGGGAAGCCTTCCAGGAGGCGTCCGCAGAGTTGCGTTATTCGTTAGCCGCTTTCTGGACCCGCATCTTGCGGTAGGCGTCTTTTTCTTCACCGAGCGACACCAGGTAGTCCGCAATGGGGCGTTTGCCGCTGGCCATCTGGCCGTCTTCGTCTTTGAACAGGCGGCTGTGGTAGAACCATTCACCGTCGTCCTGATCCGGAAAGTCCACGCGGTAGTGGTAGAGCCCCCACCGGGATTCGGTGCGGTAGAGAGAGGCGCGGGCCGCCATTTCGGCGCAGTCGATGATGGATTGCACTTCCATGGCTCTTAGCAGTTCATGGGGATCCCGGGCGCAGAGCTGAGGCACATCCTCGCGTACCGCGAGAATCCGCTCCAGGCCGATTTCCATTTTCTTGGTCACCTTGGGTGGCTGCAGGTAATCGTTCACCAGGCGGCGCACTTTGTACTCCATCTGCTCTGGAGGAATACCGTCAGCTCGTTTCATAGGTGCCTGGATACGCTCCAGTTCCCGGATGATGAAGTCCTCGTCGAGTTCTGGTTCGCTTCGTGATTTCACGAATTCAACGGCGCTTTCACCGCAAATCTGTCCGTAAACGAAGGCGCCCAGCATGTAGTTATGGGCCACGCTGGCCATGTCGCCAGCGCAGTAAAGGCCGGGCACGGTGGTGGCGCCGGTTTCATCGGTCCAGACGCCGGAAGCGGAGTGGCCGGAGCAAAAGCCCACTTCGGAGATGTGCATTTCCACCATGCGCTGGCGGTAGTTCACGTCTCGGCCTTCGTGGAAGCGGCCGCGGGTGGGGCGTTCGTTGGTGTGCAGAACAGTCTCAATTTCCTGGATGGTTTCTTCAGCCAGGTGGTCCAGTTTCAGGAACACCGGGCCGGTGCCGGATTCCAGCTCCTTGAAGAACTCCAGCATCATCTGGCCGGACCAGTAATCGCACTCGATAAAGCGCTCGCCAAAGGCGTTGGCGGTGAAGCCCCCCAGTGGGCCGGTCACATAGGCACAAGCCGGGCCGTTGTAGTCCTTGAGCAACGGGTTTACCTGGAAACATTCCAGGTTTGCCAGGTCCGCGCCGGCGTGATAGGCCATGGCGTGTCCATCACCGTTGTTGGCCGGGTTTTCATAGGTGCCGAACAGGTAACCGGACGTTGGCAGGCCCAGGCGGCCAGCGGCACCGGTAGCCATGATCACGGCTTTGGCGCGAATGATGATGGGTTCCGCCGTGCGTGTGTTCACTCCGATCATGCCGGCGATCTTGCCGTCCGGGTCTTTCAACAGACGCGTAGCCGTGTAGCGGTTCTCGATCTGTACCCGGTTACGGCGCAGGCGACGATAGAGGATCTTCTTGACGTTGTGACCCTCCGGCATCGGCAGTACATAAGTACCTAGGTGGTGGACCTTCTTCATGTCGTAGTCGCCGGTTTCGTCTTTCTGAAAATGCACGCCCCAGCTATCGAGCTTCTCTATCATCGGGAACGATCGCGTGGCATAGGCCATCAGTGCGGGTTGGTGGACAATGCCGTCGTTGGCGATGGTGATTTCCTTCACGTACTGCTCGGGAGTGGCGTGGCCGGGCACAACGGCGTTGTTGAGGCCGTCCATGCCCATGGAGATGGCGCCGGAACGTTTGACATTGGCTTTCTCGAGCAACATGACGTTCAGGCCGGGGTCCTGCTCCTTGGCGGTGACCGCCGCCATCGGGCCGGCAGTGCCGCCGCCAATCACCAGAACGTCGGTTTCGATCACAGGGATGTCATTTATTTTCATGGTGCGCTCCTATTTCCGGTCTATCCGGAATTGATATTTGAATGAATCGCCGCGATAGCAGAGGTATTCGAAGTCGATGGGGCGGCCGTCCCGGTTGTGGGTCAGTCGTTCCACTCGCAAGATGGCTTCGCCAGCTTTCAGGTTGAGGTATTGCTGGGTTTCGTTGTCTGCCAGGATGGCGTCCAGGCTGATGTCGGCTCCGCCCAGAGGAATGTCGAACAGGTTCTCCAGCATGGGGAAGATGTCGCCGGAAAGGTCCAGGCTGAACATCTGGCGGCCCACATCCATTGGGAAGTAGCTGTTCTCTATGCAAACGGGGGAACGGTTGAGGTATCTCACCCGCTTGACCTCGACGGTCTCGTCGCCGGGTTGCAGGTCCAGTGCGGCAGCGACCGCTTTGGGTGCCTTCATCTGCTGGATGCTGAGCACACGGGCCGAGGCCTCGTAGCCCTGGGCCGCCATGGCCTCACCAAAACCCTCCAGCCGCTGGACGTTTTGTACCGCCTTGGGTTTGCTGACGAACGTGCCCTTGCCCTGGGCGCTGAACACCAGCCCCTCGTTGTGAAGATCCCTGAGGGCTTGGCGAATGGTGATCCGGCTGACACCAAAGGTGTTCATCATGTCGTTTTCCGACGGCAGTCGCGCATGCACCTCGAAATGACCATCAAGAATCTGCCGGCGCAGGCTGTCACGAATCTGAACGTACAGAGGTAATGGCGAGTGCCCCGCCATTAACTGGGTTACATTGGGCATGGCGTACACTCCCCCTTGTTATGACAAGTTATGGCGAGTTTGGGCGTGTTGAGGCTGAGCTGGTACATGATTCACCCCGCCTTGTTCTGTTGCTGGAAGGCATTGAGTGTTTCCTTTCGAATCAGGTCGAGGCACTGGCGCTTCAGCGCCATGAAGTCGGGACTGGTCAGCAGGGACTGTTCCCTTGGTCTGGGGAGCCTTACGTCGATATCTGCAATGATTTTGCCCGGGCTTGCACTCATCACGACGATCCGGTCGGACAGGAACACGGCCTCATCGATATCGTGGGTGACGAACACCACGGTGTTGTGGAATTCGCCCCAGATGTCCAGCAGGTTCTCCTGCATCATGATTCGGGTCTGGGCGTCCAGCGCACCAAACGGTTCGTCCATCAGCAGCACGCTGGGGTAGTTGGCCAGCGCGCGAGCGATACCAACACGTTGCTGCATGCCACCGGACAGGGTGTTGGGATAGGCATTCGCAAAGGCGGCCAGCCCTACAAGAGAGAGGAATGTGCGGGCAACGCTGTTGGCTTCGTTGTTTCCGACACCCGCCATTAGCGGGCCGAAAGCAACGTTTTCCTGCACTGTTTTCCAGGGAAACAGGGAGTGTTGCTGGAACACCATGCCCCGATCCGGCCCAGGTTCGGTCACTGAGGTGCCGTCAACCTGGACCTCGCCGCATTTCGGCTCGACAAAGCCGGCGATAGCGTTCATCAGCGTGGATTTGCCACAGCCGGAGGGACCCAGAAGGCAGACAAATTCCCCCGGCCGAACCGTAAGGTTGGCCTGCTGGACTGCCACGTGGGGGCCGCTGACGGTGTCGAACACGATGTCTACGTCGCGCACCGAAATGCGGCCTCGTTCGCTTCCGTCTTTTCCGGTTTTGGCACGCAAGCGGCTGTGATCAAGTACCGCGAGACGGTTGTTACTGACAGGGGCATCGCTCATGATCGGCCTCCTTTCGCTTGCCACTTCAGCAGTGGATTACAGGAATAGCGCACGAGCAGCGTGCAAAGGGTGCCAAGCCCGCCGATTGTCAGCATGCCGATGATGATCTGGGGATACTGGATCAGGGTGTAGGAGTTCCAGGTGTAGTAGCCAATACCGTACTGGCCGCTGATGATTTCCCCGGCCAGAAGCGAGAACCAGGCTACGCCCATACCGATTGCGAGACCGGCGACAATGGACGGCATTGCGCCGGGCAGGACCACGTGCCAGAGAATGGCTGTTTTGCTGGCTCCCAGGCTGCGGGCCGCCCGAATGAGTACACTGTTGGTTTGCTCCACACCATGAACGGTGTTCAGCACTACCGGGAACAGCGCACCCAGAAAGGTGATGAAAATGATACTGGACTGCTCGGTCGGCAGCATCAGGATCGCCAATGGAATCCAGGCCACGGCGGGTATGGGACGCAGTAGTTCGATGTAGGGGAGGATGATGTCCTCCGCCCAGCGTGAACGCCCCATGGCCACGCCCAGTACGACGCCAAAGACAACCGCCAACACGTAAGCAATAGCGACCCGCTGAAGGCTGTGGAGAATGTGAAGGTAAAACTCCTGCCCCGTTAGCTCCGAAACCAGCGCTGCGCCAACCACGGAAGGTGCGGGAATGTTGTCGAAGTTGATGTAAAAATGAAAACCGTTGGTAGACGCCAGTTGCCAGAGCACGACGGCGGCGACCAGCGCCAGTGTGCGCACGAGATACCGAGTTCCGGTGGTTTTCATCCACACCCTGGCCGGCAGACGTGATTGGTTGCCGGCCTGCTGCGCCATGGGTAATACCGGTATCGATCCCCGCGCGGTCGAGGGGCCAGAGCTCGCCTGATGCGAGGGCTCGGCGGCTACTGGATCGGTCCTGATTGCAGCGTTACTTTTGCTGTCCATCCTAGTCACTCCTCGGGCCGGAGTGCGCAGACGCCGTGGCCGGGCCTGCGCAACAGAGGCTCAGTGGGCCATGGCGAGAGCATTGCCCGGAACAACCGGGGTACCGCCGTGATTTGCGATATGCTGCTCGGAGTCAGCCTTCTTGAGGAAAGCAACCACCTCTCCATCGTCGCCGCGCACCAGGTAGGCGGCCTTGCCGAAGAGTTTTAGCCCGGTAAGGTTGTCGTAGACGTAGGTGGCATTGATGGCGTCGCCAGAGGCTTCCATCGCGGTCAGCATTTCGGCTACGGAGTCGTAGGTAACGATGCCTTTGTTTTCAAACCAGATTTCGGCGGGTTTGAAGTCCGGATTGTTGGGTTGTGTGACCACCACAGAGTTGACCAGGGCGTCGTAGTCCAGGTCCATGGCCTGGTAGGCAGCACGTAGATAGGTGTCGTCCACCCAGCGGTCGAAATCCAGATCCGGCACGCCAACTTCCCGCTTCAACAAATCCAGGTCGTACTTCATGGCATCGACCCATTCATCCTTGATGCTGGCTTCGGCTGTGGTAATCCCACCTTTGCTGAAGTAGAGGTAGAGGACTTCCTTCTCCACACCGGTCCAATCGGCCACTTTTACAGCCGCTTCCATGGGATTTTCCTGGATCCACTTCTGGGCCTCGAGGGTGGCCTTGAGCACACCTTCTACAACCTCGGGGTACTGCTCAGCGTAGCTCTCGCGAACCACGATGCCGTGGAAGGTGGGAATCTCCGCCTCACTGCCGTCATAGATTTTGCGACCCGTGGCGCGGAACTCCATGATTTCCGACCAGGGGCAGAAGTCCGCATGGGCATCAATGCGCCCGGCCTGAATGTTGGCGGCACCAACGGCGGGGCTCTGATTGACAATCTGGACCTTGTCGCTCAGGCCGGCTTCGCTCAGCGCCTTCAGGGTCATCCCCCAGGCCGCGCTGCCTACCGGTACAGACAGGGTTTTGCCTTCGAGGTCTGCGAGGCTTTGAACGTCGGAACTGATGGGCACCACAATGCCGTTACCCGTGCCTCTTAGGTTGTAGCCGGTCACGGCAATAAATCGGGTTTCCTGTTTCCCCGTTTCCTGGAACTTGGCGCCGTTGACGATCAGGGGGTAGTCTCCCATCACGCCGAATTCCAGCTTGCCGGCCAGCATCTGATTGGTGATGGGTGGTCCAGAGTCGTAATCCCAGTAGACGATGTCGTAGTCCACATCCTCGTATTTGCCTGTGGTGGGCAGGTGTTTTTCCAGCAGGCCCAGTTTCTCCAGCACAATGCCGCCGGAGACGGTGTTGGTCACCATGCTCTGATGGCCGATGCCGACGCGAATGGTTTCTGCGGAGACTGCGCCGGCAGATACAGATAACGCCAGCGATCCACAGAGGGTTATGGTTGCAAGGGTTCTTGAATCTCTCATCGTTTTTTTCCTTCCCGTTTCGTTGCACTTGTACTAACAGGTCATGATCCCTGCTGTAGGTGTTGCACCTGCTGTGCCAGAAAGCGGAAGACAGCTTGGAACACTATGTTTTTATTGCACTTAATAAATTTGATCTGCGGGAATTGATGGAAAATTGAACGATGAGGGTGCGCCCGTGTTTGGTGCGAAGGTGTTTTGGCGGTTCCACGACGGCGCAAAGCGATTTCGGAGTGCTATAACAAGTAGTGCAAGTTTTGCTCAATCGCGACGTGGTTTTGTGTCGTGGTTGGAAATGGTTTTTACTGCAAGAGATTCATAAACGTCTGGAGGAATGGCGATGGCCCGATTCAGCGATGGACTGCTCGCTCCGTCTGTGTTGATGTTCGACTGGCATGGCACGCTGGTGGATACGCACGACGCCATGTTCAGCGCCATGGAAGAGATGCTGCCGCAGTTGGAGGATCTGGGCCTGGTGGATCGGCTGTTGCCAGAAGACAAATGTCGCACGTCTGACGATGCCCGCCTGGTGCGTTATATACGGATATTTCGGCGTTTGCATCCGCGCATTCTGGCGGAACGGCGGGGGTCCCGTACGGATATCTTCAATGCCATCTTTGACGATGACAAAGACGCAAAGCTCATCGCCCACAACGCCTACAACGACTGTTACCGTAAGTATTTCGGCAAGGTGCGGCCTTTCCAGCAGGGCGCCTATGAGTACCTGTCGGCGCTGAAGGAAATGGGTATCCGGCTGGCGGTGTCCACCAACCGCAACCGGGAGTTCCTGGACAAGGAGCTGAACATGGTGGACGAGGGGCGTTGGCGCAACCTGTTCGATGTCACCGTCTGTGCGGACGATGTCACTGAGTACAAGCCCGATCCGGAGGTGATTACCCGTGTGCTGGAGAAGCTGGGACTGCCGCTCGACGGGCGGGCCTGGTATGTGGGGGACAGCTACGTGGATATGCTCACGGCCAATCGTGCCGGGGTGTCGGGTGTGTTTTACAACGGCGCTTGCTGGGAGTCGGGTCGGATTGACAGCTGGTTCAGTTATCGCGATGCACCGGCGGCCATTCTGGACAGCTTCGAAGACCTCATTGATCTGCTGGCGCTGCTGGAGCGTCAACAGCCTGATGCTTTTCGGGCGCCGCCCGCAGAAGTCAGGCCACGGCCATACCCCCGCCCGGAACCGCCACAGCCCCGTATTGAGCCTGACTGGCATCCTGCCGTTGTCAGCCTGATCCGCCCTTCGGTGGTGTTGTTCGACTGGCACGCCACGTTGGTGGATACCCTGGACGCCATGTACCACGCGGTGGACGATATGTTCCCGGAATTTGAGGAACTGGGCCTGGTCAGCCGTATGCTGGCACCGGAAGACAGCAAGACCCCGGAAGATGCCCGGCTTGTGGCCTATGTGCGTGAGTTTGCGAAACTGCACCCCAAGGTTCGGGCCGATCGAAAAATCTCACGTACTGATATTTTCGAGGTGTTGTTTGGTGACGACCAGGAGGCCAAACAGATTGCCCACAAAGCATTCAATCGTCACTACCGCGAGCATTTTGGAACGGTTAAAGCCTTTGAGCCAAAAGTGCAGGCCGTTCTTGAGGGGCTTCGTCGCATTGGTATTCAGGTGGGTGTGATTACCAACCGGGACAGGGAGTTCTTTGAGCATGAACTGGCTGCCGTGGAAGACACCGGATGGACGCACCTGTTCGATGTGGATGTATGCGGTGACGATACGCCGCTGAGAAAACCTCACCCGGACCAGCTTTATCTCGCCGTGCAGAAGCTGGATTACCCGCCGGACCCCAGTGTCTGGTACGTGGGTGACAGCACCACTGACGTCATTGCCGCCAAGCGCGCGGGCATGACGGCGGTGTTTTTCAACGGTGCGCAGTGGGATTTGCCCTGGTTGAACCGGATTTTTCCGGGCACTCACAAACATCCGGACAAGCCGGATGTGGTGGTCAATGACTTTTCGGAATTCTGGGCGCTGGTGCTGGCCTGCGAAATCGGCCCGCCGTAATCTGTTTACTGAGGCGGGAGGATAGAGGCGCAGTGTTAAGTATTTGATACCATGCTGTCCTGCTTTTTAGCTCGTACGAATAACAATAAAGGCTTATGAATGTCTGATGTAAAAACATCGATTCTGGTTGTCGACGACGACCTGGCAATCCGTGAATTGTTGCATGAGCACCTGTCTCGTGTCGGTTACGATGTCATGACCGCAGCCGAAGGCGACAGCATGCGCCGCACTCTGTCAGAGTCGCGGGTCGATCTCATTGTTCTTGATGTCATGTTGCCGGGCGATGATGGTTTTACGCTGTGCCGGGAAATTCGCGAGCACTCGCAAGTGCCGATCATCATGCTGACCGCGAGTTCGGACGAAACCGACCGTGTAGTCGGCCTTGAAATTGGTGCCGACGACTACCTGGCCAAGCCCTTCAGCGCCCGGGAATTGCAGGCCAGGGTCAAGGCACTGTTGCGACGATCCGGGTTCAATCGTGCGGACAATCCCCGGTTCGTGTGCTTCGATCGCTGGCGGCTGGACACCCAGGCCCATGAGCTTGTCTCGGACCAGGGAGAAGCCACGCCGTTGTCCGGCGCGGATTTTTCGTTGTTGCAACTATTCCTGGCACACCCCAACGAAGTCCTGGACCGTGACACCATTTCCGGCGTTACCCGCGGGCGGGAGTCCATGCCGCTGGACCGGGTGGTGGACGTGGCCGTCAGCCGGCTTCGTCAGCGTTTGGGGGACCAGGGGCGCAATCCCCGTCTTATCAAGACTGTGCGTGGAATGGGCTACCTGCTGGCGGCAACGGTGACCCATGGCACAGAATAACGTGGGGGCCCTGGAAACCGGCCGCAAGGTCTGGCGCCTGGTGCCATCGTCGCTTCTCGGGCGCATTCTGCTGCTGACTCTGCTGGCAATGGGCGTTGCCCAGGTCGCCTCCAGCGTGATCTGGGTAGGCACATTCCGCGCCCAACAGGTGGAGGGTCTGGTCAATACCACTCGCAATCTCGCTTCTTCAACGGCTGCCACCACACTGTTCTTCAAGTCGCTACCGTTACAGTACCGGCATATTGTGCTGGACCAGTTGAGGGACATGGGCGGCTCGCGGTTTTTTGTCTCGCTCAACAACAAGCGTATTGAAATGCGTGCCCTGCCAGACAGCGAGCGCAAACAGCTTGTGATGGACGAAGTGGTGTCGGTGCTCAAGAGTCGTCTGGGCAAATCAATCAATCTGCACGTTGAGTTTGTGCACCCGGACGACCTGCGCATCCTCAATACCCAGTTGCCCCTCGACGCGTTACCGGAATCCTGGGCCCACTATGCTTTGACGCTGGAACCCATCAAACCGCCCGTTCTGGTGACTCAGGTGGAGATTGCCACAGGAGAGTGGCTGTACCTGGCTTCGCTGTTGCCGGCGCCCTATGTCTCGCTGGATGATGAAAGCATCCCGGGGCAGCAGATCGTGTTTATCCTGGTGATGATAGGGGTTCTGTTCCCGGTGCTGGCCTGGCTGGTGCGTCGCCAGACCCGACCACTGCACAAGCTGGCCAGGGCAGCGCGGGACCTGCCGCTGGATGAACACCGATCACCATTGAGAGAGCAGGGTAGTGCGGAAATTGTGGCGGTAACCCGTGGTTTCAATACCATGCATCGGCGGCTACAAAGTTACATCAGCGACAGGGATCAGCTGTTCCGAGCCATCTCCCACGATCTGAAAACCCCGATAACCCGGCTTCGCCTGCGCGCCGACCTGATTGACGACGCCGACATTCGCGAGCGATTCGAGAGCGACCTTCAGGAGCTGGAATTGCTGGTGAAGGGGGCCTTGCAGGGGATGAAGGACAC
>PBRG01000198.1 GCA_002726615.1 Marinobacter sp.
ACGATCCAGTCGGATACCAACGAAGCCGTTATCTCCATGGAACACACCACCGCCGAGGTGGTCCGTGGTGCCCGCCTGGCACAGGACGCGGGTATCGCCCTCGAGGAAATCGAGAACGTATCCATGTCTCTGGCGGAATTGATCCAGAACATCTCCAACGCAGCACGTCAGCAGTCGTCCTCTGCGGCGCACATTTCCAACACCATGAACGTCATCCAGGAAATTACCTCGCAGACGTCCTCCGGTACCAACGCGACTGCGAAGTCTATCGGTAACCTGGCAGAAATGGCGTCTGAACTGCGGTCCTCTGTTGCGGGCTTCACACTGCCCGAGGAAGAGTCGGCCGACCAGGAAGAAGAGGAAGACAGCGACGTACCGGTGGTGAGCTGACAACCGCTCCGAGGCTGCTGACAGTTTATGGCTGAAACACGCAACCATCTGTCACCCGCCGAAGGCGTCTGGTCACTGCGCCGACTTCCCGACATGGATGAGGCGCAGTTCAACCAGTGGCAGACACTGCTTGAGCATCGTACCGGCATCATCCTGTCTTCCGGGCGCAAATCGTTTCTCGAGACCAACCTCGGAATCCGCATGCGGGAGATTGGTTGCAGTAGCTATCAGGCCTACTACGAAATGATCGTATCCGGCCCGGACGCTGTTATTGAGTGGTCCACCCTGGTGGACCGGCTGACGGTTCAGGAAACCCGGTTCTTCCGGGATCCGGATGCTTTCCGGCTGGTGTCTGACTATGTGCTTACCCGGCCCCGGGAAACGCTGAAGCGGCGCCCTCTGGAGGCCTGGAGTGTGGGATGCTCGACTGGCGAGGAGCCTTACACGCTGGCCATGCTGTTGAACGAATGCATGGAAGGGTTGTCGCTTCAACCGTTGTTCGGTGTCACTGGCTCTGACATCAGCAAACCGGCTATCGACAAGGCCCAGTCCGGCCTGTTCAGTGCCCGCAAGCTGATGGGAATGAATGACGCCATGAAGGCCCGGTATTTCCGACCGGCGGAGCGGAACAACGTCGAGATTGTAGAAAGCATCCGGGAGCGGGTGTGTTTTACCAGGCTGAATGTACTGGACTTGAAACACGCTCCGATGCACGGAATGAACATTATCTTCTGCCAGAATCTGCTGATTTATTTCCGGCGCTGGCGCCGGCGGGAAATCGTGAAAAGACTTGCGGAGCGGCTGGCGCCCGGGGGGTTGCTGGTCCTGGGTCAAGGGGAGTTGACCGACTGGCAGCCCCCTGGCTTACAGAGGGTACCCTCGGAACATGTGCTGGCGTGGATCAAGCGCCAGACTGACGAAGAATAACCGGAGTGGTTATGGGCAAACACCATGACAGCATCGCCCTGGACTGGGTTCGGGGCGAAATACAGGATACGTTGACCCAGGGTCAGCACGCACTGGAAGCGTATGTCGAGAATCGTGACGACACTGCGCGCCTGCGCTTCTGCCTGAACTATCTCCACCAGGTCCACGGTACCCTGCAGATGGTTGAGCTTTATGGCGCCGCCCTGCTGACCGAGGAAATGGAGAAACTGACCCAGGCGGTCCTGAATGAAACCGTCACCAGTGTGGACGATGCCGTCGATGTGCTGATGCAGGCCATCCTGCAACTGCCCCAGTATCTGGAGCATCTGACCAGTAGCAAAGACGATTTTCCGATGGTGCTGCTGCCATTGCTGAACGATCTCCGCGCTGCACGGGGCGAGTCTCTGCTGTCCGATACATCGCTGTTCAAGCCCGACCTGTCGCCCTCGCGGGCAACCGCTGCCGCTAATGTTTCCCAGCGTCTTCAAGATCCGAAGGTACTTGGACATATCCGCAAACTGCGCCAGATGTATCAGTTCGCCCTTGCTGGCGTGATCCGTGAGGCCGACCTGGACGCGCACTTTGACTACATGCAGAAGGTCATCCAGCGGCTGATCCGCCTGTGCCAGAAAACCCCCCGGGGCGAACTCTGGAAAGCGGCCGGAGCATTCGTGGAGACTCTCCAGCAGCATGCGAACCCCGCCAACACCGCAGTGAAGTCCCTGCTGCGCGAGCTGGACGCCGAGATCCGCCGCCTCACTGACGAACATGTTGATATCCTGCAACAGGCCGTTCCAGAAGCGCTGCTGAAACACCTGCTTTACTACGTGGCTCGTGCCCGCGACCTCGACACGCCCCACGTAAAGGAACTGCGCGACAGTTACCGGCTCGACCAGGCTTTACCCTCCGACGATGATGTGGACGCCGCCAAGAGCCGGGTTTCTGGCCCTGGCCGTGACGCGATCCATTCGGTGGTCAGCGCCCTCAATGAGGAATTGGCCAAGCTCAAGGACCAGCTCGATCTGTTTGTGCGCTCCGAGCTACGCCAGAACGATGAACTGGAAGAACTGCTTCCGGGCCTGCGCCAGGTCGCTAATACTCTGGCCGTATTGGGCCTTGGGATACCCCGCAAAGTCATTACCGAACAGATCGAACTGGTGGAAAAGCTCGCCAGCCAGTCCGACTCCGTGGATGACGGCACCCTGATGGATATTGCCGGCGCCCTGCTTTATGTCGAAGCCAGCCTGGCTGGCCTCGACGGTGACCGACAGTCGGAATCCGATGTCACTGGTGATGACACCCAAACAATCAACCTTGGTTCCCGCGAACTGGGTGAAGCCAGCAGCGCTCTGCTGCGGGAATCCCGCAATACGCTGGAGCAGGTAAAAACGGCCATCGTCAATTTCATCGCTTCTCAATGGGAAACCGGTGAAATCGAACACGTCCCCGGCCTGCTGCACAGCATCCGTGGTGGCCTGAGCCTGATTCCCCTTGATCGCGTGGCCGACATGCTCGCCTCGGCCGAACATTACATCTCCGACGTACTGTTGGGGGGCAAGCAGGTTCCCGACTGGAAACAGCTCGACACACTGGCTGACGCCATTACCAGTATTGAATACTATCTGGAGCGGCTTGCCGAGGGCATAAGCGACAACGAGAGTGTGCTCGGGGTTGCCGAGGCCAGCCTGAACTCCCTCGGCTTTCCGGTTGGCGAAGAGCCCACCTGGAAACATCCGACCGCCGACGAAGTACCGGTTGTTGGCGCGGAAGTACCCGTCGAGTCGGTGGAAGCCGAATCCAAGAGCTCTGATAAAGAGTTGTTGGATGACGAAATCCTCGGCATTTTTATCGAGGAAGCCGAAGAAGTTC
The DNA here is from genome assembly GCA_002726615.1 of Marinobacter sp. GTDB lineage: Bacteria > Pseudomonadota > Gammaproteobacteria > Pseudomonadales > Oleiphilaceae > Marinobacter. Next base: position 3,187 of record PBRG01000198.1, read on the forward strand.
TGGAAACCATCAACGAATTCTATCCTCGCCTGCGTCAGAACCACGATGATCGCGACGCACTGACTGAAGTCCGCCGCGCGTTCCACACTCTTAAGGGCAGTGGCCGGCTCGTGGGCGCCACTAGCATCGGTGAGCTGGCCTGGTCGGTGGAAAACCTGCTCAACCGGGTGATCGACCAGACACTCCGGCCTACCGATGACATGTTCGGTTTGATTGATGACGTCAACAGCCGAATTCCCTCGCTGATCAACGATTTCCGTGACGGACAGGCCGATGGCGAGGTTGCCGAGCTGATTGAGCGCGCTGAAGCTCTGTCTACCACGCGAAAAACCGACATCGACAGCGTATCGGAAGAAACCGGTGCAGCGGATGAAGAGCTACCCGTAATCGATGGTAGCAATGACGGCGAAGCCGCCAATGCCGGGCAACAGTCCATACCAGAGGCTGAGTTCGGGGATGACCTGATCGACGATGAAATCCTCGAAATTTTCATTGAAGAAGCCGGCGAGGTGCTGGACACCATTCGCGAATACCTTCCAATGCTCCTGCGTCAGCACGATGACCGCACGGCGCTCTCGGAAGTCCGGCGCGCTTTCCATACTCTGAAAGGAAGCGGTCGGATGGTTGGTGCGCTGGTTGTCGGCGAACTGGCCTGGTCTGTCGAGAACATGCTGAACCGCGTGATTGACGGCAGTATTTTCATGAATGACGACATCGCGGCGCTGCTGGACGACGTTACTGCAGCCCTGCCCGAGTTGGTTGACGATTTCGAGAAACGCCAGACCCCCTCCCGCGATACATCGAGCATGGAAGCACGAGCCAATGCCTTGGCAAACGGCGAAATTCCAGATACCAGCACCATGCCTCCGTCTGAGCCACAGTCAGAAACCGTGAGCGGCGAAACCGAGCCAGAATTGACAGCAGCAGAAGAGGATGCCGTCGATCCAGTGCTGCTGGATATTTTCGAGAGCGAGACCGAAACCCACCTGCAAACCCTGCAGGACTTCCTCGACGCCGCGGGCGACAAAGCGAGCGTTGCCTATACTGACGACCTGTCACGCGCGCTTCATACCCTTAAAGGCAGTGCGCACACCGCCGGTATCGCACCCATTGCAACAGTAATTACGCCTCTGGAACGCTTCGTCAAGGAAGCCCGGGCACGAAACAAACGGGCCGATCGCGACGTTATAAGCCTGATCGGCGATACCTGTCATTTCCTGACTCAGGGCCTTGGCCAGATCCGGGAGAATCCCCAGGCTGACCTACCGGGCACCGAAACCTTCCTGGCAAAACTGGAACAGGTCAGCAATGCCACCCTTCGTGGCGATGGCTCCCGGACCGACAAGCAGGAAGAGAGTGCCCGTCCGCAACTGGTTCAACTGTTCCTGAATGAAGGCCTGGATATCCTGCTGGATGCCGACCGGATTCTTGACGAATGGGCGGAAAACCCCAAAGCAACCTCCGCCCTGGAAACGCTGCGCAGGGAGTTGCACCAACTCACCGAAGGCGCACAGGACGCCGGGCTGGGCGACGTTGCCGAACTGTCGAGTGCCCTGAAACAGGTTTACGAGCGCGCCTCAAACCCCGATTTCGTTCCCGATTCACCTTTCTTCGATAGTGTACGCGCAGGCCATGAGCACCTGATCAACATGATGGATCAGGTAGCGGCCGGGCTTGCGACCGAGGCCAACGTCGATCTGATTGCCAACCTGGAAACATTGGCTCCCCAGACGCCCACAGACAATGGCCCGGATGCGTTTGAGCAGGAGTTCACCGGGGATCTGGAAGAGATCGATCGCAGCCTGGAGGTCGAGGCGGAAGATGCCCCGGAACCCAGTGGTGAGCTGCCGCCACTGGCGGAAACCGATGAAGATATGGATCAGGAACTGGCGGAGATCTTCCTTGAGGAAGCCCGTGACCTGATCGACAGCACCGCCGATGCCTTGCAGAGCTGGAGCGACAGCACCGAGAATCTGGATCTTTTACGCCTTTTACAACGGGACCTGCATACCCTCAAAGGCGGCGCTCGCCTGGCAGATATTCAGCCGGTGGGTGATCTTTCCCATGAGTTGGAGAACCTGTTTGAAGGACTGACCGAGCAACGGCTTGCCGTTACCGGGGAGCTTTCCGACCTGTTGTTCCGCTGTCATGACCGACTGGCTGGCATGGTCGATGCTCTCGAGCATCAGGAGCCACCGCGTCCGGCGCCGGACCTGATCAGTGAAATCCATGCCTACATGGACAGCGCCACAGGCTCCAGGCCCGTGACTGATGTCAGACAGCAGGACGCTGAGCCGGAAGAAGACGACGAGATTCCACTGGCTGAATTGGAAGAGGATGATACCGAAGAGCCAGAAATCACGGCCGAGGGACCTGAAGAGGAACACGCCACCGATCTGTCTCACCTGGACTCGGAACTGATCGGCATCTTCCTGGAAGAAGCCTACGACCTGATTAACTCGACCGGCAGCGCTTTGCATACCTGGAGCGAGGATTCCAACAACCGCGACGTGGCGGCCGAGCTTCAACGTGATGTGCACACCCTCAAAGGCGGTGCCCGCATGGCGGGCGTCGATGCCATTGGCGACCTGACCCATGTTCTTGAAGATTTGTTCGAGAAGGTCGCCGAAGGCCAGCTTGACGCCAGCAACGACATGAACGACCTGCTATTTGCCTGCCACGACCGGTTGGCACAAATGGTTGAACAGGTTGCCACCCAGAAACCCTGCCCGCCGGCAACGGAACTGGTGGCCAAGGTCGAAGCCATCCTCTCTGGCAAGCCATTACCATCCGCTGAATCTGAAGAACCTGCGGAAGAACCGGAACCCTTCGACGAGGCATCCACAGCCGACGAACAACCGGCATCCGTCACGGAAGCCATTGCAAAGGCCTCCGATGATGATCTGGTCGGCATCTTCCTCGACGAGGGTCTGGAGATTCACGAAGCCATCGGTGAATGCCTGGCCCAGTGGCGTGAAGAGCCCGAAGAATTGACTGGCGTTACCCAGCTACAACAGGAGCTGCATACGCTCAAAGGCGGTGCTCGCCTGTCCGACGTCGACCCGATTGCTGATCTGGCCGAGGCCTGGTCCGATGCCCTGGACCCCCTGATCGCTGGCTCCGGCAATCAGTCAACCCTGCTGGAACTCAGTGAAAAAGCACATGACACGCTGAAAACCATGCTCACCAGTCTGGAAGAGGGCAACAAGCCTAGCGCGGACGAAGTGTTGGTTGAGGCGCTGAACGACGCCCACAAAGTCTCCGGTGACGAGCTGTCAGGGTCCGTTGATCAGGCTGAGCCCTCTGCAGGCGGTGAAACCGTCGATGCCGAAGTCCTGGAGATTTTCCTGGAAGAGGCCGGCGAGATCCTCGACCAGTTGGAGCAGTTACTGGATGACTGGCGTAAGGACCCGGCTAACCACCACTTTAACCAGGAAGCCCAGCGCGCCCTCCACACCCTGAAAGGTGGCGCTCGGCTGTCGCAGCTTGTCGAGTTGGGCGACAAGGCCCATGCGCTGGAAACGCGGCTGATCGACCTGGGCGGTAATACCCCGGGCGACGAGGCCTGGCAGGCCATCACCAATGACCACGACGCGATTGTGGCGCTGGTGGGCGATATCCGTAAGCGGTTTGAAGACACAGGCGCTGTTCCAGAGCCCACCAAACCGGACGCAACAACAGAGGAATTGCCGAAGCCCCAGGAGCCGGGGGCGGAAGCGCCTGCCAAACCGGAAAAACCGGTCGCACCCGCGCCCAAACCCAACAAGGTTCCGTCCAAGACGCCCGCGAAAGCGGCTGCCGCCCAGCGCGCACCCCAGGAAACCATCCGGGTCTCCGCGCCGCTGCTGGACGAATTGGTTAACCTGGCCGGTGAAACCAGTATTACCCGTGGTCGACTGGAACAGCAGACCAGCGATTTCAGCCACAACCTGGACGAAATGGCCGCCACCATCGAGCGTCTGCGCGAGCAGCTGCGCCGAATGGAAATCGAGACCGAGACCCAGATTCTGTTCCGCGCTGAGAAAGAGCACGGCCCGGATTACGGCGACGACTTCGATCCACTGGAGATGGACCGCTATTCCGCCATCCAGCAGTTGTCGCGGGCCCTGACGGAGTCATCGTCTGACCTTGCGGACCTGAGGGAAACCCTGTCCGACCGGGTTCGGGATACCGAGACCCTGCTGGTGCAGCAATCGCGGATCAACACGGAACTTCAGGAAGGCCTGATGAAGACCCGGATGATTCCGTTTGCCTCCATGGTGCCCAGGCTGCGCCGGATTGTCCGCCAGATCAGCGGCGAGCTCAGCAAGAAAGTCGAGTTTGATGTCCGCAACCCGGAAGGGGAAATGGACCGTAACATCCTCGAGCGCATGATCGCGCCGCTGGAGCACATGCTGCGTAACGCGCTGGACCACGGCATCGAAAAGCCGTCTGACCGCAAGAAGGCCGGCAAACCGGAAACCGGCGAAGTCACCCTGTCGCTGACCCGCGAAGGGGGCGATGTGGTGTTGCGGATGATTGACGATGGTGCGGGTATCCCTGCCCAGGTCATTCGCGACAAGGCCATCAGCCAGGGCATGATGGCCAAGGACGAGGACCTGAGCGAGCGGGAAATCCTGCAGTTCATCCTGCAACCCGGTTTCTCCACCGCCCAGGCCGTTACCCAGATTTCCGGCCGTGGCGTGGGCATGGACGTGGTGGCCAGCGAGATCAAGCAGCTCGGCGGCAGCCTGGACATCGACTCCACCGTTGGCAAGGGCACGGTCTTTACGGTTCGACTGCCATTTACCGTATCAGTCAACCGGGCATTGATGGTGTCCACGGGCGAGGATTTCTACGCCATTCCGTTGAACACCATTGAGGGCATCGTTCGGGTCAGCACCTACGAGCTTGAGGAATACTACAAGCCCGACGCACCAATGTACGAATACGCTGGCCAGCAGTACCGCCTGCAGTATCTGGGTAGCCTGCTGAACAGTGATCACCATCCCAAGCTTCAGGGTCAGGCCCTGCCGTTGCCGGTCATCCTGGTGCGGGGCGCCGAACAGCCCATGGCCCTGCAGGTGGACAGCCTGATGGGCAGCCGCGAAATCGTGGTTAAGTCGCTCGGACCGCAGTTCAGTACGGTCCGGGGTGTGTCGGGCGCCACCATTCTGGGTGACGGTAACGTGGTGGTGATCCTTGATCTGCCGGCCATGATCCGTTCCGATATACTCTCGGAGCGCCAACGCCTGGCGAACCTCGAGAAGGCGAAAGAGGCCTCGCGCCGTGAGGAGCAGTCCACCGTGGTGATGGTGGTGGATGACTCGGTAACGGTGCGCAAGGTAACGTCTCGCCTGTTGGAGCGCAATGGCATGGAAGTGATCACGGCCAAAGACGGCCTCGATGCGGTCGCACAGCTGCAGGACCACAAGCCGGATATCATCCTGCTGGATATCGAAATGCCCCGCATGGACGGCTTCGAGGTGGCGAGCTTTGTACGCCATGATGACAATCTGCGAGACACACCGATCTGTATGATTACCTCCCGTACCGGTGAAAAACACCGCGAGAGGGCGCTGGCCATTGGTGTCAACGAATACCTCGGCAAGCCTTTCCAGGAGACCGAGCTGCTTGACACCATCACGCGGCTGACCAGGGATCAGTGATGGCCGGCCAGCCAGGACGGCCAGCGGTCGGTATCGTCTCGGATATTGTCTTGCAGCGCCACCGCCTGCAGGAAGCATCGTCCAGGTTTGGCCTGGACGTTTGCTTTTCCGGAGACCCGGATCGTCTGCAGAGCTATTCTGAATTCCCGGATGCCAGCCTGTGGTTGATTACCCTGGAAGACGAAGCCGATCACCCGGTGCTGTTTGACCATCTGCTAGAGAACACCGAAGCACCCGTTCTGTTTGGCCTCGACCCCGCTCCAAAACCGGGCACCACTGAGTATTTCCGCTGGGAACGCCGTTTGCTGGACAAGCTGGAGCAGTCCCTGGGTCACCTGGAAAAGCTGGATTCCGCGGCCGCTATTGAAGAGCTGGCCACGGAACAACCGCAACCGGCAAGCTCTCCCAAACTGCCTCACTGGATCCAGCCGGCCTCAGCGGAGCTGCCGGCGGACGAGGTCTGGATTCTGGGGGCATCGTTGGGCGGCCCCGCAGCGGTGAAAACCTTCCTGGACAACCTGCCGCCCGGGTTGCCAGTGGGGTTTGTCTACGCCCAACACATTGATGATAACTTCACCGAAGTGCTAACACGGGTTCTTGGCCGCCACGCCCACTACAAGCTGAGACGGGCGGAAACCGGGTATCGTGTTCACAATGGCGATGTGGTGCTGATGCCGGTCGAACGCGAATGGACTCTCGATGACAGTGGTGCACTCAAGGAACGGGAAACGCCCTGGCCGGGCCCCTATGGCCCTTCTATTGACCAGGTACTACTGAACATCGGTGATCATTACGGAGCCCGATGCCATGCCATCATCTTTTCCGGTATGGGCAACGATGGTGCCATTGCCGCGCCACTGCTGAAAGCCTATGGTAGCCGCATATGGGTCCAGGAGAGCGGCAGCTGCGGTAACAGTTCCATGCCGGATTCCGTGGCGGCAACCGGGTGTTCCGTATACTGTGGTACACCGGAACAGCTCGCCCGCGAACTCGTCAAAACGATTGAAGAATCCTGCCTGCTCAAGGGCCGGCAAAAAAGGGATTCCGCCTGAGGAAATGAGTGATGAACGACAACAGCCAAACCCTGCCCTGCGTCATGATACCGATGAGCGAGAAACAATTGCTGCTGCCCAACGTGTCGATTGCGGAAGTGGTGGACTTCGCCAGCTCCGACCCCGCCGCGCATTCGCCGGAGTGGCTGGTGGGCGAGCTTGATTGGCGAGGCCTGAATCTGCCGGTGATCTCCTACGATGCCGCGAATGGCGGCAAGCTGACCGTGCCCGGTGGCAGTCGGGGCCGAATCGTCATCCTGAACACCATCGGTGATCACCATAACTCGGTCCCCTTTATGGCATTGGTCACCCAGGGCATCCCCAGCCAGACGCGTCTGACCGAAGATCAGTTGAAGAAGATTGACGGCGACACCGGCCCTGCCGACCTGATGGCGGTTGAAGTTGAAGGCGAAACCGCCTTTATTCCCGACCTCGGCTACCTGGAGTCGTTGGCACTGGAAGCCTCCCGCTAGCGCCTACCGGAAATCAGCACACCTATCATACGTGGCACTGTTTTTTGCTAATGTTATAATATTGCAAATTCCACAGGACAGTGCCCATGTCACCCAGCGCTCTTCCCTATCGACCGCACAATCATGACGCCTGTGTCGCCCAGGCTCTGACAGAGGCCCGAACCATCTGTCAGCAGCACAATGCCCGCCTGACACCCACCCGAGAGCGAGTGTTGGAACTGATCTGGCAATCCCACAAGCCACTTGGCGCCTACGATGTGCTTGCCGTGCTGGCCGCGGATGGTCACAACGCCGCACCTCCCACGGTGTATCGCGCACTGGATTTTCTGCAGCAGCACGGGCTTGTTCACCGGATTGCGTCACTGAACGCATTCGTCGGCTGCACTCACCCGGGTAAAAACCACCAAGGGTTGTTCCTGATCTGCCGTTGTTGCGGCAACGTTCTGGAACTGACGGCGCCCGGCGTGTCCGATGCCGTCAAGAACGCCGCGGCGGACGAGGCTTTCCAGCCGGACAATATGACCATCGAAGTATCCGGCACTTGCCCCGGCTGCGCATCGGACACTGCCCATGACTGATACATTGGTAGAACTACACCAACTTACCGTCAACTTTGATGACCGCCCCGTGGTGGACCATGTAGACCTGCGGGTCCAGCGTGGGGATATCATCACCATTATCGGCCCTAATGGCGCCGGAAAGACCACACTGATCAAGGCGATACTGGGTATCCAGCCAGTTTCGGACGGCACCCTGACCATCGCCCCCAGGCTCACCATTGGTTACGTGCCTCAGCACCTGACACTGGAAACCACACTGCCACTCAGCGTAAGGCGGTTCATGCTGCTCAGTGGCCGGTCACACCAGGAGTGCGTGGAGGCACTGACCAAGACCGGTGTGGAACACCTGATCAACGCCTCGGTCCATCGATTGTCCGGAGGCGAAAAGCAGCGGTTGCTTCTCGCGAGGGCACTGGCTCGCAGGCCGGACCTGCTGGTTCTGGACGAGCCGGCCCAGGGCGTGGACATCAATGGCCAGGCCGCGCTCTATGAGCTGATCCGTAGCCTGCGGGACGAACTGAACTGCGGCGTGATCATGATCTCCCATGATCTGCACCTGGTCATGGCCGCCACCGACAAAGTTATCTGCCTGAACCAGCACATCTGCTGCAGCGGGTATCCGGCAGATATTTCTCACGATCCCGCCTTTATCGAAACCTTCGGTCGTCCGGTGGCGGAAAGCCTCGCGGTATATCATCACCACCACAACCACAGCCACGATCTGCATGGCGATGTGGTTTCCGCCGACCACGACGACCACGCGGAGTGTTCCCATGCCCATCATTGATGCCGTGCTCGGCGACTTTTTCTGGCGGGCGCTGATGGGTGGTCTCGGTGTAGCCTTGATCGCCGGGCCGCTGGGCTGCTTCGTGGTGTGGCGGCGGATGGCCTATTTCGGTGACACACTAGCGCACTCGGCGCTGCTGGGCATCGCCCTGAGTTTTTTGATCAGTGTTCCACTCAATGTGGGCGTTATCGTGACCTGCGTGGTCCTGGCGATTGCCCTTGTGCTGTTTTCCCGCAGCAAGACCCTGGCCACCGATACCCTGCTGGGCATCCTTGCTCATAGTGCCCTGGCCATCGGCCTGGTCACGCTCAGCTTCATGCCCGACATTCGCGTGGATCTGACCGGCTTGTTGTTCGGGGACCTGCTGGCCATGAGCCGAAACGACCTGTTGTGGATATACGGCGGTGCCGTCCTGATTCTGGTGTTATTGACGGTGCTCTGGCGCGGACTGTTGATGAGCACCATTCACGAGGAACTGGCGCGGGTTGAGGGCATACCGGTTGAACGTCTTCGGCTGGTGCTGATGCTGATGTTTTCCATCGTGATAGCGGTGGCCATGAAGATAGTCGGAGTACTGCTGATTACCGCACTACTGATCATTCCGGCTGCCACCGCCAGACGATTGGCAGGCAACCCCGAACATATGGTTGTCCTGGCCATCCTGTTCGGTTTTATCGCCGTCAGTGGTGGGCTTACGATGTCCTGGCACCTGGACACACCTGCTGGCCCTTCAGTGGTGGTGACGGGGTTCGCCGTATTCCTGCTGGTGTACGGTTCGGCACGGCAGGTCCAGAGATGAAGTAGAGGATTCCAGAGTAAAGTTTTCCAGGGCGCGAGCAGTGGTCTAAAGTATAGGAACAGGAAGTTCCCCACACGTTCGCCACCGGTTATGGATCAACCTATGGAAAGCCCCCGATTGACAGGGACAGGACACGTTATTGCGTTGCCACACCTGTGGGCGCCCCTGCTGGTATTGTTCGCCGGCCTTGTTGTTACCGGCCTGACGGCGCAGGCGCTCGAAGAGCAATCGCGTTCACTCGCCGAGCAGGTATACCACAAGCAGCACAACACACTTGTCGCCCGCTTACGAGGGTATGACGAGCTTCCACCGCTATACCCGGATGGCGTTTCGTCAACCAGGACCATCAACCACACTACCCCGGCTGAGCTTTGGCTCACAACCGTATTCAAGGATTCGGTGCCCGGCACGCTCAATTTACGCGTGGATACTCTGGATAGACATACCAAAACCCCGCTGTTCCAGGCTACCCGCGCGGAAAACCCGGACCGTTCCCGATCCCTGCGCTCCGAAATCGCAATCGGAGAGCATCGATGGCTGGTGACGACGCTGCCGGATTCCAAGTTCCTGGCGCAACCCGCTCACCGTTCGTTCCGCTTCATCTGGCTCGCAGGGCTGGTGATCACGGTGCTGGCAACGGTGGTGGTGGTTTTCCTGTGCCTCCGCATCCGCCGGTGGCAAAGTCACTACCGGAACGCCGACAAAGCATCCCGCGGGTACGAATTGCAACTGAACAACATGCAGGTGGAAAAATCGATCCTGCGACAGGCACTGAACGACAGCGAACAACGCAGCCGGGACCTGGTCGCCCTTTCCGGCGCTACGATCTGCGAACTGGACGAACAGGCACTGACCGGGTACATCTCACCCCAGGTGGTGGACCTTCTGAAGAAGGCACCTGCGGACCTCGCCGGAACCCCATTCGAGCAATTGGTTGACCCCGCCTATCTGGAGAACTTCCTCAGGGCACTGAAGGCGTCCCGCCAGGAGCGGCAAATACAGCGTATCGACCTGAAGTTGCCTGATGCCGACGCTCGCCAAGTACCTGTTACACTGCGCGTACTGGCACTTCAGGATACGCTACACGGTTTCAGCGGTTACCGGCTAAGCCTCCAGCCTGGCATTCAGGCATCCTGATCCAGGGTTTTGTGGGTACCATCACACAAGGGCGGGTTGCCGGTGTGCTTGCACCCGCAGAACCAGACCCATTCTTGCTTTTCGGCCGTGTATTTAACCGGAGTAAACCCTGTTCCCTTGTGGGAGCCGTCGCAGAATGGCTGGCTGTTACTGCGGCCACAGGCGCACCAGAAGTAGTTCTTGCCGCCCTCGACCAGCACTGAACACGGCGTGGTTCTGGGAATTTTCGGCTTCTCATCAGTCATTGGTCAGCCCCTGCTTTATTCTTTTGTATCCAAGGGCAGTATAGTCAAAGTGGAGCTTATTGCCTGCGCTCAGCGCTTCCCATCCAAAGGCCGCATGACATCCTTCAGACGGCCGGATTCCACCAATTCCATAAACTCATCGCCCAACCGGTCGCTTTCGGCAATCGCCTTGCGCCAGGCGCGCTCGCGGCCAGCATCGTCTCCAATGTAGCGCTCGAAGTCCTTCCTGTCTGGCAGTTTCCTGTTTGGCAGAGATTCCAGATACTCCGGGGACGGTGACACCAACAGCACATCCTGCAGTCGGGTGGCATCGCCGCGACGCCAGGGCAGGGTTTTATCGAACCAACCTGGAACCACCTTATCAGTGAAGTGGGGATAGAGGATCACCCCGGGCTGTTCGTACGGCAGGTCAAGATGGTAATCCAGCAGGCCGCCGTCCCGATATAACCCATCAGGGGCGCCGGGAATATTACGGACGCCAGACATCACCAAGGGTATGGACGCAGACGCGAGCAGCGCTGGCATCAGGTTATCGCGGCTCAACGGCACCTCATGGCTGGGGAAATCCACCAGCTTGGCCAGGGGCGCTTTCACTCGCGCATCATGGATGATGCCCCGCTCCATAAACCGACCCAGATGTCGGCGGCTGACCATGTTGGCACTAATGGCGTTCATAAGGCCAAGGCTGAGGCGCCCTTTGGTATCGTGTACCAGCATGCCGCGACTGCGAACCACGACAACATTCAGGCGGTACCAGGGATGATTGAGAATATGGTTCTCATGACCCGCCAGCAGTTCTTCCAGGAACAACACACTCTTGCGGCTGACTTCCGCCATACTGACGCCTTTAGCGAAGCGCTGGGACGTATAGAGGTCCGCCAGCCGGGCCAGTTGCGCTTTAGGGTCGTCCGTCGAGGCCACCGCTGCAAATCGCCAACTGCCAATGGAAGAGCCAATCAGCGAGCGTTCCTGTGGCGCCCTGGGCAGAAAGTCCCCAAAGATGGCTTTATCCAGGCCGGAAATGCCCAACGCCTTGGGACCACCCGCAGCACCCGGGATGACGTGCACGTCGCCCGCCGCAAACGGTTGCTCCCGCAACCGCTCAAAAGCACGGCGACCGGCGCGGACGGTCAATGCGGGAGAACGGGTGTGTACTGCGCTCATAACGGCTCCTTGTTCCGAGCCCGCCAGTTTAGCGAACTGGGGGCCCGGCAGCCAGAGCGCGAGCGGCGCGCACTGAAAGGTGCAAATCCAACTACCTTCCCAGGAAGGCCGTGCTAGACTTTGAAAAAGCCCGGATCAAGGACTGCGGGCCCAACACAAACAGCAGGAGTGTGCTGTGAATCCTCTTGCCACTACAAACAACCTGGCCACCAATCCCACCCTTGCAGTGCTCGGCTTCAAACGTCAAATCGTATATCACCTGCATTTCTGGGCTTTTATTGCCGTCGCTCCACTGGTGATGGTGCAGTGGCAAAAGGGCAATGTTCTGTTGGCACTACTTCTGGTTCTGTTCTGTCTGAATGCGGTGGCCGTTATCGCTTTCCTTCGGTTCCGCAGCATCTATTTTCTCCAGGGGCGCCTGTTCCCAACGTTGGCGGTGGTCTGCGCGGTGTACTCCACCCTGATCAATGGCCACGCCGGGCTCTACTGGGCTTACCCCGCCGCTGCCGCACTGTTTTTCCTGCTTCCGTTGAAGGAAGCCACCGCCAGTAATATCGTGTTTGTAGTCAGTATGTCCGTCGTGTCTTTTATCAAGTTTCCGGAAGCGGATTTCTGGCGTATTACCTTTTCCCTCGGCCTGACCTGTCTGTTCGTGATGATCTTCGCCTGGCTAGTGGGCCGCCTGCAGGTCGAACTGACGCGCCTCGCCACCACCGATCCCCTGACTGGCTGTTTCAATCGTTCGCAATTGGCGGACATCCTCAATGGACAGATCCAGATGCGTGAACGGTATGAACGAGTGTCCAGTCTCATATTGCTGGACCTGGATTACTTCAAGATGATCAACGATCGTTGGGGCCATCTGGCCGGTGACAAGGTTTTGCAGGAGCTGACACAGCGGATCAGCAGGCGACTGAGAGAGAGCGACCGCCTGTTCCGTATTGGCGGAGAGGAATTCATGCTGGTGTTACCGGAAACCCGTCAGAAGGACGCCGACAAAGTCGCGCGGGAATTGCTAACGAGCATCAGTGCACGCCCATTCGTGGAAGGCATACAGATCACGGCCAGCGCGAGTGTGGCGGAAGTGGGCAAGGGTGAAACCTGGTCAGTCTGGTTGAACCGCGCGGATCAGGCACTATACGAAGCCAAAGCGAGAGGCCGCAACCAAGTGATCAGCGCCGCCCGGAGGCTGCACGAACGCCCTCCAGAGGACCCTGACCACACGACGTTGGCCACCGACTTGTAACCACTGCAGGGTTACGCCTGCTGCTTGCAGAAGTCCCGCCACGCCCGATATACCTCGCCGGCCGTTTCAAAATGTGGATAGTGACCGACATTGCGGAGGCTCACCACATCCGCGTTCGGCACCATCTCCCGGTAACGCCTGGCCATGGCGGAACCGGACACCGGGTCCGCAATTCCTGAGATCAGCCTCATTGGCTGTTCTGCTTGCTGCAGGGCACCCACCCAGCGATTACGATGGCAACGGCGCTCTTCCATAAAGTGGATCAGGTTATGCAGAATTCCCCGGCCATTGTTGTAGGTCAACAGGTACCAGAAATCATCCATATCTTTTCGCGACGGCGGGTTTTCCGGGCCGAACAGGCGCCGGAAGTTGCGTTCGAAGGTACGACGGGTGAGCCCGCGACTGATCAGGCCACCGAGAGGGCTGCCCAGGAGTTTCTGGATCAAAAGCGGGCTGTGAACTTCCGGAAACAGGGCCCCGTTAAGAAAGCCAACCCGGGCGATGGTGAAAGGCAAAAGCCCTTCCTGATCTCTGGCCAGCAGTTCCTGGGCCACACTGCAGCCATAATCGTGGGCGAACAGGCTAACGTTCTTCAGTCCCAGGCCGGCGATCCAACCTTCGAACATGTCAGCCTGATCTTCGATGCTGTAGTCGTAAAGTGCCGGCTTATCGGAAAAGCCGAAGCCCAGCATGTCGAGGGTGAATAAGGTGTGATGTTGCACCAGCATCGGCCACAGCCGGCTCCAGTCCCAGCTGGCCGTCGGAAAGCCATGCAGTAGTACCACGGGATCACCCTGGCCCGCCATTCTGCTGAAGATAGCGTGGCCGCCGTAGGAAAACCACTTACCTTCCTGTTGCCACCATTCCAGTGTCGCAGTCCCTGCGCCGGGGGCGGCACCCCGAACTCCCGGTATTACCTGTTCCATTGCGGTTTCCTGAAACCAGCTTGAAATTGAAACTTTAAATCAAACCAACCGCCCTCGCCAGATCTGGTCCGACAATTTGCGAACCAGAGCGTTCCGGGGTGGTCTTTTCACCCTGCGCAGTCGTAAGTCTGGAGGGCGTGAGAAAATTCCCTTAAGCTTTCGCCCTGAACTGACTCACTTAACCGGAAGCGACTATGACCAACAAGCTCGACGACCTGGCCAGCCATTTTCAGCAGATCATTGCAGGCCTGGGCGAAAACCCTGATCGCGAGGGACTTCAGGACACACCCATACGGGCAGCCAAGGCCATGCAGTTCCTGACCCAGGGTTACAGGCAAAGCCTGGATACATTGGTCAACAACGCGGTTTTCGAGTCCGCCATGGACGAAATGGTGGTGGTTCAGGATATCGAACTGTACAGCATGTGCGAGCATCACATGTTGCCGTTCATCGGAAAATGTCACATTGCCTACCTGCCCAATGGCAAGGTGCTCGGCCTGTCCAAATTTGCCCGTATCGTCGACATGTACGCTCGCCGATTGCAGATCCAGGAAAACCTGACCCGCGAGATCGCCGAGGCTATCGAGACGGTCACCGGCGCCAAGGGCGTGGCCGTGGTTATTGAAGCCCAACACATGTGCATGATGATGCGTGGCGTTGAGAAACAGAACTCCCGCATGAAAACCTCAATGATGCTGGGCCAGTTCCGCAAGTCACAAGCCACGCGGACTGAGTTCTTGACACTGATTCGGGATCGCTGAACATCCATTGTTGACCAGGAGACCAGATGACTGCAGTGACCGGAAATCACCAGGCAACCGTACGCATTAAGGATTTGCTACTGCGCGCGTATATCGGCATCAAGGAAGAAGAAATCAATAACCAGCAGGATGTTCTGATTAACGTCTGCCTGACCTACGATGCCGCGGCAGCCATCAACGAGAATGACATCCGCGCGGCACTGAACTACCGCACCATTACCAAGCAGATCATCGGCCACGTGGACGGCAACCGTTTTGCACTGCTGGAACGGCTGACCCACGAGGTGCTCAGTATTGTCATGGAGCACGAAGCGGTTCATTGGGCGGCGGTGGAAATCGACAAACCCCATGCGCTACGCTATGCCGAATCGGTGTCCGTTCGCCTTGAGGCGCACCGGGATTCCTGAAGAGTTGATATCGCATGCCCCAAAACAGCCCTCAACAATTGCGCGAAATTCTGGAAACCGTCCACACGATTGCGCTCGTGGGCGCCAGTGACAAACCCCACCGCCCCAGCCATGAAGTAATGGCCTACTTGCAGGGGCGTGGCTACCGGGTGATCCCTGTAAACCCGCGACTGGCTGGCAAGACGCTGTTAGGCGAAACCGTGTACGCCGATCTTGCGTCTGTTCCCGGGCCGGTCGACATGGCCGACCTGTTCCTCGCACCAAACCATACCGACCCGGTTATCGATACCGCCATCGAAAAGGGCATTCCGGTTATCTGGATGCAGATTGGTGTTATTAACGAAGACGGGGCTCGCAGAGCGGAGAATGCCGGGATGACGGTGGTCATGGACCGATGCCCCAAGCAGGAAATCCCCCGCCTGTTCTGAAGACAACACTTCTGCCATAATCGGGTCTGACAATCACAAGACTGGCAGAGCCATGTGGTTCCGACGTAAAACCAGCACACCCTCGCCATCGAACAGGGCAACGACCCGAACCTGCAGGATGCACCCCCGCCCGGTTATCCGGGAGTGCGTGGAAATCATCAAGGCCAACGCCAGTGCGATGTTTTGGATGAGCCGCATCAAGCACCGAGACGCCTATACCGCTGTACACTGCCTGCGGGAGTCGATTAACCCTCCGTTGCCGGATGGTGCTTTCGGAATTTCACGGACGGAAAGGGTTCCGCAATTGATAACAGATCATCGCGTTTATCCCTCATAATCGGGTGTATACGGCCGTTATGTTAGTCAGTTACCTCATCAACCGGAGCATTTTGTGGACAAATCTGCATCAGCGCTAACCCTGTTCGTGAGGGGACTGCTGAATCCGGCATTTCCAGCACTGATTTTTCTGGTGTTCCTGGGAATCGCCCTGGTTTTGCAGTACGGCATCGAAAAGCAGGACCACACTCGAATCCAGTCCAACCTCGGCAGCGAGGCCAGTTCCATGGCAAAGCGGCTGGAGCGGGAATTCGGCGTTCACGCCAACTCCATCAGCCGTATGGCGAAACGTTTTGAAGCCTTGCCGGACACGCCAAATGAGATCTGGGCACAGGACGCCCGCCAATATCTGTCGGATTTTGGTGTCTACCAGGCGATCGAGTGGATTGACCGTGATTATGTCATCCGCTGGATGGTACCGGTCGAAGGTAACAAAGACGCCATTGGTTTCAATGTGGCCTTCTCTCCGGAACGACGGGCATCACTGCTTGAGGCACAGACCACCGGGAACCTCGATATCTCCGGCATTGTGAACCTGAAACAGGGCGGCAAGGGTATGGTCATCTACGCGCCCATATTCACAGGTGAGGCCAACAACGGCTTTATCGCGGGCGTGTTCCGGATGGAGACCCTGGCCAACCACATGCTTTCCAACCGAGCCCTGACTTCCTTCCACATCGAAATCAGGGAAAAAGGCGAACCCGCCTACGAGCTTAATGGTTCAATGGAGACCGACTTCAGTTTCTCCCGTACTCTGGATGTTGACCTGCCAACACTCGACTGGACACTGGTGGTAACACCTTCCAGTTCGTGGGTTGAGGAACAACGCAGCCGCTGGCCATTTGTGACCTTTATTATCATGCTGTTCATGGGCCTGCTGACCAGCCTTACTGCACTTCTGGTGCAGCTGACTCTCAAGCGCAACCGGGCACTACTGAAAACCCGCCAGGAGCTGGATGCGGAAATCAGCCAACGCCAGGCTGTGCAAAAGGATCTTGCTCGCCTGGAAACCACAGACGCCCTGACCGGTCTGGCCAACCGCCGTTTTTTCATGGAAGACCTGGCGCACACGCTAAGCATCGCCGACCGTCAGATGCGCCAGGTAGCACTGGTAATGATCGACCTGGACCGTTTCCAGATGCTTAACGATTCTCTCGGCCATCAATTCGGCGACGAATTGCTCATCAAAGTCGCTGAGCGTTTGAATGCCCTCAGCGACGAGAAAGTCATGGTGGCTTATTCCGGTGGCGACGAGTTCATGGTGTGCCAACAGCATGTTGAAAACATTGACGATGTAATCAATCTTCTGGGCCAGATCAAGCAGTGCTTTGAAGAACCCTTTGCGGTGCAGAGCGAGGAACACGGCATTACCGCAACCATGGGTGTGGCTGTCTATCCCCAGAGCGGCCTGGATGCCGATACCCTGCTGCGCAATGCCGATGTGGCGCTCTACCGGGCCAAGGAACAGGGCCGCAACACCTACCAGTTTTACACCGAAGGCATGCAGGACCGGGAAGTCATGCGCCTGGAATTGGACAAGGACCTGAGCCACGCGCTGGCCAACGACGAGTTCGTGCTCTATTTCCAGCCCCAACTGGATCTAAACGAATCGTCGATCAACAGCGTAGAGGCTCTGATTCGCTGGCAGCATCCTCGCCGTGGCCTGTTGCCGCCGGTGGACTTTATTCCCCTGGCGGAGGAAAGCGGTCGTATTACCGACATCGGCCGCTGGGTGATAATGGCCGCCTGCCGGCAACTGGCGAAATGGCAAAAAGGTCCTTACTCACATCTGCGCATCGCGGTAAACCTCTCGGGCCGTGAACTGGATGACGAAAGCATTGTCGACCATATTCAGGAAGCGTTGGAAAACAACGGTGTTCCCGCGAGCCGGCTGGAAGTGGAGCTGACAGAAGAGATCTTCATCCAGAATATCGAGCACAACCTGAATCAGTTGACCAAGCTGCACAAGCTGGGCGTGCACCTGGCTATTGACGACTTTGGCGTGGGTTACTCGTCGCTGGGTTACCTGAGGGATTTCCCCGTAGATCTGCTGAAGATCGACCGTTCCTTCATTACCGAGGTTACCGAGCGCCACGACGACGCGGTGATTACTCGAGCGGTGATCAATCTTGCCCACAACCTGGGTATCCAGGTTGTGGCGGAGGGCGTGGAAACCCATGAGCAACTGACTTTCCTCAAAAATCACCGCTGTGATGTGATTCAGGGTTACCTGATTAGCCGCCCGATTCCGGCAGGCGAACTGGAACGGGCGCTGAGCGCCGGCTTGCTGGATATCGACACGCCGGTTGGTAGCTGATTGAAATGAGTGCCGCAATTCACCACTATTGCCGTATTCGTTTTCAAGGTGCGGCCTCATGAGTTCAAGATATCTGACGTCGGAACAGGATGTCCGTCTGCGAAGGTGGGAAGCCTGGAACAAGCGTTACTTTATTTTCGCTTTCTTCTCACTGGTCATTGTTCTGGTCTTCAGTAGCCAGCTCGGGCTGTCCAGTGGCGACAGCTGGGGGCCGCTAGGGCTTCTGATTGCTGCGCTGGTCACCCCCATTATCATTCTGCAACTGCGTCTTGCGTGTCCCGCCTGCGGGCAAAAGATTGGCTGGCAGGCCAAGCTGATGGCCCCGGACCAATGCAAGGCCTGTGGCACCTTCCTTAGGGCTAAAAGCACCTCTTCCTGAAAAAAACCTTTGACCTGTGAGTTACTCACAGGTTTTAGTCTACTCTTCATCCAAAACAGGGTGGCATCCGTGGCAGGGTGCCTATCGTGACTGGAAGGTATCTGTTTCCAAAACACGCTTTTTACGGCACATCCGTGTGACGCTTGGGCTCCGCCATCCATGGCTCCGCACAGTTTTGAAACAGATACCTTCCAGTCATTTGTTCGACATTCGGGATGGTCGTCTGAGCTATGAAAGTCAAAGAGATTGCTATTGGCGCCGGGGTTAACCCGGATACCGTCCGGTTCTACACCCGCGAAGGGTTACTGAAACCTACACGGAATCCGGATAACAATTACCAACAGTACGATTCTGAGGATTCGCGCCGGCTTCGGTTTGCCCGCAAAGCCCGGCAGCTCGGGTTTTCACTGCCGGAAATACGACAGATTCTGGAGCAGGCAGATGACCATCATTCGCCCTGCCCGATGGTTCGGGATGTATTCCAGCAGCGGCTTGTGGAAGTGGAACGTGAAATTGCCGAGCTACAACAACTGCGTAGTCGTATGACCGCCGCGCTGTCCGCCTGGCAGGACATGCCGGATGGTACGCCGGACGGACACACGATTTGCAGGCTGATTGAACATTGGGATGAACCCCAGCCAGACACCAGTGGCAAGGAGTAATGCTTGATGAACGAGAAAACCGCGTTATACCCCGCTTTATCGATATCCGGTGCCTCCTGCCAGGGTTGTGTTCGCAAGATTGGCAGTGCCCTGGAGCCACTGACCGGCGGTGCGGATCGGGTTGAGGTTAATCTGGACGAACAGACGGTCGCGTTGCCCGACGGCATCGACACCCGTGAAGCGGCACGCGTCGTAACGGAAGCCGGTTACCCGGCGTCGCCGCTGGAGACGGCTTCCGACGACGGCGCCGCCTCAGAGGAAAACCACTGTCACTCAGGTACACGCCAGAACC
>PBRG01000199.1 GCA_002726615.1 Marinobacter sp.
AGTTCCTGGTCGTCTGCAACCATTCTCATGGTCACATCGAGATCGTCTTGAGCCCAGGACGGTGTGGGTGCGGCAAGCAGAAGGCCGATGATGGCTGGAGCGAGCCAGTGGATGCGGATATTTCTGATCATGATGAAGGCTCCGTGTTTCCTGGAATGGCGGTGCTGAACGTTTTGCGCCGGGTTCCATCGTCCAGGTGCGCGACCAGTTTGCCTGACCCGGGGAACAACACGTTGATGGGCAATGCCAGTACGTTGTCACCTTGCTTGAGGTCCACCGTCCAGCTGATGGTCTGGCGCCCCGGAAAGGGTGCCAGTTCTGCGTTGGGCGGTAGTTCCAGGGTCAGGGTTACGTTCTCCATCGCCCGGCGGGAATTGAACGCCAGCCTGACGGTTTTCAGTGCCGTTCCAGTTCCGGGTTCGGAAGCGGATTCTGTTGCAGTCTGCCCGGTAGCGTCCGCAATGTCGTTGCCGGACATTCCGGTATCTGCTGGACCAACCTGCATACCGATAAAGATGCCGAGTGCCAGTACGGCGGCAATTGATGAAGCCCAGAGGGACGTCTTGCGTAACGTGGAACTCTGAGATGTCTCGCCGGCCAGTGCGATTGCACGGACCCGGGATTCGAAATCGTCGTCGGGTTCTGGAACTACCTGGGCCATGATGCCTTCTTGCAGGCGCTGTTCATCCTCCCAGAGTTCTGAGCAACTGGCACACGCGGATGCGTGAGCTTGGAGAGCTTCCTGTTCATGCAGCGGAAGATCGCCGCGAACCAGGCTGTCGACCTCCCGATGGAACTGACGACACGTCATGGCATTCACCTCTTCACCCTTCACGTTGTTGCTTTTCGAAAGGTTCCATTTGTTTTTTCAGCCGTTCGCGCATAAACGCCCTGCTGCGATGCAGGCGTGATTTTATCGTACCGACAGGCACATCCAGAACCATCGCGATGTCCTCCTGGCGCCAGCCATCCGCGTCGTGAAGCAGTAACAGGGTACGTTGGTCTGGTGGCAGGGTGCTCAGTAATCGCTTGACGGTGTCGTCTACGCGCGTTTGGTCAATACCGGCGGACGCATCCGGGCTTGCCTCGCCGAGGGATTCCATAAAGGCGGTCTGGCTTTCCGCAGCAACCAGCGTACTGACGCTGATTTCTCTATGGCTGGACTGTTTTCGAGTGAGGTCAACAAAGTGTCGGTACAACACACGGTTAAGCCAGGGCTGGGGTTGTTGCACGTTCTCCAGTTCGTCCATGCGGGGGTACAACTTGACCACGACATCCTGCACCAGATCCTCTGCGTCCTGTTTCTGGCCAGTCAGGCGGTAGGCGAAAATATACATGCCTTTCATGTAAGGCAGAATCAGCCGGTCAAATCGCTTTGACGACGACGAACGAAATGGGAGCAAAGCCAATCTGATTCCCTCGGTCTGTGGTTGGCACAGTTTGGCGGGTGCCGTCCTCAGGCCATTCTTGTAGGTGTTCGGATGTCAGATTCTGAACATACCATCATTATTGCCTTTTGTTCGAGACAAATTTCTCGCTACAAGAACCAGTTAGCCCTTCCTTTTGCGAATTCTCGTCTATTCGGGAAAATTTTTTTGGAACCACCGCAATTAGACTTCCGTGTTAGGCCGAAAGACACAGGACGAGTCTCGAACTACAAAAAAACGTACAGAGGTAAACAAGTATGTTCTTGCGCCAAACGCGACTGATGTCGCTGGTCATTTTGTCGGTCAGCCTGACGGGTTGTTTCGAAAGCAGCAGCCAGACAACAAAAAACGCGGACCCGGATTACACGATTACCAACCCACGAGTGGAGCGGGGAACCCATCCGTTATTCGATCCGCTGACGACCCAGTTCCCGATTCCAAGCGATTCCCTTTTCTATCTCAGTGACGTTGACGACGGCACTATGCTGAACGGCAGTGATCCGGCCAACCCAGTGACGACGGGTATTGGTTTTCTCGATGGAAATTCAGTACTGGCCCCCATTGATATCAAGATCAGTGGCAGCCTGGACAGCCAGCAGACACTTGATGCACGTGACTTTGTCTCCGTGGAGGGCGAGGTTGTCCCCAACCCGGATCAGAATGTGTTCCTGATTCCCCTGGAATATGCCGGTGGCGACAGCCTCCGTCAGGCCTCCGGAGAGGTCGCCGGAATTTCATCGGCGATTCAGTACCGGCGGGCACTGGCACTTGAGGAAAGCGGTAGTACCGCCGAAGCGGATGCGATTTTCGATGCCCTGGTTGAGGACAGGCTCAGGGTTGAGCTGCTGGATATCGATGGTGGCCAGAACAATATGATCCGGATTTTGCCGGCCAAGCCATTGGCTGAGAAAACCCGGTACGCCCTGGCCATTACCGATGACATTGTGGACACCAACGGCGACCCGCTTGTGGGTGCGCCGACCTACCAGACGGTGGCGGACCCGGAAGCGGTGCTTTCCAATGCTGCGTTCGAGCCGTTCCGTGAGGCGTTGCTGCCTGCCCGCCGAATCGCCTCCGATTATTTTGAGTTCAAGCAGGCGTTTTCCGTCGATGGATTCCCAAAAACGTTTGACGACGTTGTGTTTTCCTCAACGATCACAACAACGGCGGTAGACGACGTACTGCTGGCGAACACAGCCCCGGTGACGTTCTTTCGCAACAGCCTGGGTATTGCTTCCCGACAGGAAGGGCTCCGGCAGTTGATCTCCGGATTCTACAACCTGTCCCAACAACCGCTGGAGGGAGCCGCGACAGCGGAACAGCAGAACATCAACGATGAAATCTATACAACGCTGACGGACACGAGTTTCCGCCTCTACGACGCCGAGCTCGCCGGCCTGCTCACGGATGCCCGGGATGCCGGTATGGTCGTCCAGTATCAGGACCTTGTCAGCAATGATCAGGAGGACCGCCGAGTCGCCTATGTTCTGCAGGCCGCCACAGCATTGGCCGTCGACACTGTTGACGACAACGAGGGTGAGGCGCAGGCGCTTGCAACCGCCGCTGACAGCATTGTTGATGCTCCCAAGCCGCGAACGGTACGGATGTTCAACCAGCGCGACGGTGGTGAGATAAATCCGGCATTGGCTCAGGAAGTTCAGGGCACTCCTCTTAACATCCATGTCTACGAGGGCGAGATTACCCTGCCGTATTTCCAGGGCGTGCCGGAAGAGACCGATGGCTCAGCCATACGCTCAGCCAGTTGGCTCCCGGCGGACTTCAGTGCTGACGAGTCACTCGATCAGGCGCCCTCAAATCGCGTGACCTACCGTTTCCCGTTTGTTGAAAAGTCGGGTGAAACAACGGTTCCCATTGTCGTCGCGGCGCCCGACACTAACCAGACGCTGATTGCCCCGCAGACCCCGGCAAATGGCTTTCCGGTGATTATCTATCAGCATGCCGTGACCACCGACCGTTCGGCGATCCTTCCTCTGGCGACAGCCGCCGGATTATCCTGCGCGGATCCTGGCAATACCTTTGACTGCTTCGTCACCATCGGTATCGACCAGCCGCTGCACGGTATTTTCGGAGAAGGTGTGGTTGGCCTTAATCCTATCACCTCTCAGGATGGCGCTTCGGCGGACGCCGTCGAGCGTCACTTTGGCTTCGCCGCTGACGCGGATCTGAACCCGGTACTGGCGGGCGAACTGCAGGAGCCCGAATCGGGAAGTCTGTACCTGAACTTCACCAACTATGCCAACACCCGTGACAACATGCGCCAGGGCGCCCTCGACCTACTAAACGTGAACGCCTCGTTGCAGGCGATCGAGGACGCCATCAATGCATGTCAGGCCGCCGGCGATTGCGCCCAGGGCCTGAGCATTGATCCGAGCCGTGTCTATTTTCTGAGCCATTCGCTCAGTGGCATGGGAGGCGCAGCCTTCCCACCGGTTAACAATGCGGCCAGTGCGGCGGGAAATGCCAATCTCAGCCCGGTTCTGGCCTCGAACCTGCTGAACACCGGCGGTCAGTTCACCCGCCTGTTCGAAAACTCCCAGTCACTGGCGCCACAGCTTCTGCCTGTACTGGACTCCGCCTCTGATGGCGTGCTGGCGCAGGGACGTACGGAGCTCAACATCTACTTCAATGTGTTCCAGTCGCTGCTGGATTCGGCAGATCCTGTCGCCTATGCCGGCTTTTATCAGAACACCAACACGTTGCTGACTGAAATTGCCGGTGTTGATGGTGATCCCGAGCGCCCAACCGACGACACGATTCCCAATGCTGCCGATGATCTGCTTTACGCCATGGGGCCCCTTGAAACCACGGTTCCGGAAACCGGTTTCGTGATCAGTAGTGAGCGCGCACCCCTGGCGGGCACGGATCCCCTGGCGGCGGGTATGGGCGCTGAGTCGACGCCGCTGGCAAGTGGCCTTCCAGCCATAACCCGTTACCTGGAAGGGTCGCATGGAAACCCTGTTTCCGCTGGTCAGAAAGCGGCGGATGCCTTTTCTTCACGTGCGGTTTTCGACGAGATGATCGCGCAGATGCTGGAACTGTTCAGCGATGGCACCGTTTCTGTCAGTAACCCCTGTGTCGTAAAGGATGCCGATACCTCAGGTACGGACTGCTCTGCCGAGGGCAGCACCGATCCCGGCAGCGAGCCGGACAGCGGCGGAGATGGTGAAGGTGGTGGCGGCTTGATTGGTGGCGGCCTGATCTAGAAACCCGACGGCCAGACAACCCGCGCTCCGGATATCCCGGGGCGCCCGATCCCGATAAACACGTGTATGTCGATGGCGATTCTCTCCATCAATGGGGAAGCTTTGCCTGAAAACTGGAGCTACAGACCAATGACAACAACAAACCGAGACCGTAAACGCCTGGCGCTGGCTATCGGCGCAATCGTATCCACAGCCCCGGCGATGGCATTCGATTTTGACATTTATGAGATCGACGCCTCGCTCTCAACGACCCTGACGGCGGGGATCGCCTATCGGCTGGAAGATCAGGACAAAGATCTGATTTCCCAGGGCAACCTGGGGCCGGAATTCGCATTCAGTAACACGGGCGCATCGTCCAATAACTTCGACGACGGCAACCTGAACTTTGAAAAGAACGAGCCGTATTCCCAGATCCTGCGTGGCCGTAGTGAACTGTTCCTGGACTACGCCCCCGACAGTGACACACTGACGCGGGTCGGGGCGCTGGTGCGAGGCACCTATTATTACGACCACGAACTGAAGGATAACCGTCGCGCCAAGGACCCGGTTGGCCAGCGACGTGAATTGAATGATGAGGCCAAAGATAACGCCTCCGGTGTGGATCTTCTCGACGCCTACGTGTTTACGGACTGGTACTTCCGGCGATACGCCGGTGTCGATCCGTTACGGCCGTCAGGTGGTGAACTGGGGCGAAAGCACGTTCATCCTGGGTGGTATCAACGCGGTCAATCCCATCGACGTTCCCGCGTTTCGGGCACCGGGTGCGGAACTGAAAGACGTACTCCTGCCCGTCGAGATGTTGTATACGTCAGTTGGCCTGACGTCTGAAATTACCATGGAAGCGTTTGTTCAGACCGACTGGGAAAGTTTCAGAATTGACGACTGCGGAACCTATTTTTCCTCTGCGGATGTGGCGGCCGATGGCTGTGGCCCGGTATTGCTGGCGGGCCAGGTACCTGATTCCCAGGCGCTGGAAGAGGGATTTGTGTCGCCGCGCCTGGGCGACCGCGAGCCCGGAGACAAGGACCAATTCGGCGCCGCTCTGCGCTGGTACCTGACCGACCTGGGGGCTGAGCTGGGGTTCTACTACACCCGTTATCACAGCCGTCTTCCGTACATCAGCGGTGTGGTCAACAACCCATCGGACCCATCTGCAAACCAGAAAAGCGATCCCAACCTCCCCAACTCCCGGTTTCCCAGCTATTTCATCGAGTACCCGGAAGACATTGATCTTTATGGCATCAGTATCAACACCACACTGCCAACAGGCACTTCGTTGGGGGCGGAATACAGCTTCCGGCCAAACCTTCCCATCCAGTGGAACACGTTTGAGCTGATATACGGAGGCCTGCAACAGCGTGGTCCGGATGGACAGGTGGTGAGCAAGCTGGAGCAACGCCAGCGCGAGAAGGACCCCGACTTCAATTATGCCGGCAAAGCAGTTGACGGCTACGACCGTTACAACGTTTCCCAGGCCCAGGCGACCTTTATTCACTTTATCGACCGGGTAATGGGTGCGGCCCGCTTCATTATTGTCGGTGAGGTTGGTGCCACCTATATCCATGATCTGCCCAGCACCTCGGAAGCCCGCTACGGGCGGTCGGGCATCTACGGTGTGGGGCCGGTGCCGCTGGAGGGTGACAACTTTACCGGTGACTACTGCAGCCAGGGCACAGACAGTGACCCGCGTTTGAACATCAACCCCAGCAACTGTGGAGGTGGTGGGTTTACCACGTCCTTCTCCTGGGGCTATCGCACGCTGTTTGTCTGGGACTATCCGGATGCCGTCGCTGGCGTCAACTTGCGCCCCCGGCTGTTTTTCTCTCACGACGTCAAGGGCTACGCACCTGATCCCGGTGGCAACTTCCAGGAAGGTAACAAATCACTGGGCCTGGCCGTCGAAGCCACCTATCAAAACGCCTACAAAGCCAACCTGAGTTACACCAACTATTTCGGGGGTGATTACAACGTCATCAATGACCGGGATTTCGTGTCGGCCTCCGTGTCTTATTCATTTTGAATCATTGTCTGAAAACCGAGGAGTAATCCATGATTAACCGAAAAAACCTGCTTTACAGTGCATTAGCGTGCTCGATGCTGTATTCCGCATCAGCCGGCGCAGCGGTGTCGGCCCAGGAGGCCGCCAAACTGGGAGATACGCTCACGCCGATGGGCGCCGAGAAGTCCGGTAACGGCGATGAAATTCCTGCCTGGGACGGGGGCCTGCTTCAGGCGCCGGGGGCGTACCAGGGCGATGGCCGATACGTGGACCCGTTCCCCAACGATCAAGAGCTGTTTCGTATCGATCAGAGCAACGTTGACCAGTACGCGGACAACCTGACGCCTGGCCAGATTGCGATGATCAAGACGTACGACAATTATTTCATGCCGGTCTACCAGACCCGTAGAACGGCGACCTATCCTGCCGACGTGCTGGAGAAAACCAAGGCCAACGCGACCGAAGTAGAGTTGGTGGAAAGCGGCAACGGCCTCAAGAACTACAAGACAGCGACCCCGTTTCCAATGCCCCAAAATGGTCTTGAGGTGATCTTCAACCATATTACCCGCTACCGCGGCGGTTCCTTTACCCGCAATGTGGCGCAGGTAACGCCGCAGCCAAATGGGGATTTCAGCCCGGTCAGGTTCACCGAATCGTTTACGGAGCGGGTGGCGCTGGAAGACTTCGATCCGAGCGAAGATCCCAACGTGATGTTCTATTTCAAGCAGGCCATCACTGCACCGTCGCGCCTTGCCGGCAACGTACTGCTGGTGCATGAGACCATCAACCAGGTTAAGGAGCCCCGTCGCGCGTGGCTGTACAACTCCGGGCAGCGTCGTGTTCGCCGCGCACCCAATGTGGCATACGACGGGCCGGGTACCGCAGCGGATGGTCAGCGCACGTCGGACAACCTGGACCTCTACAATGGCGCACCAGACCGCTACAACTGGGAGCTCAAAGGCAAGAAAGAACTGTACATCCCGTACAATTCCTATCGTTTGACCGACGAGAACCTGAGCTATGGCGACATCATAAAGCCCGGCCATGTCGACCAGGGCCTCACACGTTACGAGCTGCACCGGGTCTGGCATGTCACTGCGACACTCAAGGACGGTGAGCGGCACGTGTACGGCAAACGGGACTTCTACCTTGATGAGGATACCTGGCAGATCGCAGCAGTGGACCACTACGACGGACGTGGCAACCTGTGGCGTGTTGCCGAAGCGCACGCGATGCAGATCTACGATGCCAACATTCCAGCCTATGCCTTTGAAACCCTGTATGACCTGTTGTCAGGGCGCTATCTGGTGATGGGGCTGACCAACGAGGAAGACGAGCCATACCAGTACGGCACCGAACGTCGCTCCCGCGAATACACGCCGGCTGCGTTACGCCGGGACGGTGTGCGTTAATCGTTAACGACGGACCGATAACCCTGCCTGAGCCGGCAGGGTTATCCCCGACCGGGAGCCGCGTTAAAGACTCCTGCCCGGGAAAGTTCCTTATAGCTATTCCCGGATCACTCTGTTAGTGTGCCCAGCATCCTGCCTCTAGGGATTTCCGCAATTCAAGGCTTCAAGCCCGTGCGAACCATCCATACGACCTGTCAGAGGACGTCACCCCGTTAGCGGTGTGTGGCCGTAGTCGTCTTTTACTCCATGAATCTTCATGGCATCTGCCCGCATTCGCCGAGAACGGTGTTCGTGGAGGCAGACTAATCAAGAGTTGATCCACTATGAGTTTTTCTTCACTCGGTTTGTCCGAGCAACTGGTCCGTGCCACAGCCGACCAGGGTTACGAAACACCATCCCCCATCCAGGCCAAGGCCATTCCCGCTGTTTTATCCGGCAGGGACGTGATGGCGGCTGCCCAGACGGGCACCGGTAAAACCGCAGGGTTTACCCTGCCATTGCTGCAACGCCTTGCGGAAAATCCCCGCACTGGCAAAGGCCCGCGTGTACTGATCCTGGCGCCCACCCGCGAGTTGGCGGCCCAGGTTCACGACAGTGTCGCGCTGTACAGCCGATACATGCCGACCAAGTCCGCCGTAGTTTTTGGTGGCGTAAAAATTAATCCGCAGATGATGAAGCTGCGCAAGGGTCTGGACGTGCTGGTGGCCACCCCTGGCCGGCTGATGGACCTGTACCAGCAGAATGCGGTTCGTTTCAACGAAGTGGAAATCCTGGTGCTGGACGAAGCCGACCGCATGCTGGACATGGGCTTTATCCGCGACATTCGCAAGATTCTTGCGTTGTTGCCCGCCAAGCGCCAGAACCTGTTGTTCTCCGCCACCTTCTCCAACGAGATCCGCGGCCTGGCCGAAGGCCTGCTGGATAACCCGGTGCAGGTAGAAGTGGCAGCCCGGAACACCGCTGCGGAAAGCATCAAGCAGTCTGTCTACCCGGTAGACCAGAGCCAGAAAACCGCCCTGTTGAGCAAATTGGTGCGGGACAATGGCTGGGAGCAGGTGCTGGTGTTCACCCGCACCAAGCACGGCGCCAACCGCCTGACCCAGAAGCTGGAGCGTGACGGCATTACCGCTGCGGCTATCCATGGCAACAAGTCACAGGGTGCTCGTACCCGAGCACTGGCCGATTTCAAACAGGGTGAAGTGCGCGTGCTGGTCGCAACCGACATCGCGGCCCGTGGCCTGGATATCAAGCAGTTGCCACAGGTGGTGAATTTCGAGCTGCCGAACGTGCCGGAAGACTATGTGCACCGTATTGGGCGTACCGGTCGTGCCGGTGAGAGCGGACATGCGCTATCACTGGTCAGTGCTGACGAAGCAAGATGCTGGCGGGCATTGAAAGGCTGATCAAGAAGCAGCTTCCCCGCAAGGAAGTGGAAGGCTTTGAACCCAAGAACAACCTGCCGTTGAAGCCAAAGGCGAAAGCCGACCCCAGCCGGGCACGGAACCGAAATGGTAACGGTGGCCGGGGGCCAGGTGGTGGCAATGGCCGTCCTGGTGGTTACAGTGCCAAGCCCGGTGGCCGCAGTGGCGGGCGCGGTCGGAATTCGAATGGCGGACAGGGCCAGGCGCGACGTTCAGCCTGATTGGCTAGAAGAACCAGGCGGTGTTTACACCGCTTCAGGGTTATTTCTCCAGAGGGGGCGTGGTTGATGCCTCCTCTGGATCTGAAACCTGCATCTCGTTCATCAACCATTCTTTAAAGGCTTTCATACCCGCGTTCAAAGGACGATGCTTGAAAGACAAGGTAAAAGGCCTTGTGGGTATCCAGTCGAATATCAAACGGCACGACGAGTTGCCCGTTGTTGATCTCCCTCGATGTGAGTGTACGGTCGGCCAGGGCTACTCCCAGGCTCTCCTGCGCAGCCGCCGTAGTTAGCTGCCCACTGGACAGTTGCAGGCTGCCCTTGGGTTGAATGAAATCGACGCCCGCCTTGTGCAGCCAGTTCTCCCATTCCCACTGGCGCTTACTCACGTAGATCAGCGTATGTTGCTCCAGGTCTTCCGGCTTTTCTAATGGCGGTCCGTTGCTCATAAGTCGCGGGCTGCACACCGGTACCAGCATTACTTTGCGCAGGAAATGCACTTCAATGTCGTCCCAATCTCCGTTGCCATAATAGACCGCCATATCGGTGTTGGTCTGGTTGAAATCCAACAGGCCCATAGAGGCATTGATCTGCAGTTCGATATCCGGATAGAGATCGCGAAAGCGTGACATGCGAGGCATCAGCCAGCGGGTCAGGAAGTTGGGGGCCACGCTGATCTTCACCACGTTGGGCTCGTGGGTCGCCGTGAGGCGCTGGGTTGCCATCTCTATCTCGTCGAAAGCATGTTTTACGGACGCAAGGTACCGCTCTCCCGAAGGTGTCAGTTCCACCTTTCGTCCGGTGCGATTGAATAGGGCAACTCCTAAAAAATTCTCAAGCGTCTTAACCTGGTGACTTACCGCCGAAGCAGTCACAAAGAGCTCTTCAGAGGCAGCCGCAAAGCTACTGTTTCTGGCGGATGATTCGAAAACCCGCAAGGCTTTCAGAGGAGGAAGGTGTCGCATCTCGGTTTCTACTAAGCATGAAATATATTCAGCATTCTGGTTAGAAATGATCGCTTTTTCAACAGCTGTGAGTTCCTTAACATTAATCCTGTAAACAGTTCTAACTTCCGAAACAAGGACACACGATTATGAATAAGCAAAACGTCAAATTAGACGCGACTGGTAGAGTTGATGTTGAGTACTACATGAGATTGGCGCACGAGCAGCGCTCTGAATACATTGCGGAGAAAACGGCGGCCCTTTTCGCCAAAGTTAAATCCCTGTTTCAGTCAGCGCCGGTCGGGAAATTCTCTCCCAGTCACTAAGCACCGCCGTAATAACCGCCAGGGTTCCCGGGCACCATTTCCGGATTCACCCCGGGCGGCGACATTAGCAAAGTTCAGATAAGCCTGGAGCCCAGAGCTTCAGCAATGTAGCGATAACCTTTTCTGCCCGGATGGTACCCGTCGCTGGCGAGTAAATCCGGATCAGTGACTGTTGGATAATCCAGATACCGGAAGCTTTCTGGGTGTTCTTTGGCGAGGCGGCGATAGATCCTATCCAGTTGCCTGGCGCGCCAGCCCATGATGTGTCTAAGCGGAGAAGGTAACGCCGTAAACAGGTGCATCGGCGGTACGCTGATAAGATTCAGGGGTCCGGCATGCCGTGGTATGAGCAGTTTGCTCAGTTCGGTGAGTTGTCTACGGAAACGGCTGCGAGGGGTAAACCCAGTGGTGTCGTTCACGCCCATGCTTAGTAGCACCAGTTCTGCCCTTGGCAGTTCAATCTCTTCCAGCATCTGAATCAACGCCCCCAACCGAATGCCTTTAACCCCAAACGTATGCCAGGCAATCGTCTGTCCGGTGCGCTGATGAATCTGTCTGGCTATCTGGCTTGCCAGACCCTGATCATGGGTAGCAATGCCAACGCCCGCCGCCGTTGACTCGCCAATCACCAGAACGCTTCTGGCCGGAGTACCTTCGCCATATTGACCACTCAACGAGCCCCCGGCTTCTGGCAGCCTGGGCGTTGTATGGCGGGGTTTCTTGCCCTGATAGAGCAGGATTGGAAAGAGCAGGGCGGTTGTCAGCCAAAATGGCAGGTGCATGGAGATAGACTCCGCGTAATACGGCCTATGGGCTTCAGAGGGTGATTACACCGCTTTTTTCGTTTTGGGCACAGATTCTTTTACGAACACATCCCGGACCGACAGAGGCTGTCCGTCAATGTTTTGCACTTCAATCTGGCGGATGGGTTTGCCGGTTTCGCGGTCGCGAAGGTCCAGCGGTGCCTGTTCCGGCGATGGGTTCCATTTGTCGCCCCATTGGCGTAACGCCACCACAATCGGGAATAGGTCGCGGCCCTTCTCGGTCAGGCGGTATTCGCAGCGAGAACCGTGCTCACCCACCTCGACCTTTTTCAGTACCTGGTTGTCCACCAGCCGGCTGAGTCGATCGCAAAGAATGTTGCGGGCAATACCCAGCTCTTGCTGGAAGTCCACAAAGCGGCGGGGGCCATACATAGCATGCAGCACCACCAACAGGGACCACCAGTCACCCACCTCATTAAGGGCGCGGGCGACGGAGCAATTGGAGTCATCAAAACGTTTTCTGGCCATGGTAAGGAGTGTACCTAATAGGGTTGCATTTTAAAACCAGATTCAATATGGTTGCTTAAAGAAACCAGATTAGTGAGGTTGCGATCTACCATGAGCATGAATCTTGGCCCTTTGTTTGAACCCTTTGAACTCCACAACCTGACCCTGCGCAACCGCGTGGCGATGGCTCCAATGACCCGCAACTTCTCGCCGGGTAATGCCCCGGGCCAGGATGTGGTGGACTATTATCGCCGCCGCGCTGAAGGCGGTGTTGGCTTGCTGATTACCGAGGGCACCACAGTCAACCACCCCGGCGCCAACGGTTATCCGAACGTGCCGTTTTTTCATGGGGACACAGCCCTCGCCGGCTGGAAGGAAGTGGTCGATGCGGTCCACGAGGCTGGCGGTGCCATTTTCCCCCAGCTGTGGCACGTAGGTGCCGTACGTAAGGAAGGCACAGAGCCTGACCCATCCGTACCCGGTTACAGCCCGTCCGGCCTGTTTTCACCGGGCAAGCCCAACGGCAAGGCGATGAGCAAGGACGATATCGACGACGTCATCACGGCGTTTGCCGACGCCGCCCAGGATGCGAAGGCGTTGGGCTTTGACGGCGTGGAGATTCACGGCGCCCACGGCTATTTGCTGGATCAGTTCCTTTGGGAAGGCACCAACCAGCGTGATGACGAGTACGGTGGCAGTATGGAAAACCGTCTGCGTTTCGTCGTTGAGATCGTTGAAGCGGTCCGCCACCGCGTAGGCCCGGACTTTCCCATCATGCTGCGTTTCTCTCAGTGGAAGCAGCAGGACTACGAAGCGAAGCTGGTGAGCACTCCGGAAGAGCTGGAGCAGTTCCTGAAACCGCTGGTCGACGCCGGCGTGGATATCTTCCACGCCTCTACGCGTCGCTTCTGGGAGCCGGAATTCGAGGGCTCGAACCTAAATCTGGCGGGCTGGACGCAGAAACTCTCCGGAAAGCCGACGATGTCGGTTGGTAGCGTGGGACTGACCGAGGATTTCATCAGTGGCACCTTCGCCAGCAAGAAGGAAGCGGTGGAACAATCCGGCATCGACGAGTTGGTTGAGCGCATGAACAACAGCGAGTTCGAGTTGATCGCCGTGGGCCGTGCGCTGCTGCAGGATCCGGAGTGGCTGGTGAAAGTGAAGGACGGCCGTATTGGCGAGGTCGAGCCGTTCGCGAAAAAATCGCTGACAAAGCTCTACTGATCAGATCTGGCGTTGACGATAGGCCCCGGCGACACACCGGGGCTTTTTTGTGTCTGTCCGGGCTGTAATTTAACCTGTTACCAAAACCCGTATGATTGATGGTCTTGTTCTCAACAAAAGGGATACACCATGAAGCCTGTTAGTTCTCTTTCCGCCGTTGTCCTGCTCGCGTTGACTCTGGTTATTGCTGGCTGTGCCACGGTCGGCCAGGACTTTGCTACCCACAACGTTGACCAGATCGAGATCGGTGACACCACCCGCTCGGACATCCAGGAGATGTTTGGCGAGCCCTGGCGCACCGGTATCGAAGATGGCAAGCGCACCTGGACCTACGGTAAATATCGCTGGTCGGCCTTTGGCGAAGCTGAAACAACGGATCTGGTGGTGCGCTTCAATGAAGACGGCACGGTGTCTTCCTACGTCTACAACACCACCGAGTAAAGCTCGGCTCAGCAAATAAACCTCAATGGAAGCACCGGGAAGAGAGTCATACTACGTAAAATCGTGAAATTTGAGCTAGATTGTCAGTAGAAGAACGCCTCATTCACAGGCGAAAGAGGAGAAACGCCATGATACGTTTATTCTATCTGGTATCTTCAATTGACAGTGCAAAAGAAATCTCCGACGACCTTCACGAGCATGACGTCACTGACTGGCGCTTCCACATTGTCAGCAAGGACGAAGCCGGCCTGTACACCCACCAGTTACACACCGCGTCCATCCTGGACCGAACGGATCTCCCCAGGTACGTGGAGCGCGGTGCCATAGTCGGCTTTGTGCTGGCGCTGGCTTTCCTCGTTCCAATGGCCTTGCTGGAAGTTCTGAACATGCCAGCGGCCGCCTGGATTGCCTTGTTCATCTTCGTAGTGGTAGCGGGCGCCTGGGTCGGTGGCTTTGGTGGTATCCAGAATGAAAACTACCGTATCGAGCCGTTCCATCACGACATTGAGGCAGGGAAGTATCTGATCATGGTAGATGCCCCGAAGGACCACATTCCCAAGGTCAAGGAATTGATGGCTAAAAACCACCCCGAAGCCAAGTTGCAGGGCAAGGATTCCAGCATTAACAATCCGTTTGCCGGCCGGCGTCGGCATAAGATCAAACAGGCCTGATGAGGGGCATTGTTCATAACGGAATGGCTTTATGACAAAGAACGGTGTCATTCTCACCGGAGGTGGCGCGCGGGCGGCGTATCAGGTCGGCGTCCTTCGCGCTATCGCTGACATGTATCCGGACTGGAGTCACCCGTTCAATGTCATTATCGGTACCTCGGCCGGGGCGATCAATGCCATGGCGCTTGCCGGTAACCGGGGACTGTTTCGCCACAGTATTGATCATCTCGATAAAGTCTGGTCGGAACTGACCATGGACCGGGTATTCAGGGCGGATACCTTTAGTCTGGTGCGCAGCTTCAGCGCCATCGCCCGCAAGATGATCAGTCGCCCTATTGAGAGCGGACCGGTTTCCTTTCTGGATAATTCGCCACTGCGGGAATTGCTGGAGCGGGAGATCGACCTGCAGAGCATTCGGCAAACGATCCAGGAGGGACACGTCGACGCTGTGGGCCTGAATGCCTGCGGTTACGCGACTGGACAGAATGTGTGTTTCTTTGAAGGGGTTGAAGGGTTGCAAGGCTGGTCGGTCGGACAGCGTGGCGGCACCCGTACAGAGCTGGCAGTGGACCACATCATGGCGTCTGCGGCTATTCCCACCCTGTTTGCGCCGGTGAAGATCAACCGCGAGTACTTCGGTGACGGCGTGACCCGCCAGATGGCTCACATTAGTCCGGCATTGCGGCTGGGTGCACGCAAGGTGCTGGTGATCGGGGTTAGTGCCAATGCCATGTGCCCGTCCAGGCGTCCGGAAAAACCCGGTATGCCAACGCTGACCCAGGTACTGGCCCACGTGTTTAACGGTATGTTTCTGGATACCCTGGATTACGACATCGATCGCTCGCGGTTGATCAACCAGTTGCTGGAACTGATCCCCGAGAAGAAACTGAAGGAATCCGGGCTCGACCTGAGCCCGGTGGATATTCTGGAAATTTCCCCTTCCGAGCCCATCAACGAAATCGCCATGAAATACATTGATGCCATGCCGCTGGTGTTGCGACGGTTGACCGGTGCTTCAGACAACGCGCCTTTTTCCAGCGCTAACCTCGCCAGTTTCCTGCTGTTCGACAAATGCTTCTGTCGCGATCTGATTGAGCTGGGCTACCGGGACGGCCAGAGCCAGTCCCGGCAGATTGAGCGGTTTTTTGCGAAGGAATCCGGGGCTGAAGAATCAGCCCCTTAACCCACCAACCAGCTTGTCGATGCTTTCCTTGGCATCGCCAAACAGCATGCGGGTGTTGTCTTTGAAGAACAGCGGGTTTTCCACGCCGGAATAACCCGTGGCCATGCCCCGCTTGAGGACAACCACCTGGCGCGCTTTCCACACTTCCAGAACCGGCATACCGGCAATCGGGCTGCCCGGGTCTTCGGCGGCGGCCGGGTTTACGGTGTCATTGGCACCGATAACCAGAACCACATCGGTACTTGGGAAATCGTCGTTGATTTCGTCCATTTCAAGCACGATGTCATAGGGTACGTGGGCCTCGGCGAGCAGCACATTCATGTGTCCGGGTAGGCGACCGGCCACGGGGTGAATGCCGAAACGTACGTTGACGCCACGGTCCCGCAGGATTTTCGTCATTTCGCTGACGCCGTTCTGGGCTTGCGCCACAGCCATGCCGTAACCAGGCACGATGATCACTGAATCGGCATTGCGCAGTTCCTCGCACACATCATCCGCGGAGGACTCATAGACCGACTGGTCGGTATCGGCGGCACTTGAGCTGCTGCTGGTCTGGCCGAAGCCACCCAGGATGACACTGATAAATGACCGGTTCATGGCCTTGCACATGATGTAGCTGAGGATGGCACCGCTGCTACCCACCAGGGCACCCACCACAATCAGCAGGTCATTACCCAGCATGAACCCGATGGAAGCCGCCGCCCAACCTGAGTAGCTGTTGAGCATGGACACCACCACCGGCATGTCAGCACCACCGATGGCCATGATCAGGTGAATGCCGAGCACCGACGCGATGGCCGTCATGATGACAAGGGAAATTAGCCCCAGCGCCATGCTGTCGGTACCGAGGAACCAGGCGCCCAGCAATACGCAGGCGATAATGGCCACCAGGTTCATCAGGTGTCGGCCTGGCAGGGTCAGTGCCTTGCTGTCGATGCGGCCATCCAGCTTGCCGCACGCCACCAGCGACCCGGTGAAGGTCACCGCGCCGATAAAGATACCGACAAACACTTCCACCAGCTTGATGGTGTGTTCGGCACCCGTGGTGGCTACCAGGGGCTCTATATAGCCTGAGAAGCCGACCAGCACCGCCGCCAGACCCACGAAACTGTGCAGCAGGGCCACCAGCTGTGGCATTTGGGTCATCTCCACCTTGTTGGCGATGGGGATGCCAATGCCAGCGCCTAGCAGCACTGCAATCACAATGGCGATAACACCGCCGTCCACGCTGGCAAGGGTGGCGCCAACGGCGATGATGATGCCCGCGACGCCATAAAGGTTACCGCGCCGGGCGGATTCCTGATGGCTAAGGCCACCCAGGCTGAGGATAAAACAGATACTTGCGACCACGTAGGCCACGCTCACCAATCCTGTGCTCATATCGGGCGCCTCCTACTTGCGAAACATTTTGAGCATGCGATGGGTGACCCGAAAGCCGCCCCCTACGTTGATGCTGGCAATCAGCACCGCGACAAAGGCCATGATGCCGACGGCCAGATTCTCCGCCTGGGCCAGGTGGAGAATGGCACCGATCACAATGATGCCGCTGATGGCGTTGGTCACACTCATCAGAGGCGTATGCAGGGAAGGGGTCACGTTCCAGATGACCTGCCAGCCGATAAAGCAGGACAGCACAAACACCGTGAAGTGCTGCAGGAAGCTTTCCGGCGCGTGGGCACCAACCCCGTAGAGCGCCAGGGCCGTCACCAGCAGCAGCGCGCCCTTGCCAAACTGGCTGCGGCGTTTGGCGTCTTGCCTCGCGGCTTCCTTGTCGGCAGCCGTGGGTTCTTCAGTGCCGGGTGCCGGCTTGGGGCTGACCGGCGCTTCCGGTTGCGGTGGTGGCCAGGTAACGTCATTCTCCCGTACCACCGTCAGGCCACGGATCACATCGTCTTCCATGTTGACCTGGGGTTGGCCGTCTTTCTCAGGTGTCAGTTCAGTGATCAGGTGTACCAGGTTAGTGGCATAGAGATCGCTGGCCACCTTGGCCATACGGCTGGGCAGATCGGTGTAGCCAATCAGCGTCACGCCATGGTGGTGGGCTACCTTGCCGGGCTCTGTCAGCTCGCAGTTGCCGCCGCGTTCCGACGCAAGATCGACAATCACACTGCCGGGTTTCATGGATTTCACCATATCGGCGGTGATCAGTTTGGGCGCGGGTTTACCGGGAATCAGGGCGGTGGTGATGATGATATCCACCTCCTCGGCCTGTTCCGCGAACAGCGCCATCTCTGCCTTGATAAACTCGTCGCTCATCTGCTTGGCGTAGCCGCCGCCACCGCTGCCGTCCTCGTCGTCGAAATCCAGCACCAGGAACTCGGCGCCCATGCTTTCAACCTGTTCTTTCACTTCCAGACGGGTATCAAACGCCCGCACAATGGCGCCCATGCTGTTCGCAGCGCCGATCGCGGCGAGGCCTGCGACACCGGCCCCAATCACCATGATCTTTGCAGGTGGCACTTTGCCGGCTGCCGTGACTTGCCCAGTGAAAAAACGCCCGAAGTTATTGGCGGCCTCAATGACAGCGCGGTAGCCGGCAATGTTGGCCATAGCGCTCAACGCATCCATCTTCTGGGCGCGACTGATGCGGGGCAGGCTATCGATGGCAAAGGAGGTAATCTTTTTGGCCGCCAGCTTTTCCAACAGCTCGGGATTCTGCGCTGGCCACAGGTAGCTGACCAGAAACGCGCCGTCCTTCATCAGGTCCACTTCGTGTTTCTTGAGTGAAGGGTTCTTCATCGGTGCACGGACTTTGAGGATAAAATCCGCGTCCTGCCAGAGTGATTTGGTGTCCGCCGCAATGGTGGCGCCCACTTTTTCGTAGGCATCGTCCGTGTAATTCGCGGCTTCACCCGCGCCGCCCTCAACCATTACCTCATAGCCAAGGCCTATCAACTTATGCACTGAGGGCGGCGTTGCCGCTACCCGTCGTTCATCCTCGAAAATTTCCCTGGGGATACCGATCTTCATTGTAAGTACGTCCTCCGGAATGACCGATTCACTGAAAGTCTCGGTTT
Organism: Marinobacter sp.; assembly: GCA_002726615.1. Lineage (GTDB taxonomy): Bacteria > Pseudomonadota > Gammaproteobacteria > Pseudomonadales > Oleiphilaceae > Marinobacter. Next base: position 18,782 of record PBRG01000199.1, read on the forward strand.
TTACTTATAGGTAGACGCTAACAGATTTACAAAGGTTTTCCTAAAAACGAACAAAGCGAAAAAACGGAAAGGTAAAACGAAAAAAATAATAAGCCCGTTAGAGGTCCTTCTCTAACAGCGCCTGTACATCACTTTCGGCCATCCCCTCCAGCATCGCCCCCCGAAATTGACGGTTGATAAACCGCTCGGTTTCATGCTGGATCAATGCCCGCTGTTCCGGCTTCTCGATGTAATCCATGGCCCGGAACAGGATGTAACGAATGGTCATGTGGGAAATCTCATGAATCGTCGCCGTCGGCACGGAACTGACCAGCTGGCGCTCGATAATGTCCTCTGCCATCTCCCGCGCGCTGGCGTCCAACTGCGCCTCAAGCGCCCCGCGCAACAAAGCCGACGGCCCGTGAAGCTCCCGAACCGCCACGGTGGTTGCCGCCGGATTGGCCAGAAAGTAATGGTAAACAAACGTCACCGTATCGTGGGACGCCTGCTCCGACGACTCCGCCATCCGCCGCAACTCCCGCACGCCAGATTTCATGTCCTCGGCAATGTACCCAAGCACCTGCAGACCGAACTCGTCGAGGTTCCTGAAGTGCCGGTAAAAGGTATTGGGATTCAGGCCGGCCTCACGGGCCAGTTCCCGGAGACCGAGAGATGTCAGGCTGCGGCTCTGGGTAATTAACCTGAGCGCCGCCTGAATCAGCTTCAGTTTTCCACCGGTAATCATGTTCATTGAGCATGCACCTAAAGTATGCGGACGAGTTGGGGGAGGGGATTCCCGAAACTGTGCGGAGCCATGGATGGCGGAGCTCAAGCCGCACATGGATGTCTTGAGGCGTGTTTCGGGAATCCCCTCCCCCAACTTGTCCTTCTCCAAAGTTTGGTATGAGGGACAGTTGCTTATCAAACGAGGCCAAGCGGTCAAATTCTGCAGATCAAAAGTATACAGCTGTCTACTTCGTTGGGTATACATGTGTCTACCGCCAATCATCATGGTGAAACAGACAACAACAGGCAAGGCCAGAAGGCCAGCGAACAACGAGGTGGAAAACATGAGTCAGACAGCAAAAATCGTCATCATCGGCACCGGGTTCTCCGGCCTGGGCATGGGCATCAAACTCAAAGAAGCCGGATACGACAACTTCGTCATCCTGGAAAAAAGCGATGACGTCGGCGGCACCTGGCACGAAAACCACTACCCCGGTTGCGCCTGCGACGTCCAATCCGCCCTCTACTCCTTCTCGTTCGAACAAAACCCCAATTGGACCCGCATGTTCGCCCAGCAGAAAGAAATCCAGGCATACCTGAGAAGCTGCGCCGAAAAATACGACCTGATGAAACACGTGCGCCTGAACACCCATGTGGCGGGTGCCCGCTTTGACGAGAAAACCCAAAGCTGGACCATCGAAACCTGCGACAGCCGCAAACTCTGGGCCTACAGGCAAAATGAGGGCCTGAACCCCGGCGACAAACTCAATCGCAAAGACAAAAGCCTGCCGGAATTCAACAACGTCAAGGCCGATGTTGTCGTCTCTGGTATGGGCGGCCTTAGCACACCGGCGTACCCCAGTATCAAGGGCATCGACACCTTCACCGGCAAAAGCTTCCACTCCCAGGACTGGGACCATGACTATGACTTCAAAGGTAAACGCGTTGCCGTGATCGGTACTGGCGCCTCGGCCATCCAGTTCGTCCCGGAAGTAGCGAAAGATGCGGCTCACCTCGACCTCTACCAGCGCACTCCGCCCTGGATCGTGCCCAAACCGGACCGGGAGATCCGCCCGCTGGAAAGGATGATGTTCCGCAAGTTCCCACAGACCCTGAACGCCTTCCGCCAGAGCATCTACTGGATGCTGGAAGCCCGGGTGTTGGGGTTTGTAGGCAATCCCCGAATCCTCAAGATCGGCGAATTGCAGGCACGCCGCCATATCCGCAACCAGATCAAGGACAAGGAGCTGCGTAAGAAGGTGACCCCGGATTTCCACTTCGGCTGCAAGCGGGTACTGATTTCAAACAACTATTACCCGGCCCTGGCCCAGGACCACGTTGACGTGCTCACCGACGGCATCCGCGAGGTGCGCGGCAATGTCATCGTGGATAACAATGGCCATGAGAGAGAAGTGGACTGCATCATTTATGGCACCGGCTTCAAGGCCCAGGACCCGATACCCGCGGGCATGGTGCATGGTCGGGGCGGACAGGACCTGCTGGACGCCTGGAAAGGCGGTGCCGAAGCCTACAAGGGCAGCGCCATTGCGGGCTTCCCCAACTTCTTCATGCTCATGGGCCCCAATACCGGCCTCGGCCACAGCTCCATGGTGTACATGATCGAAAGCCAGATCCAGTACGTGCTCGATGCTCTCAAAAAAATGGACAAGCATGGCTGGAGGAGCGTCGAAGTGAGGGAAAACGCCCAGAGCCAGTACAATGCCTCCATTCATGCCAGGCTCGGCGACTCCGTGTGGCAGACCGGCTGCAAGAGCTGGTATGTCAACGAAAACGGCAAGAACACCACCCTGTGGCCGGGCTTCACCTGGCAATTCCGCCAGCAGACGAAACGGTTTGATGCGGCGCAGTATGTGTGTGAGCCAGAAGCTGAAGGCGCGGGTGAGGCAGTGCCAGCGCTTAACTGACCAGTGTGCCACCGTCCACTGCCAGGCATTGCCCGGTAATGTGCCGGCCCGCTTCCGAGGCCAATAGCACTGCAGCACCCTTAAGATCTTCTTCGCCACCAAAGCGTTTCAGCGGGATGCGCTCAAGCATTTTGTCGCCCTGTGCATCCAGCAAGCCCTGAGACATCTTCGACGGAAAGAAGCCCGGGCAGAGCGCGTTCACGTTGATGTTGTAGTGGCCCCATTCGGACGCCAGCGCGCGGGTGAAGTTGACCATGGCCCCTTTGCTGGTGTTGTAGGCGATGGTCTGCATGCCTTCCGGGTTGCCGGACAGCCCGGCGATGGAGGCAATGTTGATGACCTTGCCGGTCTTGCGCGGGATCATACAGCGCTTGCCCACAGTCTGGGTCAGGAAGAAGCTGGCGTTGACGTTCAGGTTCATCACTTTCATCCAGCCTTCCGGCGGATAGTCTTCCGCCGGGGCGCCCCAGGTGGCGCCGGCGTTGTTCACCAGAATGTCGATGTCACCGAGTTGTTGCACCACCTGATCGACCACCTTCGGAATACCTTCAAGGTTGCCCAGATCGGCGGCGATAGTGATGACTTCCACACCCTGACCTTCCAAGTGTTCCTTTGCCGCATCCAGCTCATGCTGCTTGCGCGCGCTGATGGCGATTTTCGCGCCCAGCTCGCCCAATGCCTCGGCCATCTGAAGCCCCAGGCCGCGAGAGCCGCCGGTGATGAAAGCCACTTTGCCGGTCAGGTCCAGCAGTTGTTTTACGTTCATGAGATGTTCCTTAATCGAATCCTGTGGTTCAGGCGCTGGCGGCCAGCAGGCCGTCGCTGACTTGGGCCAGATGATGGTCTGCATCGCCAAACAGCAAATTGATGGTGGTCAGCCGCTTGTGCAGGTGCGCGGCAAACATTTCGTCGGTCACGCCCATGCCGCCGTGTAGCTGCACGCCTTCCTGGGCCACGTAGCGGGCTCCCTGGCCGACCAGTGTCTTGGTCATGGACAGGGCGTTGCGGCGCTCGGCCTTTTCGTTCGAGTCGGCGGTACTGGCAGCCAGGATCGCCATGGACTTGGACTGTTCCGCCTGAATGAACATATCCGCCATGCGGTGCTGCAACACCTGGAATTTTCCGATGGGCACACCGAATTGTTTGCGGGTTTTGATGTAGTCAAGCGTGGCTTCGTTCATGGCTTCCATGGCCCCCACGGCTTCGGCACAGACTGCAGCGATTCCCAGATCGATGGTTTTCTCGATGTGCGGGAACGCCTGGTCCAGCTCGCCCAGCAGGTTGTCGGCGTTGACCGCGACGTTGGAGAAGCTGATGTCGGCGATGCGATAGCCGTCATGGGCGGCGTAGTCGTTTATTTTCACGCCTTTGGCACTGGCATCGACGACAAACAGGGATAGACCCCGCTCATCATTGGCGTTGCCGCTGGTGCGAGCGGAAACCACCAGCTGGTCCGCCTGGCCGCCATGGATCACGGCGGTTTTCTGGCCGCTGACCATGAAGTGGTCGCCGTCCTTGCGGGCGGTAGTCTGTACCTGGCCCAGGTTATAGCGGGCGCCGGGTTCGTAATGGGCAAAGGCCATTTTGCGCTCGCCGGAGGCGATCGCTGTCAGGTACTCGTCTTTCTGGGCATCGTTGCCCACATCACGAATGAGGCCGCCGGCTAGTACGACGGTGGCCAGATAGGGCTCAACCACAAGGCCGCGGCCAAAGTTTTCCATCACCACCATGGTGTCGACGGCGTTGCCGTCCAGCCCGCCAAAGGCTTCGGGGAAGGTGAACGCCAGCAGGCCCATATCCGCCAGGGCAGACCAGGTCTGCGGATCGGAGCCTTTGCCGGCGTCGATGAAGGTGCTGCGCTTTTCAAAGCTGTACTCGTTGGTCACGAAGCGGCGCAACGAGTCGTTCAGCATTTGCTGTTCGTCGGTAAGATCGAAATTCATAAGACCGCCTCCTTTAAAGACCAAGCACGAGCTGGGCGATGATGTTGCGCTGGATCTCGTTGGACCCGCCAAAGATCGACAACTTGCGCATGTTGAAGTAATCGCCGGCCGCCGGCGTGGCGTCAATGGAGCCTGCGCGGGGGCCGCTGTAGTCCAGTTCCAGTGCGTCCGGAATGTGCGCGATGGCGTCCTGTCCGGTGGCTTCCATCAACAACTCAAACAGCTTCTGGCCGATTTCGGTGCCACGGATTTTCAGAATCGACGCTTGCGGGCCAGGGCCGCGTTTGTCGGTCAGGACGCGCAACACGGTCAGTTCCAGTGCTCGCAGCTCGATGTCCAGCTGCGCCAGGCGATCGCGGAAGCGGGTGTTCTCAATCAGCGGACGCTGGCCGTCCTGTTCCTCGTTGGCCACGACTTTCAGGCGCTTCATCAACGCTTTCCACTGCCCGACGTTCGCCAGACCGGTGCGCTCGTGGCCGAGCAGGAACTTGGCGTAGGTCCAGCCCTGATTCTCTTCGCCGATCAGGTTTTCGGCGGGCACTTTCACGTTGTCGAAATAGACTTCGTTAATCTCGTGCTCGCCGTCCAGCATGATGATGGGCTTCACATCGATGCCCGGGTCATTCATGTCGATCAGCAGGAACGAGATGCCCTGCTGCGGCTTGCCGTCGTTGCTGGTGCGCACCAGGCAGAAGATCCAGTCGGCGTGCTGGCCGAGGGTGGTCCAGGTTTTCTGGCCGTTGACGATGTAGTGGTCGCCTTCGCGCTTGGCAGAACAACGCAGTGATGCCAGATCGGAGCCGGAACCGGGTTCGGAATACCCCTGGCACCACCAGTCCTCACCGCTGAGAATGCCTGGTAGAAAGCGCTTTTTCTGTTCGTCGTTGCCGAAGGTCATGATTACCGGCGCGACCATGCGCAGGCCGAAGTCGAGCTGGCGCGGAGCACCGGCGAGGGCGCACTCTTCTTCGAAGATGATCTGTTCAATCGGGCTCCAGCCGGTGCCGCCGAATTCTTCCGGCCAGGTGGAGGCGCCCCAGCCTTTCTCGTGCAGAATCTTCTGCCAGCGCTGGGTCATGTCTTTGCTGTGGCGCAGGCGTTTCTGGACGCGTTCGCGGATGTCGTCCGGGAGGTTGTCGTCCAGGAACTGGCGAACGTCGGCGCGGAAGGCCTCTTGTTCGGGGGTGTAATTTAGATCCATGTTGCACCTCTTGTCTGATGGCTGAGGTAGATGGTTTAACTTCTGAGTGGCCTAGTGTCTGGCCTAAAACTTTTGCGGAGGCGCCGAATGGGTATCCCCTTTCAAAACACGCTCCTTCGGCCCATCCCTGGGGCGCTTGGACTCCGCCATCCATGGCTCCGTACAG
>PBRG01000200.1 GCA_002726615.1 Marinobacter sp.
CAAAGACATCGCCCGCATTCGGGGAGAAGACATCTGATGTCTTACGATCTCATCGCTTTTTTCATGTTCGCCTCAATGATGCTGATGCTGATGACCGGCCAGCGCGTGTTTGGTGCCATTGGTGCCGTCGCCGCGGTGTCAGCACTGGCGCTGTGGGGAACCGGTGGTTCCGATATCCCCTTCTCATCCGCCATGAAGCTGATGAACTGGTATCCGTTGCTGACGCTGCCCATGTTTATCTTCATGGGCTATGTGCTGTCGGAATCGAGAATCGCCGACGACCTCTACCGAATGTTCCATGTCTGGATGGGGCCCATTCATGGCGGGCTTGCCATTGGCACCATTGGCCTGATGGTGCTGGTATCGGCTATGAACGGACTATCGGTTGCCGGTATGGCCATTGGAGCCACCATCGCCCTGCCCGAGTTGCTCCGGCGGGGTTATGACAAGCGCATGGTGACTGGCGTGGTTCAGGCGGGTTCGTCGCTGGGCATTCTGGTGCCGCCCTCGGTGGTGCTGGTGCTGTACGCCATGATTGCCCGCCAGCCGGTAGGGCAACTTTGGCTTGCGGGCGTTGTGCCCGGGCTGATCATGGCCGTTATGTTTATCGTCTACATTGCCGTGCGGTGTCGCCTTCAGCCGGAACTCGGGCCTGTGCTGCCAAAGGAGGAGCGCCAGGTCAGCCTGGGCGAGAAGTTACGCCTGTTGCGTGCCGGCGTTCTCCCGGTGGTTATTTTTGCCACCATGATGGTGCCGTTCGTGAAAGGCTGGACCAGCCTGGTGGAAAGTTCGGCCATCGGCGCCATGGCGGCGTTCACCGCGGCGATCCTCAAGGGCCGGATGAACCGGACTGTGTTCGAAGCCTCCGTGCGCCAGACGCTGGCCATTTCCTGCATGTTCATGTGGATCATCCTCGCTGCCCTCGGTTTCGGTGCCGTGTTTGACGGGCTGGGCGCGGTAAAGGCCATCGACAATCTGTTTACCGAGCAACTGGGGCTCAACCCCTGGATGATCCTGATCATGATGCAGTTGTCGTTTCTGTTGATGGGTACCTTCCTGGACGATACCGCAATGCTGGTGATTGTGGCGCCCCTGTACGTGCCGTTGGTGGCAGCTCTTGGCTTTGATCTGATCTGGTATGGCGTGCTCTACACGATTACCACCCAGATTGCCTACATGACGCCCCCTTTCGGTTACAACCTGTTCCTGATGCGGGCTATGGCGCCGCCGGAAATTTCACTGCGCGATATCTACAGTTCAATTCTCCCGTTTGTCTGCGTGATGCTGGTGGCACTGTCGCTGATCATGGCCTTTCCACAGATTGCGCTCTGGCTGCCGGAGTACGTTTACAACCGATGAATCGTCAACGTATTTGGATGAACACGAATGTCGAGTAACACCCCGGAAGCCGGGTTGGCTTCCATAACAAGCGTCAGTCAAGGAGGTCGCCATGACCACAAGACGTAACTTTCTCGCATCAGCATCCGTAGCAGCACTGGCGGGGGCCGCCGCCCTTACGCCGCCCAGACTTTACGCCCAGGAGCCGAAAATACGATGGCGGCTGCAAACCTACGCCGGGCCGGCATTGGCAGAGCATGTGGTCAAGCCAGCGATCGACAGTTTCAACCGTATTGCCGGCAAAGAGATGCAGATCGAACTCTATTTTGCCGATCAGCTTGTTCCCACCGGGGAACTGTTCCGCGCCATGCAAAAAGGCACTATTGACGCGGTTCAGTCCGATGACGATTCCATGGCATCGCCCACCGAGGTCACTGTTTTCGGCGGCTACTTCCCGTTCGCCAGCCGCTATTCGCTGGACGTGCCCGTGCTGTTCAATCAGTACGGACTGAATGAAATCTGGGACGAAGAGTATTCCAAGGTGGGCGTGAAACACCTGTCCGCCGGTGCCTGGGATCCTTGCCATTTTGCCACCAAAGAGCCGATTCACAGTCTCGAGGACCTCAAAGGCAAGCGCGTCTTCACCTTCCCCACTGCCGGCCGTTTCATGAGCCAGTTCGGGGTGGTACCGGTTCAACTGCCCTGGGAAGACATCGAAGTCGCGGTGCAGACAGGTGAGCTGGACGGTATCGCCTGGTCCGGCATTACCGAGGACTACACGGTGGGCTGGGCGGACGTAACCAATTACTTCCTGACCAACAACATCTCTGGTGCCTGGGCGGGATCCTTCTTCGCCAATATGGATCGCTATAACGAGCTTCCGGATCATCTCAAGGAACTGCTCAAGCTGACCATGGACAGCTCGCACTATTACCGCCAGTGGTGGTATTGGGGAGGCGAGGCCAAACTGCGTACAGACGGCACGAAGATGAAACTGACCACCATTCCGGACAAGGAGTGGGCAGAAGTGGAAAAGGCGGCGCGTGTGTTCTGGGATGAGGTCGCCCAGGAATCCGAAACCAAGGCCCGGGTCGTCAAGATACTCAAGGAATACAACGAAAAAATGGAGAAGGCGGGGCGGCCCTATCGTTATACCTGAGCGGGTCGCGGAGCAACCCTGCGTTCAGTGGCGATCACTCCCGGATCAACCCGTCACTGAGCGCGGCGCCTTTTAGCCTAGTTGATATTGTGGAGCCGTGAGATGGCAGCTCAACTGTCTTTTAAAGAACTGAAAAAATGTGTCGAAGACGGCACGATTGATACTGTCGTGGCCGCGATCCCCGATATGCAGGGGCGTCTCATGGGCAAACGATTTCAGGCCCAGTACTTTATCGACACCGCCTGGGAAGAGAGTCACTGTTGCAAGTACCTCGTGGCCACCGATCTGGAAATGACAACGGTGGAGAACTATGCCTCAACCAGTTGGGCGGCCGGTTACGGCGACTATGTGATGAAGCCGGATCTGACCACGCTGCGGCGCCTGCCGTGGCTTGAGGGTACCGCCTTCATCCTGTGTGACCTGATTGATCACGCCACCCATGAGCCCGTACCACACTCGCCCAGGGCGGTACTGAAAAAACAGCTGGAGCGGCTGTCAGCCATGGGGTTGCAGATGACCACCGCCACCGAACTGGAGTTTTTCATTTTCCGGGAGACGTTTGAGGAGATGCAGAAGCGTCAGTATCACCATATGACGCCCATCAGCCCCTATAACGAGGACTACCACATCTTCCAGACCACCCGTGAGGAAGACGTGATGCGGCCCATCCGCAATGGGCTCTACCAGGCGGGGATCACGGTTGAGAGCAGCAAGGGTGAGGCCGACGCCGGGCAGGCCGAGCTCAACATCCACTACTCGGACCCGCTCACCATGGCCGACACTCACGTTCTGGTGAAAAATGCGGTCAAGGAAATCGCCTGGCAGCACGGGCGCAGTGTGAGCTTCATGGCCAAGTGGAATCACAACGCCGCCGGGTCGTCCAGCCATATCCATCAGGCCCTCTCGGACAGTAACGGAAAATCAGTGTTCTATGACCCCAATGGTGCCCATGGTATGTCCAAAACCATGGAGCATGCGCTGGCGGGACTACTGGAATACGCCAACGACACCACCTTCTTTCTCGCGCCTTACGTTAACTCGTACAAGCGGTTTGCTGCCGGCACCTTTGCCCCGACCAGCACGGTCTGGTCCATCGACAACCGCACCGCCGGTTATCGCGTTGTCGCACCGAACACGGACGCCGTGCGGGTGGAGTGTCGCATCGGCGGTTCCGATCTCAATCCATACCTGGCGCTGGCGTCGCAGATTGCCGCCACCATCGCCGGCATCGAAGGCAAGCTCGAGCTGGAACCGGAGTTCTCCGGCAATGCGTATGGCGCCGAGTCTGCCCGCAGTATCCCCTCCACGTTGAGAGCGGCCACCGATTCGTTGCGTGGCTCAAACATGCTGCGGGAAGCCATGGGCAACGACGTGATTGATCACTACGTGCGTTGTGCGGAGTGGGAGCAGGAAGATTTTGATCGTGTTGTTACCGATTACGAAGTCAAACGTGGGTTTGAGCAAGCGTAGGACACAGCTATGAGTACGACCATTCAATGCATATCGCCCATCGATGGTTCCGTGTACGTGGAGCGCACAACGCTTTCTCTGGAAGCCGCGCGGGAGGCGGTCGCCAGGGCAAAAAACGCACAGCCGAACTGGGCCGCCCTGCCGCTTTCGGACCGGGTTCAACGGGTTCGCGACGGCATCGCCCGGCTGGGTGACATGAATGACGACATCGTGGAAAAACTGGCCTGGCAGATGGGGCGGCCCGTGCGCTATGGCGGCGAGTTCGGGGGCGTGGACGAGCGTGCCGGGATGATGGCCGATCTGGCGGAAGAAGGGCTGGCTTCCATCGAGATCGAAAACAGCGCCGCCTTTCACCGCTACATTCGGCGCGAGCCTCATGGCGCCGTGCTGGTTGTCGCGCCCTGGAATTATCCCTACATGACGGCAGTGAACACGGTCGTTCCCGCCCTGATTGCCGGTAACGCGGTGTTTCTCAAACACGCGTCACAAACACCCCTGGTCGGAGAGCACATGGCGGAGGCGTTCCACGCCGCTGGCGTGCCCCGGGAGATCTTCCAGAATGTATTTCTGTCCCACGAGACTACTTCCGCGCTGATCGCGGAAAAAGCCTTCGGTTTTGTGAATTTTACCGGTTCGGTGAATGGGGGGCAGGTCATCGAGCGAGCCGCTGCCGGCACTTTTACCGGCGTTGGGCTGGAGCTTGGCGGTAAGGACCCGGGTTATGTGATGGACGATGCGGATCTGGAGGCTGCTGTGGAGACACTGATCGACGGCGCCATGTTCAATGCTGGCCAGTGTTGCTGCGGCATTGAGCGCATTTACGTGGCCGAGAACCTGTTCGATGCGTTTGTTGAGAAAGCCGTTGCCATCGTCAGTGCCTACCGGCTTGGCAATCCGCTGGACAGGGATACAACGCTCGGCCCGATGGCGCATGTCCGATTTGCCGACCATGTCCGGAAGCAGACGGAGGAAGCTGTCGCCAGCGGGGCCCGGGCACTGATCGACCCCGAGCTGTTTCCGGATCAGGGCGGCGCCTATCTGATGCCGCAGATCCTCATCGACGTGGACCATTCCATGCGGGTAATGCGGGAGGAATCCTTCGGCCCGGTGGTTGGCATCATGAAAGTCAAAGATGACGCCGAGGCGGTCGCGTTGATGAACGACAGCGAATTCGGCCTGACCGCGTCACTGTGGACCAAAGACATTGAACGCGCAGAGCGATTGGCCGGTCAAATTGAAACCGGCACCGTGTTCATGAACCGTTGTGATTACCTGGACCCGGCGCTGTGCTGGACCGGTTGCAAGAACACCGGTCGCGGTGGCGGGCTTTCTATCATCGGCTACCACAACCTGACGCGCCCGAAATCGTATTACCTGAAAAAGCCGGTGAACTGATATCCGGATCAACCGACAACCCGATTCTCTGACGAGGGGCTGACAATGACACTCTCCGCAAACTGGTCCTATCCCACGGATATTCGTTTTGGCGCCGGTCGCATCGCTGAACTCGGCGGATGCTGCGCGGAGGCCGGCATTAAACGGCCGTTGCTGGTGACCGACAGGGGGCTGGCAAACCTGCCCATCACCCAGCAGACGCTCGATTTAATGGAGCAAGCCGGTCTTGGGCGGGCCATTTTCTCGGACGTTGACCCCAACCCCACGGAAATCAACATGGAAGCGGGCCGGCACGTCTTCCTCGACGGCAACCATGACGGGGTCATCGCCTTCGGCGGCGGCTCCGGGCTGGACTTGGGCAAACTGCTGGCCTTCATGGCCGGTCAGACCCGGCCGGTGTGGGACTTCGAGGATATCGGTGACTGGTGGAAACGCGCGGACGCCGACGTGATCGCCCCCATCATCGCGGTACCGACGACCGCAGGCACCGGGTCGGAGGTGGGGCGTGCCAGCGTCATCGTCAACAGCCAGACCCACGTCAAAAAGATCATCTTTCACCCCCGGATACTGCCGTCGATTGTGATCTCTGATCCGGAACTGACGGTCGGTATGCCGCCGTTCATTACGGCCGGAACGGGCATGGATGCGTTCATTCACTGTTTCGAAGCGTTCTGCTCCCCCCACTTCCACCCCATGAGCCAGGGCATAGCGCTGGAGGGCATGCGGCTGGTGAAGGAAAACCTCCCCCGGGTGTATGCGGACGCCGCCGATATCGAGGCGCGCGGGCAGATGCTGGTCGCTGCTGCCATGGGCGCGGTGGCCTTCCAGAAAGGCCTGGGGGCGACCCACGCGGTCTCCCATTCGGTCGGCGCGATCTACAACACCCACCATGGCATGACCAACGCCGTGGTACTGCCGTCGGTCATCACCATGAACCGGCCAGCGATCGAAAACCGGGTCGACGACATTACCCGCTACCTGGGCATTGCCAATGGCTTTGACGGGTTCACCCAGTTCATCATGACGTTACGGGAATCGCTCGGCGTGCCCGAGCGCTTGCGTGACATGGGCGTGGGCACGGATCGCATTGAGGAAATGACCAAAATGGCCCTTGCAGACCCAAGCGCCGGTGGTAACCCGGTGAAGATGACAGCGGAAAACACGCGAGCTTTGTTTGAAGCCTGCATCTGATTGATCTATTGTCGGTTTTGGCAAAAACCTAAGCCCGCATCCGAGCCAACAGGAACGCAAATGGCAGACAATCAGGACACCCACAGTAAACTCATCGGCTACCTGCTCTGGATCTTCGGATTCCTGGGGTCGCACCGCTTCTACTACGGCAAACCCATCACCGGCACCATCTGGTTCTTCACCCTGGGGCTGCTGTTCATCGGCTGGATCATCGACCTGTTCCTGATCCCGGCCATGGACCGGGAGGCGGATCACCGGTTCCGCGAGGGCGAGGTCAGTTTCAATATTTGCTGGATTCTACTGACCTTCCTCGGGGTGTTTGGTATCCACCGAATGTACATGGGCAAGTGGATCACCGGAATCATTTATTTGCTGACGGGCGGCCTGTTCCTGGTGGGGGTGCTTTATGATTTCTGGACACTGAACAGCCAGATCTCGGAACGCAATCAGGAAATGAAGTTCGGTTAGGCGCTACAGCCCAGCCGCCTGCTCCAACTCGGTCAGGCCCTCTTCCAGGTAATCCAGCATGCGCTGCAGGCTGGGCAGGGTGCGGCGACAGCCGATCAGGCCGAATTCCACCTGGTCGCAGTAGCTGGTCAGGGTCATGTTCAGGGCAATCCGGTCCATGGCAATAGAGACCGGATACATCCCCTCAAGCCTCGCACCGTTCCAGTAACTGGGTTCTTTCGGCCCCGGTACGTTGGAAATCACCACGTTGAAGGTCTGCCACTTCGGGGCCAGGCCCGTCAGCAAATTGAAGCTTGCTGGAGCCAGCAGCAGCGCGGTGTAATTCAGGATTTCCTCCGGCGACATGGTCGCGTAACGCTCCTTGGCGGTTTTCACGTCGTCATGGATATAGCGCAGCCGTTCACCGGCATCGTTCAGATGAGTGCCCAACGAGGCTAGGATGATGCCCACCTGATTGCCGCCGGAGCTGTCATCCGTGCGCAGGGAAACCGGTACCATGGCGACCAGCGGTTTTTCCGGCAACGCGTCCTGATTCATCAGGTAGGTTCGCAACGCCGTCGCACACATGGTCATGACCACGTCGTTGACCGTTGTGCCGAATGCTGTGCACACGGCGCGGATACGTTTCAGGCAGTAGGACTGGGCGGCGAAGCGGCGGGAGCCGGTGATCTTGCCGTTAAGCACACAACGCGGCGCGTGGAAAATGGAATCGTAGGCCGGGTTCTTTCTGGCCCGGTTGACGGTGCGCAGCAACGCTTTTGATACCGCAGGCACGGTACCCAGCTGTTTGCCGGATTCCCCGAGCAGATGCGCAACGTTACGCCACGTAGACGGGCCATCGGAGTCGCCATGGTTGCGGCTGCGTTCTGGCAGCGACCAGATAGGCGGCATGTCACGCTGCTCCGGATCCTGCGAGAGCATACGCTGAAACAGTCGCATGGCGGACACGCCATCAACCAGCGAATGGTGCACCTTGGTGTAAACGGCAAACTGCCGCTCCTGAAAGCCTTCAATGAGGTGAAATTCCCACAGCGGCCGTTCCCGGTCCATCAGGTGGCTGTGTTCGGCGGAGACAAACGCCAGCAACTCCCGGATCCGGCCAGGGGTGGGCAGGGCTTCGAAGCGGAAATGATGCTCCAGGTCCAGTTGCTCATCCTCTACCCAGACCGGTTGGCCGAACCGATTGCCCAGGCGCCGGTCAAAGGGAGCTGTGACAATGGTCTGTTCCCGCAGCTGGTCCGCAAGCTGGGCGACATAATCGTCGGGCGCATCGTCGGGGAACGAAAATAGCTGCAGGCCGCCGACGTGCATCGGTTGCTGGCGTTTTTCCAGCCACAGAAATACCTGGTCTACCGGGCTCAGTGCTTTCACGGAACAGATCTCGCCTTGTTGTGATTATTGTCTGGGAGTCAGTGTTGCAGCATTTCTGGTTTGGGGGAAGTTTCGGGTTTGTGCTGAACAGACCTGTTTTGTTGGTCTTGGGGGGAGTCGCCGCTTCGGGGGGTGGGGTTATTTTTTCTTTGGGAAAAAGAACTCGCTTCGCTCAGACACCTTTTTCCTGGCAGAAAAAATAACCCCACCCCCCAAATCGGCTTTTCGGGCCCTTGCAGAAGCCTGCCCGGGGAAACTAACGGGTTAGGCCACGGCTGATTCCTTGTTGGTTGCAGGGATTTCCACGCGGACGTTGTTGCCATCCAGCAGGACTGGGTAGGTTTTTACGGCTACCGCCTCGTCTTCCAAGCACTGACCGGTTTCCAGGTTGAAGTGCTGTTTGTACAACGGAGACGCCACCACCGGCTGACCTTTCAGATCCCCGGTAATCCCCCGCGCCAGCACGTTCTTACCGGTAAACGGATCGGTATGGCTGACCGCAAACAGCGCCGGCAACCGATGCGGCAGATAAAATACCGCCACCGGACCATCCTCGGTCCAGACCGCAACCCCCGATTCCGGCACAAGATCATCAACCGTACAAACAACGTCCCAGGAAGTGCGTGCTTTCATAACGTTCTCCAATTTCATTCAGATTCGCCAAAGGCGTTAACTCTTGATTTGATGCGCTTTTAACCAGCGACAACTGGTGATCCGATGAGCGTGGGGGTCAATAATTTTTCCCAAGGGAAAAATTATTGACCCCCGCGCTCCACCCCGAGCCACCAGTCCTAAGCAGGCTCCTCCTCAAGCAAAGGCCGACGTTGATCCCGTTCGGTAGTCCACTGTTGAACCGGGTCTTTCTTGGAAGGCGCATTCACAAACTCCCGGAACCGCTTCCGCTTCTCAGGATCCTCAACCGCCGTCTTCCACTCGCACTGATAGGTATCCACCAGATCCGCCATGTGCTTCTCCAGCTCCTCACCAATGCCCAGGCTGTCCTCC
>PBRG01000201.1 GCA_002726615.1 Marinobacter sp.
GGTACCATGGCATGTCACGGCTCTGTGCGAGCCAATCGGCAACTGACTATCCCGGAAATGAATACCCTGTTGCGGGACATGGAAGCCACCGAGCGCAGTGGTCAGTGCAACCATGGCCGGCCCACCTGGACTGTGGTCACCCTGTCCGAGCTGGACAAACTGTTCCTGCGTGGGCGTTAGCGCCGGTATGACGGTATCAACCGCTAAAGGCGCCAAGCCCCTTGCCATATGCCTGATGGGGCCGACTGCCTCGGGCAAGACCGATCTGGCCATCGAGCTCTGCCAGCGACTTCCCTGCGACATCATCAGCGTTGATTCGGCGATGATTTACCGGGGTATGGATATTGGAACCGCCAAGCCCTCGCGAGAGGAGCTGGCTCAGGCACCACACCGGCTAATTGACATCTGTGACCCGGCGGAAGTTTACTCGGCGGCGGACTTCCGTCGCGATGCCCTGCGTGAAATGAACGACATTGCGGCGGCCGGGCGAATTCCATTATTGGTGGGTGGCACCATGATGTACTTCAAAGCGTTGCTGCATGGTATGTCTGACCTGCCGTCCGCTGACCCGGGCGTCCGAGAGGCCCTAGAGCATGAAGCCAGGGAGCGAGGCTGGGGTGCCCTCCATCAGGAGCTGGAACGACAGGACCCGGTGGCCGCCAGGCTCATTCATCAAAATAACCGGCAGCGACTCATTCGGGCACTTGAGGTGATTCGTCTGACGGGACGGCCGATTTCCTCAATATGGCAAAACAAGGCGAGCAGAGGACAGGCAGAAGGCAGCCAGAACAGTGACGGCATTGAGGATTACACCTATTTCACTCAATGGCAGGCAGACGAATCGCCGTCTCTTCCGTATACTGTAGTGCAGCTTGCGATGGCTCCCGCCGAGAGGCGGATACTCCATGAAAGAATAGCCCTGCGTTTTCAGGCCATGCTGAAAGCGGGTTTTCTTGATGAGGTCAGGGCGCTAATGGCCAGGGGTGATCTGAACGCTGGCCTGCCTTCCATGCGTTGTGTCGGGTATCGTCAGGGCTGGGCCCATCTGGCCGGTGATTATGATTATGACACCATGGTGGACAAGGGCGTTGCCGCTACCCGGCAGCTTGCCAAGCGACAGTTGACCTGGTTGCGAAAGTGGTCCGGCGTGGACTGGCTGGACAGTAACGACAAACTTATGTCAGACACTGCCTTGAAAATTATCGAGTGTCGCACCACATTTAACAATTGAAGTTGACGATCTGCCTTTACTCATAAATAGGAGAATACACATGTCAAAAGGGCACTCTCTACAAGACCCTTACCTCAATGCATTACGCAAGGAACGCATTCCGGTTTCCATCTTTCTGGTCAATGGTATCAAGCTTCAAGGCCAGATAGAGTCTTTTGACCAGTTCGTGATTTTGCTGAAAAACACTGTCAGCCAGATGGTCTACAAGCATGCCATTTCCACTGTGGTGCCTGCACGGAATGTTCGTATTCCGCCACAGGCCCCGGGTGGAGAAGAATCTGAAGACTGATTTATCCGGTAAAATCGGTGTTGCCACCCGCGCTCCCGAAGAGCCTGAACAGGCTCCGAGGGCCGCGGGTGTTTGTTTTGGGAGCAGGTGCAGCCTGACTGATTTGGAGTTGTTACTACTTGTTTGAGCGTCCCGACGTTGGTGAACGGGCGATTCTCGTTCATATTGAGTTTTCCTCACATGAAGAAGCCGAGGATCTCGGAGAGTTCCGTGAACTGGTCTGGTCCGCCGGCGTTGAGCCTGTCGGTGTTGTTAGCGGTTCACGTAAGCAGCCCAGTCCGAGATTGTTCGTTGGAGAGGGGAAGCTGGAAGAAATCCGCGATGCGGTGACAGCCAACGAAGCGGATGTGGTGCTGTTCAATCACGCACTCAGCCCCAGCCAGGAACGAAACATCGAGCGCGAATTGAGATGCCGTGTGCTCGACCGAACGGGCGTTATCCTGGATATTTTTGCTCAGCGGGCCCGTACCCATGAAGGTAAGCTCCAGGTGGAACTGGCTCAACTTGAGCATATGTCGACCCGCCTCATTCGGGGTTGGACGCACCTTGAGCGCCAGAAGGGCGGTATCGGTCTGCGTGGTCCGGGTGAAACCCAGCTGGAGACCGACCGGCGGTTGCTGCGGGAACGTATCAAGTCCATTCATCGCCGTCTGGAAAAGGTCCGCAAACAGCGTAACCAGGGGCGCCGGGCCCGGATGCGTGCAGATATTCCAACCGTCTCACTGGTGGGTTACACCAACGCGGGCAAGTCCACGTTGTTTAACCGAATAACGACATCAACCGTTTACGCGGCGGATCAGTTGTTTGCAACCCTGGACCCGACTCTCAGGCGTCTGGAACTTCCGGACATTGGTCCGGTCGTAATGGCCGACACGGTCGGCTTTATCCGCCACCTCCCTCACAAGCTGGTCGAAGCTTTCCGTGCCACCCTGGAAGAAACCACAGAAGCTTCTATTTTGCTTCACATAATCGATTGCCATGATCACCGGCGCGACGAGAATATGGAGCAGGTAGAAGAAGTGCTGGCAGAAATTGGTGCCGATGAGATTCCGGTGCTGCAGGTTTTCAACAAGATCGACCTGCTGGATAATTTCCTGCCGCGGGTTGATCGCAATGAGGACGGCGTTCCCGTACGTGTCTGGGTCTCAGCGGTCACCGGGGAAGGGCTTGAAGACCTGTTCGATACGATTGTTGAGCGATTGGCGGAAGACGTTATCCACCAATTCGTGCTGCTGGGCCCGACAGACGGCAAGTTGCGGGCGCTTTTGCATGAAGCGGGCTCTGTCGTAACAGAGCGTCACCGCGATAGCGGGGATTCGGTACTGGAAGTTCGTTTGCAGCATCGTGACTGGTTACAGCTTTTGAGCCGCGCTGGCGTGCGCGAAAATGATGTAAGGCTTGAAGAACAACATACATAGGCCGGCTGTGCTATTGCCGGGGCGCTTATAAATCCCTAGTATTTGCAGCCATTCGATTAGTTTGGAACGGAGAACACTATGGCCTGGAATGAACCGGGTGGAAATCGCAACGACAATGACCCCTGGGGGACCGGTGGCGGTCGTGGCGGAAATGATCAGGGTCCACCGGACCTGGACGAGGCGCTGAAAAAGGGCCTCGACAAGCTCAACCGCTTGCTGGGTGGCAAGGGCAACAAGTCCGGAGGTAACGGCGGCAGTTCGTCTTCAGGAGGCGGCGCTGGCGGTTTTGGTGCCATCCTTGCGCTGGCGGCCATCATTTTTGCCGGATACGTGATCTTTCAATCGTTCTACACCGTGAACGAGCAGGAACGCGCGGTTGTGCTTCGCTTTGGTGAGTTCAGTCGTACCGAGACGCCGGGCCTGCGTTTCAAGGTTCCGTTGATCGATAGCGTTTATCTGGTCAGGGTAACCAATGTGCGGAATGCGGAATCCACCGGGCAGATGCTGACACAGGACGAGAACCTCGTCTCTGTCGACCTTCAGGTCCAGTATCGTGTTGGTGATGCCAAGTCTTACGTGCTGAACGTCCGTGATTCCAACCAGGCATTGGCTTTCGCTACTGACAGTGCCTTGCGCCATGAAGTTGGCAGTTCAACACTCGACGACGTGTTGACGGAAGGTCGTGCGGAGTTGGCTGTTCGTGTGGAACAGCGTCTGCAGAGCTTCCTGGAAGAATACGGCACTGGCCTGACCATTGTTCGTGTAAACGTCGAGAGCACTCAGCCACCCGATGCAGTGCAGGATGCCTTCCGTGAAGTGCAGCGCGCCCGTGAGGACGAGCAGCAGGTCAAGGAAGAAGCGGAAACCTACCGCAATAAAGTGGTCCCTGAAGCCCGTGGCCGGGCACAGCGCCTGACTGAGGAAGCGGCAGCCTACAAGGAAGAGGTTATTGAGCGTGCCCGTGGTGAGACCTCGCGTTTTCTGGCGGTTCTTGATGTGTACCAGACCGCACCGGAAGTTACTCGCGAGCGTATGTATATCCAGGCGCTTGAAGGGGTTCTGTCAAATACCAGCAAAGTGCTGGTGGACACCCAGAGCAGTGACAACATGATGTATCTGCCTCTGGACAGGCTGACCAACCGCTCTGGTGGCAATACCGGTAACCAGAACCGTTCCGGCGGCTCCGGTAGTGGTGATGTCGACATCAAGACCCTGTCAGACCAGGTGATTCAGGAGCTGCGAGGCAGACAGGATAGTGGCGTTCGGAGGAGCAGATAATGTTGGGACCCAAAAGTATTGTAGGCCTTGCAGGCGCCCTGATTGTCGTACTGGTTACGCTCTCCAGTGTTTACATTATCCCGGAAACCCACCGGGGTGTGCTGCTTCGGTTTGGTGAACTGATCGAAACAGACATCAAAGCGGGTATTCATTTCAAGGTGCCGGTGATTGATCAGGTGCGCGAGTTCGATATCCGCCTGCTGACTACCGACCTTCCGTCGCGTCAGTATCTGACCATCGAGAAGAAGCCCCTTGATGTGGACTCCTACATCGCCTGGAAGATTCGCGACGTGGACCAGTTCTACCGTGCCACCGGGGGTGACGAGTACCGCGCCTCCGAGCTGCTGCTGTCCCGGGTGGACAACGGCTTACGGGATGAGTTCGGTGTTCGGACCATGGTTGAGGTTGTTTCCGGTCAGCGTGACGAGCTGATGCAGACTCTGCGGGACCGTGTGAACGAAACCTCGCTCAAGGAATTTGGCATTGAAGTGGTGGATATCCGCGTTAGAGCCATCGAGTTCCCGGGGCAGGTAAGTCAGAACGTTTATCGTCGCATGGCTACTGAACGTGAAAAGCTGGCGCAGGAATTCCGCTCTCGCGGTCGCGAGTTGGCCGAGGGTATTCGTGCGGATGCTGATCGCCAACGCACCGTTATCCTGGCGGAAGCCTTTGCCAAGGCAGAGGAAATGCGCGGTGAAGGCGATGGGCAGGCTGCTCAGATCTATGCCGATGCATACGGTTCAAATAGCGAGTTCTATAGCTTCTATCGCAGTCTGGAAGCCTATCAGAATACCTTCGCCAACGAAGACGACATCATGGTCATCGACACCGATAGCGACTTCCTGAAGTTCCTGAAGGACCCCCAGGGCAACCGCTAACCACGACGGTGGCAACGACAAAACCGGAATACCTCGGTATTCCGGTTTTTTTGTGCCTGCCAACAGTGTAAAATTCTGCCGGTTTTGGTTCGGGTTTTCTCTTTTCCCGAGCATCGCCCTAAATCCTGTGCACTCTCGTGGCAAGAAGCTTCCGCCCCGGGACAGAACGGACAACCGAATCTCATGACAGTATCTGATCGCTGGCTACTGCCGGATGGTGTGGAAGACATTCTTCCGCCGCTGGCTGGACAGATTGAATCCCTGCGCCGGGATGTAATGGATACCTGCCAGCGTTGGGGTTACCAGCTGGTTATCCCACCGTTGATCGAATACCTCGAATCACTTTTCACGGGTACCGGCCACGACCTGGAGCTTCAGACCTTCAAGCTGACCGATCAGCTGACAGGCAGAATGATGGGGCTGCGTGCAGACATGACGCCGCAGGCGGCGCGCATTGATGCCCATACCCTCGGCCAGGAAGGCATTACGAGGTTGTGTTACGCCGGGCACGTGCTGCATACCCGGCCACGCCATATGCTGACGGGGCGCACTCCCATCCAGGCCGGTTGTGAGCTGTTTGGCAGCGCCTCCGAATCGGCGGATCTGGAAGTGATCAGCCTGATGCTTGAAACCCTGCGGGTATCGGGTTTGCCCCGGATCCACCTGGATCTTGCCCATGTCGCGATCTACGAGACGTTGGTGGGAGAGGCCGGGTTTGATCGTGATACCGGAGTGGCGATATTTGATGCCATGGCCCGTAAGTCGGTGCCGGAACTGGACGAACTGCTTGGCGAGTGCCCACAGGGTTCCGCGGGTGGCATGCTCAGGGAGCTGGCCAGGGTCAGTGGTGGAAAGGATGCCCTGCGTGAGGCAAAGCGCATTCTTGAAGGGGCGCCGGAACCCCTTCGTCAGGCACTGGATCAACTGGATCGAGTGGCGGAGATGCTGGCCGGGAGCTATCCAGAGGTAAGCTTCGGGTTCGATTTTTGTGAGCTTCGAGGGTACAACTACCACACCGGGCTGGTGTTCGCGGCCTACGTGCCTGGGCATGGCGACGCGGTAGCAAAGGGCGGTCGCTACGATGCTATTGGCAGTGATTTCGGTCGTGCACGTCCGGCGACGGGCTTCAGTCTTGATATCCGTGCGCTGGTCTCACTTGGCCAGCGGGCCGTCCGCGCCAGAAAGGCAATATGGGCGCCAGTCACCGAAGACCCTGCGCTGGATGGTGTGATTTCCGGCTTGCGGATGACGGAGACGGTTATCCGTGCCCTGCCGGAAGACGAAGGCGTTGATCCGGGATCGCGCAATTGCGATCGCGCCCTGGTGAAACGTGACGGCCAGTGGGTCGTGGAGCAGCTGGACTGATTGCCTTAGGGATCGGACCACTCATTTACAGGTAAACCTGCGGGTGCCCCGTCGTTTGGCGAGGCCGCATTGAGAGAGAGTCATGGGTAAAAACGTTGTAGTGCTGGGCACCCAGTGGGGTGATGAAGGAAAAGGCAAGATTGTTGACCTGCTGACCGATAAGGTTGCGGCTGTGGTACGCTTTCAGGGCGGCCATAATGCCGGCCATACTCTGGTTATAGAAGGCAAGAAAACCGCCCTTCATCTGATTCCGTCTGGCATTCTTCGCCAGGATGTCCAGTGCCTGATCGGCAACGGCGTCGTACTCTCTCCGGAAGCGTTGCTGAAGGAAGTCCGCGAACTCGAAGGCAATGGAGTTGCTGTGCGGGAGCGTCTGAAGATCAGTCTGGCGTGCCCGATTATCCTCAAGACCCACGTCCGTATTGACCAGGCGCGCGAGCGTGCGCGAGGTGTCGACAAGATTGGCACCACCGGTCGCGGTATCGGACCGGCCTACGAAGACAAGGTTTCCCGTCGCGGGGTCCGCGTTGGGGACCTGTGTGATCCGAAAAGCTTCGAAGAGAAGCTCCGGGAAATCATGTCCTACCATAATTTCGTGTTGACCGAGTACTTCAAGGAAGAGCCCGAAGACATTGACCAGGCATTTTCCGAACTGATGTCCATGGGCGCGGAAATTCTTCCGATGTCTGCCGACGTCACGGATATTCTCCATGACCTTCGCAAGCGCGGCGAACACATCCTCTTTGAAGGTGCACAGGGTTCGTTGCTGGACATTGATCTGGGTACCTATCCGTACGTCACCTCCTCGAACACCACGGCTGGCGGTACCGCTACCGGGTCTGGTTTTGGGCCGCTGTTCCTGGATTATGTGCTGGGGATCACCAAGGCTTACACCACCCGTGTGGGTTCAGGTCCGTTCCCGACCGAGCTGTTTGATGATATGGGCCATCACCTTGCGGTTAAGGGTAACGAGATTGGTACCACCACCGGGCGCTCGCGCCGTTGTGGCTGGTTTGATGCGGTCGCACTGCGTCATGCCATCCAGATTAACAGCGTATCCGGTATTTGCCTGACCAAGCTGGACGTGCTTGATGGTATGGACACGGTGAAGGTGTGCATTGGCTACAAAACGCCAAACGGCGAGATTACCCGCCCGCCGATCGGTTGCGATACCTACAAGGACATCGAGCCGGTGTACGCGGAACTTCCGGGTTGGCAGGAGAGCACAGTGGGCCTGACCGGCCTGAACCAGTTGCCGGAGAACGCCAGGGCCTATATCCGTTTCCTGGAAGAGCAGATCGAAGCACCGATCGATATCATTTCAACCGGTCCCGACCGCGTTGAGACGGTGATTCTGCGCCACCCCTTCGGCGAGTAACCTTCCTGGGTTGTCGCGGGCCGCTTCAGGGCTTGTCCGCGATAACCGTTGCCCTTTTCGGGCCTGGATAGCCTTCCACGGTCCTCGTCGGGTCGTCCGGGTCGAGAAAGTCCTGCAGCGACTGGAATCGCATCCAGTCGGTGCTGCGTTGCTCCTCAATTGTGGTTTCTGTCACATCCACCACGCGGGCGTTGCGGAAACCGGTGCGGTCCAGCCAGCGTAGCAGAGTGTCACAGCTCGGAAGGAACCAGACGTTGCGCATCCGGCCGTAGCGGTCCTCCGGCATCAGACTGTAGCCTTCCGGCCCATCCGCTATTAGCGTTTCCAGCACCAGTTCGCCACCCGGGCGGAGTGTGTCTTTCAATTCCAGCAAGTGATCCAGTGGTGAGCGGCGGTGGTAGAGTACACCCATTGAGAAAGTGGTGTCGAACGCTTGCAGCTTCGGCGGCAAATCCTCCACGCGCACCGGAAGCAGATCAATGCGCTGCTCCTGGCCTACATACTGTTTGACGCTGAGAAACTGGAACAGGAACAACAGTCCCGGGTCGATGCCAATCACCCGGCCGGCCCCCTCACCCAGCATGCGCCAACAGTGATAGCCAGAGCCGCAACCGACATCCAGTATCTGCCGACCGTCGAGATCTGACAGGTAGGGGGCCACGCGGTCCCATTTCCAGTCGGAACGCCATTCGGTATCGATATAGGTGCCAAAGAACTCGAACGGCCCCTTACGCCAGGGCATCAGTCCTCGTAGCCCGTCTTCAAGCTTTGCACGGTTTTCGGTGCTTAGGGACTGGCCGGTGTTGAGGGTAATGGCCGACTGGTTCAGGCTCGCATTGACATCACTGATGTGGGGCAGGGTGTCCAGAGCCCGCTTCCATCGGGCAACATCCCCATGGGGGGTGTCGTCAAAGCGCTTTTGTAGCTGTTGCTGCAGCTGCTTCCGCCAGCGTTCAAGGCCACGGCTATCAAGATCGTCAAGCAGCGGGGCAAAGCATCCCTGCCAGTCGAAGGTCGTCATGAAGGCTCCGTTCAGTGCTATTTAATGGCGAGCATGGAGACAAAATTGAAACACTGGTACCACACCATAACCTCACTGAATCCCGCGTTTATCAGTCTCTCACGGTGTTCTGTCAGGGTTTCCGGGATCAGTACCTGTTCCAGGGCTGAGCGCTTCTGGCTGATTTCCAGGTCGGAATAGCCGTTGGCCCGCTTGAACTCGTGATGGAGTTGCGTCTGTGTTGATTGCTCGGTATCGGATTCAAAGCGAATTTTCTCGGAGAGGATCAGTACTCCGCCGGGCAGTGTGGCGTTGGCGATGCGCGCCATCAGCTCCGCACGCCTGTCCGGGTCCACGAACTGCAAAGTGAAGTTCAGGGTGGTTACGGAAGCGTTCTCAATCGCGATGTCGAGGATGTCCTCGCACCGCAACGAAACTGGCAAGGGGTGGTCGTCCAGAGCAATGTAGTGCTCGCAACGCTCAATCATGGCAGCGGAATTGTCCACGCCCGTAAGGGTGCAGTCGCGGTCCCCAATACCGTGACGCATGGCCAGCGTGGAGGCACCGAGTGAGCATCCGAGATCATAGCAGTGACTGCCCGGGCGGGCGTACTGTTCAGTGATCACTTCAATCATCGGAATAATCGTGGTGTAGCCCGGTACTGAGCGCCGGATCATGTCCGGAAATACCCGCGCCACCGAAGTATCAAACCGGAACTCCCCGGTTTCCCGCTCATTGGCGAAAAGGCGGTCCAGCGCCTGTCCCGGTTTTTTGTTTCTGTCACCCATTGACTGCTGGCTCCTGGCCCTCATGGACAGGCCTGTCGTGTGCGGGTGTCGGGCCTCGGCTGCAGCGCACGCCCCGGTTCTTGTAATCAACGAGGATGCCCCGGAAATCGGGGTCCACATCGGCAGCGATGGCCAGATACCCCTGTTCGCAGACAGCGTGAAGTTCCGATGACTTGGGCGACATGCGGAATTCTTCGCCAGGTTTGATGTGAATGGCCTCAAACTCCCCTACCGGTACATGATCCTTGTTGTCGGCATGATCAATCCTTCCGCTGGCCTCCAAAACCACAATGGTGACGATGATGGTGACAATGGCAGTAACAATCAGGCTGCGGATGGTAAATCGGGCCTCACTCTGGCTCATCAGCTGTTCTCCGGTTTGTCGGTAGGCACGGCCTCAATACTGGCCGGGCACGTTAATGGAAGGGGCCTGCAAAGCCGCCAGTTGTTCCCGCAGCGACAGGATCTGGTCGGACCAGAAGCGCGGCTGGGCAAACCAGGGGAAAAAACGTGGGAAGGCCGGATCGTCCCAGCGCTTGGCCAGCCAGGTGCAGTGGGAAATCTGCCGGAAGCAGCGCATGGGCTCTATCAGGTGTCGCTCGCGTCGGTTGAAATCGCGGAACATCTCGTAGCCTTCCAGCAGTTCGCCAAATTGCTGGCCGCGCTCAACGTCGTCGCCGTTCAGCAGTAGCCAGAGGTCCTGAATCGCTGGTCCGGTGCGGCAATCGTCTAGGTCGACAAACAGCATCTGCTCCTCCCGGCAGAGGATGTTGCCGGCGTGACAGTCACCATGAATCCTCAGGGAGTGCACTTCGCCAGCATCGTCGATCCGACGGGCGCAGTGGTCTACAAGATCGGGAATCAGCGAGTCCCATGCCGGTCGAAGGTCGTCTGGAATCCAGCGGTTTTCCGTAAGGAATCGATTGTTGTCCTCAATGCCCGAAAGAATCGACATGGTCGGGCGATGGTTGAAAGGCGCAGTGTCACCGATATTGTGAAGCTGGCCCAGCCATTGGCCAAGACGGTACAGGGTATCTGTTACGCTGGTGTCGGGTGCCTGCCCACCTCGCTGCTGAAACACGGCAAACAGAAAATCCTCACGGCGGCCCAGCGTATCGCCGGAGGGCATAGCCATGGGCGCCACGACCGGAATATCCGCGTTGAGCAACTGGCCGGTAAACTGATGTTCTTCCCGGATCTGGGCTTCGCTCCAGCGCCCCGGGCGGTAAAACTTGGCAATGACCGGTGGCTGGTCTTCAATGCCAATCTGGTAAACACGGTTCTCGTAGCTGTTGAGGGCAAATAGACGTCCGCTGACAACAAATCCGGCGTCTTCCAAGGCATCAAGAATGGTATCAGGTGTAAGAGCGTCGTAGGGATGGCTGGAGGTTTCGGTCATAAATAAGGTTTAGTATCTCGAATTCTGTTGGGACTTCATGCTGGCGAGGTGATACCAGTTTTCGTCCAGT
This sequence comes from Marinobacter sp., assembly GCA_002726615.1. Lineage (GTDB taxonomy): Bacteria > Pseudomonadota > Gammaproteobacteria > Pseudomonadales > Oleiphilaceae > Marinobacter. The sequence continues at coordinate 11,095 of PBRG01000201.1, forward strand.
TCCCATCGCACCCGATCAATGCCAGACGCGCTGAGGACGATGTTGCCAGCCTTGGCCTGGACCTGGGCCAATTCACGCTCGGCCCGCTGCCAGTCACGATCGTTGTCCCCCAAGTTACGCATGCTTGGAAAAATGGTGGTGAGTGCTTCGTGCGTCGAGGTTTCATGGGAACGCAATGAACTCATGATGGCGGTGCCTCCTTCAACCCTGAGAACCCGATGCTGATAAGGGTAGTTGGCCACCATTTCGTCGGCCTTGAGCGCCTGGTTGAGGTTGATGACTTCAAAGCCGCGCCAGCCAAGCCAGCCAACAAATATGGCCGCCACCAGCATTACAATAATAAACTGCTTCCTGTCAGACATCGGTTCCCTGCTCCGTGCACTCAATTCACGGCCAAGTATAACGTTTCGGGGGCGACACCGTAATGTGATTCGGGCTTTTTAACACCCTGAGTGTTGGTGGTGCTGACAAACGATCGAAAGACAACGGGGATGAATGCAAAGCAGATGACGAAACGAGACATATTACAGGCGGATACCGTGGTAATCGGCGCCGGCATTATTGGTCTCGCGGTGGCCAGGAAGCTGGCCATGCAGGGCAGGGACGTGCTGGTGCTGGAATTCGGCGCTCACTTTGGCGAAGGGGTGTCGTCCCGCAATAGCGAGGTTATCCATGCTGGCATCTATTATCCTGAGGACTCGCTAAAGGCAAGGCTGTGTGTTCGTGGTCGTCGGATGTTGTACGACTATTGTCAGGCACGTGGCATCAATCACCGTCGAACCGGTAAATGGATTGTTGCCAATGGCGCGTCACAGGTGGAGAGGCTCGACACTATCGCCAGCCAGGCCCTTCGAAATGGTGTCCCGCTCCAGAGGATGACTCGCAGGGCCTTGCAGGTGTCTCTGCCGGACGTTACCGCCCAGGAGGCGTTGTACTCGCCGGAAACGGGCATTGTAGACAGTCATGGTGTGATGCTGTCGTTGCTGGGAGAGCTGGAGGACTACGGTGGTCAGCTGGTCCGCCGGGCGCCTGTAGAGCGTGCGGCGACCTATGACGAAGAACATCGATTGTCGGTTGGTGGGCAGGCACCCTGCGAGCTACGGGCGCATCGGGTGGTGAACGCAGCCGGACTGGGAGCAGTGCCTCTGGCGACGAGCTGGAAGGGTGTGCCAGCGGATATCGCCCCCCGCCAGTGGCTGGCCCGGGGTGTCTATTTCAGCTATTCCGGCCGCCATCCCTTCCATTCACTGGTATACCCGGTTCCCGAGCCGGGTGGTCTCGGTGTTCACCTGACTCTCGATTTAGCGGGCCAGGCGCGATTCGGGCCGGATGTTGAATGGATAAAGCGGGTGGACTTCTCGGTTGACCCCGGCCGGGCAAGGTCGTTCGCCAATAGTATTCGCCGGTGGTGGCCAGCATTGGACGACTCGCGCCTTCAGCCCGCCTATGCCGGCATTCGACCCAAACTTGCTGGCCCGGATGGCGGGTTTGCGGATTTCTGTATCGCTGGGGAGCGTCAGCACGGAGTTCCCGGACTGGTGCACCTGTTCGGTATTGAGTCACCGGGATTAACAGCGTCCTTGGCCATAGCGGATGAAGTGGCGAAACTATTGACGGATTAATGCGTTTGCATGCCGTTATCCGGGGGTTCTCGCCAGTGCCCAGATCTGAACCTCCCTGGCGCCGGCTTCAAGCAGCGCTTCGGTCAGGCTTCGCGCAGTGGCGCCGGTGGTGACCACGTCGTCCACGATGGCAATACTGGCCGGTGGTGAACGGGTAACCTGATAGATTCCACGCAGGTTGGCCAGGCGCTCTTCGCGGTTAAGGCCCCTTTGTGGTCGGGTGCGCCGGTTCCTGACGATCAGGTCGGTGCTCCAGGGAATGCCCGATTGACGGCTGATGTGCTCTGCAATATCTGCAGCTTGATTGAATCCTCGTTTTCGTCGACGGGCCGGATGCATTGGGCTGGCCAGCAGCAGGTCCGGTCTGCGTTCAGGGTGAGTCTCCAGCATGAATGTCAGATGGGCGCCCAGATCATGGATCAGGGGCCGAGCATAGGCGCGTTGGCCATTGTATTTGTAGCGCTGGATCATACCGTCAACGGGAAAGCGGTAGCGCCAGGGCGCGACGATACGGCTGAAGGGAGGTGGGGCTTTCAGGCATTGACCGCAGATGAGCTCATCGCCAGCGTAGGCGATAGGCAGCGCGCAGCGACGGCAGTGCGAGCGGTTGGCTGGCAAATCCTGCCGGCAGGGAGTACAGAGCCCGAAATGAGCGTGCGGTTCCAGGCAGGCCACGCATTGCCCACCGCGTAGCGGAAATAGGCCTTTGGTGCTGATTTGAGAGCGCGGAATCCATTTCGTGCTGTTAACCTTTGGTGTTAACAAGGTTGACAGCGATCTCAGTCCCTTTATCATCTGTTCAATCCGTAAACCAGAATCTCGGTAAAGTTAACAGGACTGAATCATGACTGCCACCGCACACGACGATGCACCCTCTATAGCGCCTTCTGCCGCACCTTCTACCCTACCGCGCCACGATTGGAGCATGCAGGAAGTCCGTGCGTTGTTCGACCTGCCGTTCAACGATCTTCTGTTCCGGGCCCAGAGCGTCCATCGTGGGAATTTTGACCCCAATGAGGTGCAGATCAGCACGCTGCTGTCCATCAAGACCGGTGCGTGCCCAGAGGACTGCAAGTATTGCCCCCAGAGCGGTCATTACAATACCGGCCTGGAAAAGGAAAAACTGCTGGAAATTGAAAAAGTGGTTGCGGAGGCCAAAGCGGCCAAGGCAAAGGGTGCGTCCCGATTCTGCATGGGCGCCGCCTGGCGCAGCCCCTCGAAGAAGAATATGGAATATGTGGTGGACATGGTGCGCCAGGTGAAATCCCTGGGTCTGGAGACCTGTATGACCCTGGGCATGCTCAAGCAGGAGCAGGCGGACGAACTGGCCGAGGCCGGGCTGGATTACTACAACCACAATCTGGATACGTCCGAAAAGTACTACAGCCATATCATTACCACCCGTACCTATCAGGATCGGCTGGACACCCTGGAGAATGTCCGTACTGCAGGTATGAAAGTATGCTGCGGCGGCATCGTGGGGATGGGCGAGGATCCTGACGATCGTGTTGGCTTGCTGGTTCAGTTGGCGAACCTGCCCCATCATCCGGAGAGTGTGCCGGTAAACATGCTGGTAAAGGTGGCGGGCACACCGATGGAAGATGTAGAAGACCTGGACCCGTTCGACTTTATCCGCACTATCGCTGTCGCTCGCATTATGATGCCAGCGTCACACGTGCGACTGTCTGCGGGCCGAGAAAATATGAATGAGCAGATGCAGTCCCTGTGTTTCCTGGCCGGTGCCAACTCGATTTTCTATGGCGAGAAGCTGCTGACGACCGCCAACCCCGAGGCGGACGCGGACCGCGAACTGTTCAAGCGTCTGGGCATTAGGCCCGAGGAGCGTGAGCAGTCCTGCACCGAACAGGAAGCGGAAGAGGCCATCGTTGAGGCGGTCGAATACGAACAGACCCGTCACATGTTCTACGATGCTACCCGTGAGTCTGCATAGGCAGGCAATGTGCCTGTGAGAACTGACCATGCGTGACTTCGCGGCAGAGCTGGAAGAGCGAAAACAGGCGGGGCTTTACCGCACCCGCCGCCAGATCAGCGGTCCCCAACAGCCTGCATTGGTTTCCGATGGCGTGCCGCTGTTGTCGTTCTGCAGCAACGATTACCTGGGGCTGGCAAATCACCCCGAGATCATTCGGGCCGCCACCAACGCCATGCCTGGCATCGGTTTTGGCGGCGCTGCGTCACACCTGATTTGCGGTCATCACGATGCCCATCACCAACTGGAACTGCGGCTAGCAGATTTTACCCGACGCAGTTCGGCACTGTTCTTCTCAACCGGCTATATGGCCAACATGGGCGTGATCTCGGCGCTGGCGGGTCGCGGCGATACCATCTTCTCGGATCGCCTGAACCATGCCTCCATCGTCGATGGTTGTATCCTCAGCCGCGCCAGGCTGCGTCGTTATCGCCATGGTGATATGAATGCCCTGGCCGACATGCTTGCCGCTACCGATGGCCACAAGTTGGTGGTGACAGACGGCGTATTCAGCATGGACGGGGATATCGCGCCATTGAGGGAGTTGGCGGCATTGTGTCGAGCGCACGATGCCCTTCTGGTGGTGGATGACGCCCATGGGCTGGGCGTATTGGGGCCGCAGGGAAGGGGCTGTCTGATGGAGCTGGGACTGTCCGAGGAGGACGTTCCCTTACTGATCGGCACCCTGGGCAAAGCTGTGGGTACCAGTGGCGCCTTTGTGGCCGGCCCGCAGCTGTTGATGGATTACCTGGTACAGAAAGCCCGCACGTATATCTACACCACCGCCATGCCTCCGGCCATTGCACTGGCCACCTGTGCCAGCCTTGACCTGATTGAACGGGAAGACAGCCGTCGCAGTCACCTGCAGATGCTGGCCTCAGAGTTCCGCAAGGAAGCATTGGCATTGGGCTATGAGTTGATGCCATCCCGCACACCAATACAGCCAATCATGGTGGGCGACAACTGGGCGGCCCTCGCATTGAGTCAGGCCCTGGAGGAGAGGGGGCTGATGGTTACAGCGATCAGGCCACCGACTGTGCCGGAAGGCCAGGCTCGTTTGCGGGTCACCTTCAGCGCTGCACATTCGTCGGAAGACCTGGCAACGTTGCTGTCCGCGTTGGCGGACTGCCGTTCACTGCTGAGCAGGCCTTCTGCAGAGGTGGTATGAACGCTGTGGAAACACGAATCCCGATGGTGGTAGTGGGTGGTTGGGGTGTCGATGCCGCCATGCTGCTTCCGTTGTTCGATCGCTGGCCAGGGGAGATTCATCTGATATCGCTGAACGATGCCCTCATGTCCCGATGCGATTCGGTCACAGAGGTGGCGGATTATCTGCTGGAGCGTTATCCGTGTCCGTCAGTTTGGGCGGGTTGGTCCCAGGGGGCACAGGTGGTTATGGCGGCTGCCTCGCGCGGTTTTGCTCAGGTCAGCAAGGCAATCACTTTGGCCGGGTTCCCCCGCTTTGTAGCTGGGCCGCAGTGGCCTGCCGGAATGACAGCGGATACCTTTGAAGCGTTCCGGGAACAGGTGTCTCAAAATGCCGGCTTTGCCTGGCGGCGCTTTCAGCAACTTTTGATTCACGGCTGCCCCGATGGCTCGCAAGCCCGGCAGGAACTGCGCCCCTGGCTCGCAAGAGGGCCTTTAGTGAGCGACTTGAGCCTGGCGCGGGGGCTGGATTGGTTGGGTAGCGAAGACCAGCGGTCTCTGTGGAGTGCTCTACCCGTGCCGACACTTCATCTCCAGGCAAGCGAGGATGTGGTCGTCCAGTGCTGGGAGCACACGTTTCATCCGTCTCAAATCGCCAAGGTCGTTTCGGTCCCCGGTATGACCCATTGGCCTCGAGGGCAGGCGCTTTCGCGTTGCCATGACGAAATCCTTCGGTTTGTTTTCGGCAAGGAGGTTCAATGGACCCTGTAACAGCCAACGCCCACGACTGGGTGCCTCCGAAATCCACAATTGCTCGCGACTTCGGCTCCGCTTCCCATACCTACAATCCCGCTGCCCGGCTGCAGCGCTATATGGGGCAAGTCCTGCTGGACCAGTTGAAAGAAGGGCTTCGTCAGGCCCAATGCGCGGATGGACCCCAGATACTCGATCTGGGCAGCGGCACCGGGTGGTTTACGGGGCAGTTGGCGTCGATTCCGGGGAGCCAGGTGACCGGTGTTGATATTGCCGCGGGAATGCTTCGTTACGCCCGATCGGTCAACCCGAGCGGCATTCGTTGGATCGAGGCTGATGCCGAGGCGTTGCCGTTGCCGGACAACAGTGTGGACGTGGTCTTCAGTAATTTGATGATTCAGTGGTGCCGTGACCCGGCCGGCGTGCTTGCCGAATGCCGTCGGGTTCTGCGCCCAGGCGGTCGGCTACTGGTGTCGACATTGCTGGAGGGTACCCTCGACGAACTTAGGGAAGCCTGGTACAGGGCAGACCCCGGGCATCAGCATGTGAATCGTTTTGAACCGGAAGCGCGTTTTCGGGAACTGGCATTCGAAACGCTCCCGGCCCCGCAACTGGCGATCGAGACGATTTCACTGGATTATCCCTCACCGCTGGCCCTACTGGCGGAGCTCAAGGCTATCGGTGCCGGGTACAAAGGCGTATCGCGGCGTCAAAGCGCAACCGCGCCTGGCCGTTTGCGGGCCATGTGCGGTTATTATCCTCAAAACGGGGAAGGCCGAATACAGGCAACTTACACATCGGCATGGCTGAGTTGCTGTCTGCCGGACTGACATGGGGTTAATTGATCTATGGCCAGAAAGAATTACTTTGTGACGGGTACCGACACCGGTGTGGGAAAAACACTGGTGTCTGCTGCGATTCTTGAGGCAGCCGCAACCCTGGGGAAGAAAACGCTTGCGATGAAACCGGTGGCGTCTGGTTGCGACGAAACACCGGAAGGTCTGCGCAATGAAGATGCGTTGATACTGATGGAATCCATGTCGGAACCGTTGCCTTACGATCAGGTGAACCCGGTAGCCTTGCTGCCCGCCATCGCGCCCCATGTGGCAGCTGCCCAAGCGGGGCGGCACCTCACCGCGGAACGTTTGGTTGGATTCTGCCGCGGGCTGCAGATGCGTCCCGCGGATTTGCTGTTGGTGGAGGGCGCTGGGGGTTGGCGGGTACCGCTCAATGACCGTGAAACCTACGCCGCCATGCCCGTCGCTCTGGGCATGCCTGTCATTATGGTGGTACCCCTGAAGCTGGGCTGTATCAACCATGCATTGTTAACTGCTGAAGCTATCCACCGCGATGGCTTGTCTATCGCAGGTTGGGTGGCCAATCGACCGGACCCAGCGGCCATGACCTGTGAGCAGGAAACCCTCGACTATCTGATTCGGAACCTGCCTGCGCCATGCCTGGGTGTGTTGCCATGGCAGGAGCGTGCCGATCCGCGGGAGCTGGCCAAGGTCCTGGATCTTGCCGTTTTGTTTGAAAATTGACCAAATGTGTGGCCTACTGGTGTCAATATATGGTCATTGGGCTGCGCAGTTATGATCAGCAATACATTAGGCATTGGTATTCAGGGCATCCAGGACGGCATGCAAGGCATGGAAAACGCCGCCCGCAGGATTGCCCGGGGTGGGGTTGATGGCCCCCAGGGCACGGCAGAAGGTGTAACGAAAAAGGATAAAGAGAAGAAGAAGGAAAACAGAAACAAGGAAACCAAAAAAAAACAAAAAACAGAAAATAGGAAAAGAAACAGAAGAACAAAGACAGCGAACCAGAGAAGAATAAAAAGAAAAAGGAGAAACGAA
>PBRG01000202.1 GCA_002726615.1 Marinobacter sp.
AACCAGCTTGATTTTCTCGCGCATGATGCGGCTCCTTAAAATTTCTCGCCGCGGGCACGAAGATCGGCCAGCACAGCGTCAATGCCTTTTTTGTCGATAACACGCATACCCTTGGTGGATACGCGCAGCTTTACGAAGCGCTTCTCTGATTCAACCCAGAAGCGATGGTTCTGCAGGTTGGGCAGAAAACGACGACGTGAGTGGTTCATCGCGTGAGAAACGTTGTTACCGGTGACCGGTCGCTTACCGGTAACCTGACAGACTCTGGACATACTTGCCTCCGACCTGAGCTTTGGTCCTGAAAATGCGTATTTAAATCGTTTAATCGGGTCTCTGGTTGCTACCTGCGCCTCAAAAAATGCACGCTGCTCGCCAGACGCCGCCAGAAAGGGACGCTTTTATACCAGAACTGCCTCCCCAACGCAAAAATTTGTTGGGAATTTGGCCAGTTTTCCGGCGAAGCACCGCCGGATTTACATCAACCCCCGTTCTGCAAGCGATATTACCTCACCATGGCCGACAACCATATGGTCAAGAACCCTGATATCCACCAATCCCAGCGCTTCTTTCAATCGCCGGGTCAGTGAGATGTCCGACTGGCTGGGTTCTGCAACCCCTGAGGGGTGGTTGTGGGCAAAAATAACGGCCGCTGCGTTGGATTCCAGGGCTTGCCGGACGACCTCCCGCGGGTAGACGGCCGCGCCGTCTATGGTTCCCCGGAACAACTCCTGATAGCGGATCACCCGATGCCGGTTGTCCAGGAACAGACCTGAGAAAACCTCATGGGGGTAGGTTCCAAGGCGACTGCACAGAAAACGCCGGGTATCCTCCGGTGAGCGCAATGGGTCCCCCTGGCGAAGCGGCTCGTCCATGACCCGTCGGGCCATTTCCATGGCGGCCTGGACCTGAGCGTACTTTGCGGTGCCAAGCCCTTTAACGTCGCAGAATTGCCTGCGGGAAGCGGTCATCAATCCCCGCAGGCCACCGAAGGCTTCGGTGAGATGGCGGGCGAGCGCCATCACGGGCGTGCCGGCCGTGCCGGTTCGCAAAAATATGGCCAGTAGTTCCGCGTCCGACAGGCTGGCGGCGCCGTGGGCCAGCAGGCGTTCCCTCGGGCGTTCGTCGGTGGGCCAGTCTGAATTTGACATGATGGAGTCCTTTCTATCGTGATGAAGCGCATCCTGCGCCTTGAATACCGGGGCGGTGGTGCCCTGTGAGCAGTTGGAATTCTAGCATGCTGTGAGGCTGCCGACAGCGCTCTGGCATGCTATCTTATAAGCCTTTCATTTCGTGATGAATACGGAGCCGTTGATGGCCGCTAAACGAATTCTGCTGGGTGTGACCGGTGGCATTGCTGCCTACAAGAGCGCAGAACTGGTTCGCCTGCTGAAAAAGTCTGGTCACGAGGTGCGGGTTGTGATGACCCGTGGCGCCGAGGCCTTCGTGACACCGCTGACGTTTCAGGCGCTTAGCGGTGAGCCGGTCAGAACTTCTTTGCTGGATCCGGAAGCAGAGTCCGGAATGGGGCATATCGAACTGGCAAAATGGGCTGATCAGGTAGTGGTTGCGCCCGCCTCCGCGGATTTCATTGCTCGCCTGGCTCAGGGCATGGCCGACGATTTGCTGACCACCCTGTGCTGTGCCACAGAAGCCCCCATCGCGGTGGCTCCGGCGATGAATCAGGCCATGTGGAGCAACCGCAGGACCCAGAGAAACATTGAACTGCTGGCGGCGGATGCCCAGGTGACCCTCTTGGGGCCCGGCCAGGGCGCCCAGGCCTGCGGTGATGTGGGGCCGGGTCGGATGCTGGAGCCCACCGTGTTGTTTGACCTGATTTCCGGTGCTACCAAAGGCCCACTGGCGGGGCGGCGTGTGGTTATTACCGCAGGTCCTACGCGGGAGCCGATTGACCCGGTGCGCTATATCAGCAATTACAGCTCTGGCAAAATGGGGTATGCGTTGGCTTCAGCCGCAAGAATGGCCGGTGCGAACGTCGTCCTTGTCAGTGGTCCGGTGTCCATTGAAGCGCCGGCGGGCGTTGAGGTTCGCAGTGTGACAACGGCACAGGACATGCTGGAGCATGCTAGTGGCGCCGTGGATGAAGGCTGCGATCTGTTTATTGCGACGGCGGCGGTGGCGGATTATCGCCCCGACAGCTGTGCCGGCGACAAGATCAAGAAAACGGACGAGGGCATGAGACTGTCGCTGGTGCGTAATCCCGATACCCTCGCCGCCATAGCGGCGCGTGCCGATGCGCCCTTTACCGTGGGTTTTGCGGCAGAAACCCGGGACGTTGAGCACTATGCCCTCGATAAACTGACACGCAAAAAGCTGAATATGATTGTGGCCAATGACGTGTCTGCGCCGGGGCTGGGCTTCAACAGTGACAATAATGCTGTGATCGCTTTCTGGCCACAGGGCCGGGAGGTCATCGGGCCCGATACCAAGTTGGCAATCGCTGAGCGGCTGATTGCGCTGATTGGTGAACATCTCAAATCAAAGGCTGGCTCCGCTGGCAGTCTGTAACAAGGAAAACCAATGACCCGCAAAACCTTTCAGGTACGCATCCTGGATGACCGGATCGGTCGTTCAGTTCCCTTTCCCGAATATGCGACGGACGGCTCTGCCGGCCTGGATCTGCGTGCCTGTCTGGACGCGCCGCTCACACTCAAACCGGGGCAGACCGAACTGATAAAGACCGGGCTCTCGATTCACATCGCGGATACCTCGTTGGCAGCGATGATTCTTCCCCGCAGCGGCCTCGGCCACAAACATGGCATTGTGTTGGGTAACCTGGTCGGCCTGATTGATTCTGACTATCAGGGCGAATTAATGGTTTCCTGCTGGAATCGGGGGCAAACCGAGTTCACCATCAACGTGGGTGAGCGCATTGCGCAGCTGGTGCTTGTGCCAGTCGTACAGGCAGACTTTGAAGTGGTGTCGTCCTTTGACGCCAGTGTGCGAGGTGACGGCGGTTTTGGTTCCACGGGAACCCGATAAGGTATCAGACGCAGATCACTGCCCAGGGTCTATACTTCCCTGATAATTGAAGAATTCGGGCGAAAACACCTGCAGGATGGACTATGAAGCTTGGCAAAAAGAAGAACTCTGAGGATGCTGCATCTGACGCCAAACCGGACAGGAAGCAGACAAAAAAACAGAGCAACGAGAAAAAATCCGCGACCGGCCCACGGCATAAACGGCTGACGTCAGTCGCTGTTTTCCAGGCCCTCGTGGTGGTGCTTGCCGGAGTGGCTTCGGCAGCACTGCTGTATTTTCTGCTGGCGGTTCCGGCAGAGTCCCGTCGTTATGAAGCTCAGGCCGCCCTGGAGGCAGACGCTGCAGCTGTGCGTATCAATCAGCAGCTCGCCTTGTTGCAGGACACGGTTGAGGGTATCGCCGATCAGGATTATGTGCGCGCCGCGCTGAGAGGAGAGGCCCCCCTGAGCGCCGCCGCGGCGAATCTCGCCAGGGTGTTGCCGGATATTGAGGCCGTTTACCTCTTTCCCTACGGAGACATTCCCCGCACATCCTCCGAACCAACACTGGGCTTTTCCGGCCTGGATCTTGCGCGCCGCGCGGAGACGGGTCAGAGGCTTTTTCCAGATGCGTTTCCGCGCAGCGGCCAGTGGTACCTGCAGATGTCGACGCCGGTTCGCAACCCCCAGAGCCGCGCAGTCACTGGCAGCGTATTGGTGGTATTCGATGCGGCCCGGCTGCAACCGCTGATGGCCGGTGTAAACCCGGCATTGGGCGGAGAGTTTTCCCTGGTACAGTCGGTGAACGGTTCAACGCGTAACATCGTCAGCCGTGGTAGTGGCAATGGCCCGACGTACGAGCGGGACCTTGTCAACCCTGACTGGAAACTCAGATACACCCCTGCCTCCGAACCCGCGCCCCTTTTCAGTGGCACGTTGGCCATCGTATTCGCTCTGGTTCCGGCACTGGTCGCTGCTATCATTGTCTGGGTAGTGCTCGGCAGTGCCCAGCGAGGTCTGCGGCAGGACGTAACAGCCTTGATCCAATGGACACACAAGGTCTTTGGTGGTGAGCGGGTCAAGCCACCGGCACTGAAATGGGACATGGTGGCGTCGACGGCGGAGGTGCTGCACCGGCTCGCCCAGATGGTGGAAAAACGGGTCGCCAAAGCCGGTGAATCGGCGCGGCCGAAACCGGGCAGTCGGCCGCCGTCCCAATCAACCGCAGATGAGCCGTTGTTCCAGGACAAAGATGTGTTGGACATTGATATGCTTGATGGCGATGACGACGTGCTGGGCTTCGGCGGGTCCGATGGCCTGGACGATACGCTAGACGTTGAAGAAGTCAGCCTGCCTGAGGCCGAGGTCTCAGACACCATATTCCGGGCCTACGACATTCGTGGCATTGTTGACGAAACCCTGACGGCGGATATTGTCACCGTGATCGGCCGTGCCATCGGCAGTGAAGCTATTGAGCGGAGGGTGGACAGCCTTTGCATTGGGTATGATGGCCGGCATTCGAGCCCGGACCTGGCCGACGCGCTGGCGCGGGGCATCATGGCCACTGGGTGCAACGTGATCCGTGTCGGTGCCGTGCCCACCCCGGTACTCTACTTTGCGACCCACGAGTTGGATACCGGTTCCGGTGTCATGGTGACCGGCAGTCACAACCCGGCCAACTATAACGGTCTGAAGATCATGCTGGGTGGCGAAACCCTGCACGGCGAGGCCATCCAGAAACTGCTCGAGCGAATCCGCACGGGGGACTTTGCCATTGGCCAAGGTTCCCAGTCTTCGGAAGATGTGCGCCGCGCCTATCTGGATCGTATCGTGGGTGATATTGCGGTTGCGGCACCTTTGAAAGTGGTTCTGGATGCTGGAAATGGCATCGCCGGCGAGCTCGCACCGTTGCTGATCGAAGAGTTGGGCTGTGAAGTGATACCGCTCTATTGTGAGGTAGATGGTAGTTTTCCCAATCATCATCCCGATCCTGGCAAGCCGGAAAACCTGGCCGACCTTATCGAGTGTGTGAAGGCCGAAGGTGCCGATATCGGCCTGGCTTTCGATGGCGATGGCGATCGTCTGGGGGTCGTGACCAACACCGGAAAGATCATCTGGCCGGACCGCCTATTGATGCTTTTTGCCCGGGATGTGGTGTCGCGTAACCCCGGTGCCGATGTGCTGTATGACGTAAAGTGCAGCCGTCGTCTGGCGGGCGTGATCTCCGAGGCTGGGGGGCGGCCAATCATGTGGAAAACCGGTCACTCCCTGATGAAGGCCAAGATGAAGGAGTCCGGAGCCTTGCTGGCGGGTGAAATGAGTGGACATATCTTCTTCGGCGAACGCTGGATGGGTTTTGATGACGGCTTGTATTCTGCTGCCAGGTTGCTGGAAATCCTTGGTGTCGAAGACCGGCATTGCGATGAGGTTTTTGAGGATTTCCCAGAAGACATCAGTACACCGGAGCTGAACGTGGAGGTCTCGGACGAGACCAAGTTCCCGCTGATAGAGAAGCTGAGTCGCGAAGGGGACTTCGGTGATGGGAACATCAGTACCATTGACGGTATCCGCGTGGAGTTTACCGATGGTTGGGGTCTGTGCCGGGCTTCCAACACAACGCCGGTGCTGGTGCTTCGCTTCGAGGCAGAAACCGAGGAGGCGCTCGAGCGTATCAAGGCGGTATTCCGTGAGCAGCTTCAAAAGGCGGCTCCGGACCTTGTCGCGGATTTTTGACAGCTCTGGAATAATGACCGACTTTTCTGACTAACAAGGCAAGATGAATGGCTCTGGATCGTGAAACAGCAATGCAGGTGGCGGCCGTACTGAGTAAGGGGCTGCCCTATATCCAGCGGTTTACCGGAAAAACGGTGGTGATCAAGTACGGCGGCAACGCCATGGAAAATGAGGAGCTGAAAAGCAGCTTCGCCCGTGATGTCGTTCTGATGAAGCTGGTGGGTATCAACCCCATCGTGGTCCACGGTGGTGGCCCCCAGATTGGTGAATTGCTCGAACGCCTTAACATCAAATCCAATTTCGTGAACGGCATGCGGGTCACCGACAGCCAGACCATGGACGTGGTGGAAATGGTGTTGGGTGGCCAGGTCAACAAACAGATTGTTTCACTGATTAACGCTCATGGTGGGACGGCCGTGGGGCTGACTGGAAAGGACGCCAACCTGATCCGCGCCCGCAAGCTGGAAGTCATGAACCGTTCTGCGGAACTGCAGCGTCCGGAAATCATTGATATCGGTCATGTGGGTGAAGTCGCGAGTGTGAACGTGGAAGTGATTGACATGCTCACCCGCAGCAATGTTATTCCGGTGATTGCTCCGATTGGTGTCGGTCCCGATGGCGCGTCGTATAACATCAATGCCGATTTGGTAGCGGGTAAGGTGGCGGAGGCCATGAAGGCGGAAAAGCTGATCCTGCTAACCAATGTGTCCGGCCTCAAGAGCAAGGAAGATAAAGTGCTGACCGGGTTGACCGCAAAACAGGTTAACGACCTGATTGACGATGGCACCATCCACGGCGGTATGCTGCCCAAGATCCGCTGCGCTCTGAACGCCGTGGAGAATGGCGTTCGAACCTCCCATATCATCGACGGCCGCGTGGCCCACGCGACGTTGCTGGAAATCTTCACGGACGAAGGTGTCGGTACCCTGATCTCCCGTAACTGACCATTGCCGCCTATTGCCTCGCTGTGCGAGGTAACACCCTGGCGTCATGCCCCAAGAGGACCAAATCATGAAGCGCCTGCTGACCTTTCTGGTTATCCTGGCTCTGATAGGCTACCTGTCGTTCAAGGGGGCGATCTGGTGGCTGGCTGACCAGCGGCTGGCCGATGCCCAGCAGGCGATTGAGGAATTGGGCGTTATTGATCGGGGTAATATTCGCTCGGACCTTGTCGGCCGACTGGTGTTGGGTGATGGCAGCTACCAGGACTTCCGGCTTACCCGCCCGGTGGCGTTCCACCGGTTGATGTTCAATGCGGGCTCTCCGGTTGCCCTCGTGAACGCGCTCCTGGACCCTGCGGATCTGCCCCCACATTGGTCATTGGTGGCAGAGAACCTGAGCCTGGGGCTCGACACCAACATGTTCCGCAACTGGGTGACGGCAGCGGGCGAGGCAGCCCCCGCATTGTTCTCACCGGTTTGCGGTCCTGATCATCGCCAGCAACTGGGCAGTGGTGATCTGATGCGTCTTGGTGTAAATGGTGTGTCCGGTGAGGCTATGGTCATTCAGAGTGGTGATGGCCTCTACGCGGAGCTGACAACGGCCAACGCCGGCAGCGTGGAGTTGGACTGGCCCGGCGCTCGCCTGGATCCCCTATCACTGCCGGCCCTGTCGGAATCCACGCAGTCGCCGGTAACCGTGACACTGCGGGATGGTGGTCTGATGCGTCGAGTTGCGGCCTACTGTGCCCGGGAATCGGGTGTAGAAACCGGGGAATGGGCCGGTATCGTCATGGCAGCGTTTCGCGAGTCGCTGGCGGCCCTTGGCTTTGGTGCCAGCGACCAGTTGCTGGCCTTGTATCGGCAATGGCTGACAGAAGGCGGGGAATTGACGCTGGAACTGAACCCCTCGGCACCGGCATGGGGAATACCCGTTCGCAGTGGAGAATCCACAGACATCAGCCTCGCCGTCCGCTACAACCGTTCGGCGGTGCCCGATGTCTATCTTGAACGTATCGAACCCGCGGTACCGGATGTGCCGGAGGAAGTGCTTGAACCGGTGGTGCCGGGAGAGAGTGCCCCGATTGTTGATGGCTGGAACCTGGCCAACACGGAGAATGCGCAAACCTGGGTCGGGCGCACGGTGAGAGTTACGCTGGACAATGGTAATGTTGTGGAAGGCCGCCTGGTCAGCGTGGGCGACGAACGACTGGAAGTCGCACGGCTGATTGATGGCGGGGAAGTGGCGTATCCGATTGCCATTCGACTGATTGCAACGTTTGAGGTCTGGCGCCAAGGCCAGGCCCGCTAGCCCCACATCAGGGCGGAGAGTGTTCTATGTCCGGATCCATCCAACACCTGCCTGACCTTCGCGAGATGCTTGCCAGGCTGATCTCACAACCGTCGATCAGCAGTGCGTCTGCCGAGTGGGATCACAGCAACGAACCGGTGGTGCGTACCCTGGCCGAATGGCTGGAGCCCATGGGGTTCAACGTCGAGATACTGGAAGTGCCCGGATTGCCCGGAAAGTACAACATGATCGCCACACTGGGCAGTGGCCCCGGCGGTCTGGTGCTCTCGGGCCATACCGATACCGTCCCGTTTGATGACAAGCGCTGGCAAAGCGACCCGTTTACCCTGACCGAGCGGGACGACCGCTGGTATGGCCTTGGCACCTGCGACATGAAAGGCTTTTTCCCGCTGGCCATAGAGGCGGCCAAGGCCTTTGTGGGCCAGGATCTGAAGCAGCCATTGATCATCCTCGCCACCGCCGATGAGGAAAGTTCCATGGACGGTGCCCGGGCGCTGGCCGAGGCCGGTCGTCCCAAGGCCCGCTATGCGGTCATCGGCGAGCCTACCGGCTTGAAGCCTGTGCGCATGCACAAGGGCATCATGATGGAGCGCCTGGTGTTCGAGGGCCAGTCCGGCCATTCCTCTGACCCGTCCCTTGGACGCAATGCCCTGGAGGGCATGCACGAGGCGCTGGGTAAACTGCTGGCCCTGCGGTCGGGGTGGCAGGCGAAATACAGCAACCCCAATTTCAGGGTTCAGTTACCCACCATGAACCTGGGTTGCATCCACGGTGGTGATAATCCTAATCGCATCTGCGCCCGCTGCGAGTTGCATTTTGATCTTCGACCGTTGCCCGGCATGGACATGAAGGCACTGCGCCAGGAGATTCTCGACACGCTGCAGCCGGTCGCCAAAAGCCGTGAGTTGTCGCTGACATTTGAGCCGTTGTTCGATGGTGTGCCGCCCTTTGAAACCCCGGCCGAAGCCGAACTGGTCCGCGCCTGTGAGAAGCTGACGGGCCACAGTGCGGAAGCGGTGGCCTTCGCCACAGAAGCACCCTGGTTGCAGAAATTGGGAATGGAAACCCTGGTCATGGGCCCCGGTTACATCGACCAGGCACACCAACCCGATGAATTCCTGGAGTTGTCGCAGCTGGACCCGGCGGTAAAAATCCTCAAAGGATTGATCACAAAGTTCTGCCTTTGATCGTTTGGAAGGCAGCTCAGATGTATAACGAGGGTATTGGCGG
>PBRG01000203.1 GCA_002726615.1 Marinobacter sp.
AAAGGCGGTGGTGTTCATCGCTACGGATATACTCTGGGACAGCAGGCTTGCTTTCTGAGACGGGTCTGCCGCGGCAACCGCGGTAAAGGCCGCGATCAGGCCGATGATGGTGCCAAGCAGCCCCATTAGCGTGGAAATGTTGGCCAGGGTGGACAGGTACTGGGTGCGCTTCTCGAGGCGAGGCATGACTTCCAGAAGCCCCTCTTCCATCGCGTACTCGATCTCTTCCCGGGACTGGCGACGGGCCAGGCGCTGGAGACCGAAGCCGATCATGGAGGCCATGGCACTGCCGGACTCGGAGGCATAATTCAGCGCGCCCTTCAGATCCTTACCACCAATCATGTGGTGCAACCGGTTGAAATCCCGGCGATTGGTAATCTTTTGGGCAGAGAGGTAGATGTAACGTTCGGCGGCAACGATGAGTCCGATAATCAGCACGATGGCAATCGGATACATGAAAAAGCCACCTTCCTGGAAGAAGCGAACGGCGGTTTCAATCATTTTCAGGGCACTCCATAGTCCGTGTTTGCAGGCTAGTGTATGCGGCAACCGCCCCGGCAGGGGTAAGTTCGCGCAAGTCTTTGTAGCGGTTTGTTTTTACATGCGTATGTGCACAAACAACGTGTGACGCAGCTCTCATTCCGGTGTTGCATCGGGGCGTCCGGAGGTCTTGCCATCCTCCACGGAGGCGCGGAAATACTGATGATAGGACACCAAACGCTGGAATTCCTGGCGCTCCAGGGGCGCGATGGGGCGCTGGAGCATCAACCGCTCATCCGGCCGGGCCAGTGACTGCACGGCCGGAGCCTGCCAGGGCACCAGGTAGAGTACCGTCGGCACTTCCTGATCGCCCCGGATGCGCGTGCCTTCAATGGTCACAACACCATCCTGGGCAACGCAGGGAAATGCAATAATCGACAGCAACAGGCTGAGTAGATATTTTCTGGCGGTCATAAACGGTTCCTGACATCAAAGATCCAGTCCTTGAGACGCGGATTCGGCTCTTCCGCCAGCGACTGATACTGTTCGTAGAGAGGCAATGCTTCCTCCAGCCTGCCGAGGTAGATATCCAGCAGGATGGCCAGGTTCAGCATGGCTGGCAGGTGATTCGGGTCGGCTTCCAACGCCTGCCGGTAAAGGGTTTTCGCCTGCTCGAACTCGCCCTGCTCCCGGGCCAATACCCCAAGATGGGTCAATGCTGCGCTGTGTTCCGGGTCACGTTCAAGCACCTGCCGGAAATACGCTTCCGCCTCGTCGGCATTGCCTTCTTGCAGGGCAATAATCCCAAGATTGGCCAAGGGTCCGGTTCGCTCTGGGTCGGCCTGATGGATCTGCTCAAACAGATCCCGCGCGTTGCCGCTATCCCCTCCCCTGAGCAAGGCAACTGCCTCGCTGAATTCCTGGGTTAACTCGGCCTCACGGGCCTGGCGCTCTGCCTCCGCTACATCTGCCGGATCGGTTTTGGGCGAGGACGCACAACCGGCCACCAGCAGGACAGCCAGCAGCAGGCCCACTCTCGTCCAACCCCGGAATGACCTAGCCCAGCTCATCGACAACCTCTACGGTGATTTCAGGTTTGTTGTAGCGGCCCGGCAACAGCGTTTTCAGGGCTTCGTAACTGCGCTGAACCCATTCGTCGAAAATACCGTTGCGGGCGCGGCTGGCGTTCTGTTCGTGAATATCGATGGCGTTGTCCTCAAACGGATAGGCCTGCTCTTCCAGCAACAGTTCATACTGAGCCAACTCCAGCTCCGACAATCCTTCCGGGCGCTCGGAGTCCATCAGGTCGCGGCCGAGGCGTGCATAGATGTGCGCAATCTGATAGCCGGCTTCGGTGGAGAAGGACGATACGCCGTAACTCACGGTTTTCTGGTAGGCGATAACGGCCTCTTCCAGCGCTTCGGTCTTGGCCGCCATGCTCTGATTCAGGGGCAAGGTCAGGCGAATGCTGTCGTAATACGCCAGCGCCTCCCGGGCGAGGATGGCCGAGGCCTCGGCCGCCAGGTAACGCATGCGGTCGTCTGCCTCGTCGGGATTGTTGTCCACCGCATCCATTTGCTTCCTTAGCCAGAAACGGCGGCTACTGTCGTCGCCAATCTCGTCGTACAAGCCAGCCAGGCTGTTGCCGGCTTCCATGTAGACGTCCAGTGGTTCCGGATAGGTATTGGCGTACCGCCGCCAGGTATCGATGGCCTTGCCGGTATTGCCCGCACGCTCGTACAGATCCGCCGCGATCAGCAGGGTTTCGCGCTTCTCTTCTTCCGTGGTCGCCATGGCAATGAGGTTGTTCAACTCATCCCCGGCTTTCTCCCATTGTTCTGTCTCGCGGTAGGCTAATGCCAGACGCGCCGGCAGGGAATCGATCTGCTCGTGGTCGGGATAGCGGGACCGGAACGCCACCATTACGTCGATGGCATCCTGCCAGTGACTGAGTTCGATCAGCAGAGTGGCAGCGTCGTATTCGGCGTTTGCCCGCAGTGCCGAGGTTGGCGCAACCTCACCCACACGCAGGAATTCACTGACCGCGCCCGCGGTATCGCCGGCATCCGCCAGCGCTTCTGCCTGACGGAAAACGGACGCGGCCAGGCTTTCAATAACACCCGGACGCCGTTCATCGGTTTCAGCCATGACTCGCAGTGCCTGTTGATAGGTGGCTTCCGCCTCGGCGTAGCGGCCCAGCTCAAACAGGCTGTGGGCTTTCAGTAACCCGGTTTCAGTCAGTATCTCCGCCCCGGGGGCGGGAACGCGGGCGATCATGCGATCCGCCATTTTCACCACCTGCCCGTAACGGCCCCGCTCAAATTCATGCTGCATGGCGATGTAGAGCACTTCTTCCGAACGCGGGTCATCAGGGAAAGCATTGACGAACCGTTGGCGATTCAACTGCTGGAACTCGGCGTAGTCGTTATAGGTTTCAGCGGGTTCCCGAGGCCAGGTCCTGGCGTACTCCCGGAATGCCAGAACAGAGGCATAGCCGGCCTCCGCGGCGCGTTCGGGAGGCTCGCCCTCCCAGGGAAAGTCATAGGCCACACGTTCAAAGGCTTCGATGGCTTCCGGCCACTGGGCCAGTTCTACATGGGTTTCACCCAGCAGGAACAGCATCTCCGGTGTGCGGGAATGGGTCGGGAAGGTATCCGCAAAGGCATCGTAGTACACCGCCGCCTGGCGATAGTGTTCATCCGATTCCAGGCCTTCTGTCTCGCCCGCCAGCACATAGTGGCGGTTGGCAAGCTCCGGAATCAGTTCTTCCAGTTGCTGCCCGATATATTGTGCTGTTTCGTCATCGGCCTGTTGCAAGTAGGCGCCGTGAATGCCGTAATCCCGAACGAACGCTGCCTTGCGATCCGGTATGTCGGCGGTAAAGCCGGCTTGCGCCAGGGTGTCGATGATGCGCATGTGGTATCGAGGCGCCCACGGGCTCAGTGGCCGCGCATCGATGTAGCGCTCGAACACGTCAATGGCGTCTGTGTATTGCTCCCGTTCCAGCAGCAGGTCGCTGTAGCGGTCATACACGAGGATTTCATAGGGTTTCTCGCCGGTCTCACGGAAGATGGCCTGCAGGGTGTCCGCGCCGTCCAGGTAGGACAGCGAAAGCCCGAACACGCGGAACAGGTCTTCCATCATGGTTCGGTATTCCTGCCCGACGGATTCCACGTCCTGCTCTTCGGGCATCACCAGATCCAGTACATTGATGTAACTGAACAGCGCTTCCCGATAGTCACCCTGCTTGAACTGGCTCCAGCCCAGCATGTAATGAGCGTTGACCAGGAACGAGGCGTCGTCCCTTCTGGCCGGGTCGGCGTCGATCACCGTACGGAACGCCTGCTCAGCCTCGGCGTAACGGCGATTACTGAACAGCAGGTCACCGCGCCGGAACTGGGCCTCGACCCAGAATTTCGAATCCGGATGCTCGTTCACCAGCGTCGTCAGTGTGGCAAGGTGCTCATCGCTCATGCCGCGTAGATCGTAGGCGCGGGCCAACTGGTAAAGAACCTGATCATTACCGGGTCGCTCCGGGTACTCGGCTAAAAGCTGTTCATAGGCCTCGATGGCCCCGGCCATCTCATCCACAGCGGTTTCAACCATCGTGTTTTCCGCCCGCTGGAACTCCAGGTCCGCCAGCCGGTGACGCACGGCAACCTGTTTGGCGGGGTCTTCCAGCAAAGGCAGCAAGGCGCGGTAGCTGTCCATCACCTCGTCCAGGGATACCTCACTAGCACTATCCCCGACGCTATCGGGCGTGGGCTCGATGGATTGAAGAGTGGCCAGTGTCCCGGGTTGAGGCTGCCTGTCATCCCCGCCGCCAAAGACATCCGGCATTGAGAGCGACTGGCAGCCTCCGAGAAAGCCTGCAAAAAGCACTGGCAGCAGGGCATCCAGGCGCCTGCGGATGACTGGCTCAGTCACGGTCACCTCCCGCTTCGGGGGCCGGGCTTACCGTCGCACCATTGCGACCAAGGAACAGCGTGTCCGCCAATCTCGCCGCTGCATGACGGGTTGCCCTGAGGTACCCCTGCACTTCCTGGCTCTGTTGCAGAAGTTCAGTATCCACCAGGGTGAGCAGCTCCGTGCGTGCTGCCGAGAGCGCCTTGTTCACCTCGCCCTGCAATCGTTGCAACGCGGCCTGGCGGGCCGCTACCCGGGCAGCCAGAGCCTGATTCTCGCCACCCGATGCCATCTCCTGTTCAATCAACGCGCGCTGATCAACGAACACATTCATGGCCCGGTCCAGTTCCCGCAGCTGCTTTTCGGCAGCCCAACGATTGACCGCATAATCATCGGCAAGGCGCCAGTTGAAGTACGCCTTCATCCGCTGGAAGGTCTCTCGCTGTTCGCGAGTGGATTCGTCATCCGGCAGTTGCGACAGGGTCTGCTCCACCTGCGCCAGTCGGTCCGCCAGTTCATGCTGTTTCTGCGTCATGAAAAAGCGCAGGTCTTCCCTGGCCAATGCGTCTTCGATAGCGCTGCGGTACTCCGCCTGTCGCGCCAGCCATTGATCCGTGTTGAGCGCCTCTAGTGCGTCGCGGGTCTCGCGAATACGTTGTTCCCGCTGTTGGGCACGGGTTGCCAGCATGATATCGAAGGATTCCAATTGCTTCTGCCACTGGCCAAGGGAATCCTGCAATCGATAGAGTTCGTGCAGATCACGCAGGGAGAGTTGAAAGCGCTCGGTCGCCAACAGACCAGCCAGGCTGTAATTCTCGGGCCTGACCTTCACGCGTCCGTAGGCATCGGTCAGCACGGTTGGCGTTCCCGGTTCGGGACGCGCCAGTGCCGGGTCCATCGACCCGACCTGTCTAGGGCTATCACCCTCACGCCCAAAGCGAAGGGCGTCGACCAATCGCGCTTCAGTCAACTGCTCCCGCTCACTCGACAGGCGGGTGTTCAGAGACTGGTAATGGCTGGCAGCCTCGCGGTAGGCCTGGAGCGCCTGCTGCTGGCGCCCCATCTGCTCGAACAGAAAGCCGCGGGCATAGGGCACCTGCTGCAGCCAGGGTGTAAACAGGGGGCGTTTCTGAAGAGTATTCAACGCTTGCAACGCCAAGCCCGCTTTGCCCTCTCGGGAGGCGGCAACCGCGTAGTCAAACAGTGCCTCGTCGGAAAACACGCCATCCAGGGCAATTTGTTCAAGGCTGGCCATCGCGCCTGCAAAATCGCCCCTACTGAGGTGAAGCCGGCCCATGGAAAGTTTTACCCGTTCGCGGAGCGCAGACATTTCATTGGCCAACGGTGGCTCAAGTTCAGGCTGCTCCCTGATCAGTTCGTCAAGCAGGTCATCAAGGCTGGAAAGATCGGCCATCGCGGCTTCCGTCTGGCCCTCTGCCAGCCGGCCAACCGCCTGGTTGTAATGCAGGTAGGCGCGCCAGGGGGAACTCTCCGGGAGCGCATCGATCAGTTCGTCAACTCTTTCCCCATTGGCCGACGCCGTTCCGGCCAAGGCCAGTTGACCCCGAAGGTACAGCCACTCGCGGTAAAGCTCTTCGTTTTCGTCCTGCAGCAGCTCGTCATCCACCCGCTCAAGGGCATCTCGTGCCGCGGCAGGATCCTGCTCCAGGTAGAACACCTTGCCCAGATAGAACCAGGCCTGGTTACGGGTGCCCGGCGCCACCGCTGCGTCCTTGTCCAGTAACGCCCGGAACAGCGCACCGGCTTCCTGAGTCATGCCGTAGGACAGCATCAGGCCGCCTTCCACAAGGGCTGGATGGTCGCCGTGACCATCGATGCCACCTTCCGCTGCGGCCACGTTGAGGCGGGTCAGCGCCTCGAACGCGTTGCCCTGGTAATACTCGTACAGGGCCACACCATAGGCGGGATCACTGGCGCGCTGCGGCAGTTCATCACCCACAGCCACCGGACCGTGAAGCAACGCCGCCAGCGCACTGGCCAACGTCAGCCCTGCAGGGGCACCTGCCGTCATTCGGTTCAGCCACTCAATCACAGGCCGCGTTACTCCCACTCAACAATGGCCACTTCGGGCTGGTAATCGGATGAGCGGTCGCGGATACGGACTTCCAGGGCGGCGGTATCCGTATCCTTCTGCAGCTGATAGGTCGCGGCCTGCTTGTAGGCCCGGTTATCCGGGCCAATACCCTCAACAAACACCGTCACCTCGTGTTCGCCCGTCTTGAGGTTGCCGATGTGCAGGCGCTGCATTCCGCCACGCTGCAGGGCCTTGGCCTGGCGCTCGGTATACAGGTGCGCTGCAACGGTTTCGTCATTGACCTTGAGCTTCACCGAATCCAGCTTGAGGAATTCGCCGGTGTCGAGGCTGAGAAACACCGCAAACTGGGTACTGGCGGGATACAGCAAGTCCTCTTCCAGAATGAACAGGTCCCGGTTCAGGCGGATCACCTGTTTTTTCAGCTCTTCAACGCTCAGGGCCACGGCACCGTCGTCGGTCCCGGATTCGCCATTGTCCTGAGCGGTAGCTGTCGGCAGCCAGAGCGCCAGTGCCAGGCTGGCAACGTGCAGTGCAAATGTGTTCTTCAGGGTCATCATGATGAATCGTTCCGACTCGGTCAGTATTCAAGAATCAGCGATGCCCGGGTTACAAAGGCATCGAACGAATAAAGGGGCTCCTGCCCCGGCAGGAAGTCGCCGGACGCAGTGACATCCCGGAAGTTGTCATAGCTGAAATCGAGCCAGTCCACCAAAAGGCTGGCCTGCAGGCGCTGAATGCCTGGCAGCGAGGTCTGTTTCCACTCGTACACCACGCCGCCACCGAGGGTAGTGCCGGAAAACGCACTCATTTCCTTGTCGCGCGCCAGGTGGGTCTGGGAGTTTTCGAAGGCGTAGAGGTCGCTGTAGAAATCCGCCTCGTCCTGGACGTAGTACCGGGCACGTCCCTCAAGCGTCCAGCGAGGATTCAGGGCGTGAACGTATGCGAGCTCGAAGGTCTGGGCGTCAATGCCCCAGCTGTCACTGAAATAGCGGAACTCACCGCGAATCGATGCCCGATAAGGCAGGTAATACAGGGCCCGGGTGGCAACGGAGAAACTGGTGCGGGTTTCCGGATATCGCTCTAGCTGATAGCTGAAGCCCCTTTGAGCATCAGGGTCGATGTAGCGATTGCGACGATAGGGATTCTGCAGATAGCCTTCGTCCGTCACCACTTCCAGGTCAACGCCCAGCAGGCTGTTGCGGGTCATGACCTGGCTCAGCCCAAGCTGGTAATTCTGGCGGTCAGCGTCTTCGCTGAACGATTCGTCCCCCCTGACACCCACCTCGTCCTGCCCCCGCGCATAACCCAGGGTGACCGTGGACATGCCACCGAAGAATTCCTGACTGGCGGAAAAGTAGACAGTGTTGGCTTCGTAATCGTTCTCTGAGCTGTTGGTGTAGCCCAGGCTCAGGATGGAGTCCTCATGGAGGTAATCCACCCCGAG